>DAIQQK010000050.1:0-20811 GCA_036786835.1 Acidimicrobiales bacterium | reverse complement strand
GCCGTGCCCCGTGGTGCTCGAGGCCATGCCCACGATGGGAGCGTTGAGGGCCTGGGCACCGCGTGAGCCGTAGAAGGCGGCGTCGCCATAGTTGAAGATCCCGCCGTCGGAGGCCACCAGCCAGTAGCCGCCGCCGTCGGGGGTGGTCGCCATGCCCACGATGGGGGCATTGAGGTGCAGGCTCCCGGTCGAGCCGTGGAAGCCGGCGTTGCCGAAGCTGAAGATCCCGCCGTCGGAGGCCACCTCCCAGTAGCCGCCGTTGCCGGGCGTCGGCGCCATACCCACCACGGGGGCGTTGAGGTGCTGGCCGCCCATGGAGCCGAAGAAGGGCTCGCAGAACGAGAACATGCCGCCGTCTGTGGCCACCATGCGGTACCCCGGTTGGGACGTGCAGTTGACCGCGACGCCGAGCTGGCGGGCCTGCCCCGAGTTGGGGTCGATCATCAGTCCCGACTCGTCGACCGCCTCGAACGCGCTCGCCGGCACCGTGTCGAGTTCGTTGACAAGCGCGATGGGCCAGTTCGAGTCCGCCGTGCCCCAGAAAGACCAGTTGGGGCCGTTGTCGGCCATGATCAGCCCGTACCGCTGCATGGCGCGCAGCACCATCTGGGCCTGGGGCGAGTAGCCCAAGATGTCGAAGCTCGCCTTGAGCCGGAACCGCGCCCCCATAGGCGGGAGGTTCGGGTTAGAGGCCGCCCCCGACTGGTGGCGTGCCGGCCAGATGTACGAGGTGTCCGTCTCCTCGGCCGTCACCCGTATGGCATGGGTGATGACGCCCGACTGCACTTCGTCCTGGCGCAGCAGCCCCGGCAGCATCGGGAGGCCCGCCGCATCGGCAGACGTCCAGCCGGCCGGGCGCAGGGCGTCGGAGTTGAGGTTCCATATCGCCCCCGCACCGGCGGTCGAGCCCGACGAATTGTATTGCGCGTCGTAGAGCTCGTAGAGGGTGCACGTGGACGGGTTGACCATGATGGCGTGGCGGTCACCCGTGGAGCCGGGACCGCCCTGGATCTGCGTGTCGGCACCGAACGGGTACGGCCCGGGATCGCTCTCGTCCGCGTACTTGAACGTGATGGGCACCAAGGGATGCGACGGGGACACCACGGTGTAGGGCATGCCGAAGATCGGCCCGAAGACCATGTGGATGTTGGTGCTGGCGCTGTTCATGCTGGCCAGCCATTGCGCGCTCTGCGGGTCGACCGGCAAGTTCGCGATGGGCGTGTTCCAGACGTTGTCGGCCGGGAACATGGGGCAGTTGGGCGCGCCGGGCACTGGCGTGCCGGCCGACGCGACGCCGGGCGCGCCGCCGATCGTCAGGCCCAGCCACAACATTGCGGTGACCACGAACGCGACCGCGGGCCCCCTCTTCCGTCGTCTCACGGCTGCCTCCTCCCACTTCGACGGTACCTCACGGCGAGTCGTGTGATGATGGCCCCGCGTGACAACAACACGTCGTCGGAGTCTCGACGGACGGTCGCTCACCAGACGAAGGGGACCAGCCGCTTGCGGATGAAGCAGGATCCCCGGCACAGCTGGGGTGGCGCAGCTCTTGGTGCGGCCCATCGGCGGTGACGTCCGCCAGCGCGCGCTTCGTTGGCGGAGACCCTGGCTGAGGACGCACGCTTCCGGTTGTCGGAAGATTGACAGTGCAGTCCCTACACGGGTCCACGCCGCAGTGGACGTAGAGTCCGACCAGGTCTCGGCGAGGCCGTGACCCGGGCGCCTCCGAATCATGATTGAACGCGATCAAGAGCATCGTCAGGCGAGTGCTAACAATGGTGGGGTGGGCGACAGCGATCCGTTCGTCGTCGAACGGTGCACGACGAACCCGGTATGGCATGAGCCGCATGTGGTCACTCCGTCGGACGCAGGTGCCCGGGTCACATCATCGGCTTCGCCGGGCAGGGACGAGCTGTTCATCACACCCATCACGCACGCTACACCGCCCGAACCGACGCGCTGGGGCGTGAGCATCGTGCGACCTCGACCACAGCTGCCGAATTACCGCTGGGTCAAGCGGCGGCGCCGGCAGCCCGACGAGCTACGCATCATGGACCAGCTGCGCTAAAAACGCATGGACGACCGTAATGGTAGGAGCCGGCGTATACCGATCACACTGTTTGTCGTTGCCGGGTTGATCGTGGCTCTTGTCACGCTGCTCGTGACATCATCGCTGATGCACACGATCGGTAAAGCAACGGGGATGGCACCGCCAGCTGGCTACGCGGCGGCTCAGCTCATCTTCGATGACCATTTCACCGGCACGTCGCTCAATTCTGCGCGCTGGAACACTGCTATCGGCGGTCAGGGTGATCCGACCTGGAATTCCGATGGCCTTCCTGCAGGTGATTCAGCCGCCGGAACCTACTTTCATCAGACCTACTTTTCTCCTTCGCAGGTGACTGTGCACAACGGACTGAACCTGACCATGGTGCCCGACACCACATACTCATCGCTGGGCTACGGGTACCGATCCGGCGTCGTGACGTCGTATGACAAGTTCACGCTTACGAGCGGTTACGTTCAGATCAAGGCCAAAATGCCCGACGAGTCTCGGGGAGTTTGGCCCGCCATTTGGTTCATCGATCCGAAGAGCGGAGGCGGCAGTCAAGAGATCGATCTACAGGAGGGGGGATTCACACCTGCTGACGCCGGACTACCGAGTGGCACTCCTCTGAACAACGTCTTTCTGTCGACCTACCACACGGCATCTGGCAGTCAATCGAACTTCGGTTACGCCACTCCCACTCCCATGAATGCTGGATTCAACACCTACGGGATGGAGTACATCCCCGGCCGGTCGATCAAGACGTACTTCAATGGCAGGCTGGTCGGTTCGTGGAGTCAGAACATCAGCACCACTCCCTATGAGATCATCATGTGGAACGCACAGGCAAATGCCTTTTTCTCGGGTAATGACACGACTGGCGTGTCTCCGAATCCGTCGGTCATGAGCGTGGCCGAGATTCAGGCCTATGCCTTGCCGCGGTGATCCGGCGGCTCATGTTGCATGCTGGCCGAGCCCTTCCCGGAGCATGTCAACCGTAGACGGAACGGATGGTCCTCCCGCCAGCAACGAGAAGCAAACGTGAATCCGGCTTAAGCAAGTCAGCTGGAAGGACAACGTTCTGCGTCGCGCTGTTTGATGAGAGTGGGGCTGACCAGAGGACTCGGGCTCCCGTGACTACGGCGAGGTGGGCGGATATCGGAGCTGCCGCGCCGAGATCCACGCTAGCGATTGGCTGGCCGACCTGCCCAACGTCAATGGACAACTCCGAGGGGGGCACCCATTCCGTTCGTGCCGTTGCCGTTGCCAATGAGGCTCCGACGGCAAAGAGCATGAGCCCGGCGCACCCCAGCGCGAGCTGAGAGCGGACACGATGAGTACCGTGTGGCGGTTGGCTCGGCGACGCTACGACCGGGCTGCTGGTCACCCCTGATCCGCTGACATTCGTCGCCGCCGATGGGATGGAGGCCTCGGCCGTCGATTCCAGCGGTACTGGAGGCGTTGCCGCCCAGCGGTGGATAGTGCGCTCGGGATGCGTCCTCCACCTTGCGGGCCGTACGCCCAGCGCCAACAAGACAAGCAGAGTGAGGAGGGCTGTGGGTCCGGGCGGCAGATGGACGAACAGGATTGCGAACGCCCCGAAGAGTCCGATTGCCATCGCCCCCACCAACGCGCAGACCACCAAGTGCGCGTCGATCGAAGCGGGGCTCGTGCGGCGGCGCAGTCTGAACAGCCACACGATTGCGACCAAGCTGGCAAGGACGAACACGACCACGTCGGTCCCAGACGACGATGTTGCACCGACAGAGGTCGCGGGCAAAGCGAGGGGGCGCTTACCCAGGAATAGCGAAACATCGTACACCTGGATCGTGCCGTTGTCGTAGATGCGATGGACCGAGAAATCGGAGTTGAACTTCTCGAGCTCCGCCGCTGTCAGGCGGGTTCGAGGTCGGGCTTCACCTGGCGCTATGTAAGCCCCGTACAGCGGCAATCCCTCGGCGAGACGTGTATCGGTCACGACATAGCGAATGTCATCCCTGCGGATGAGGGAGATGTCAGATGGGGTGAGCTGTCGGTCGAAGAACAGCGAGGCCACGTTAGGCGACCCATTAAGAGGAGTGACCGGGTCGACCCCCCCGATGTCGTTGAGCAACCCGCCATTGTCGCGATCGACCGCCACGTGGACACCTTCTGGGAGATGCGTACTGACCCAATGTGCCAGCGCCAGTGACGGTGAACCCAGCGAACGTTCATGTGCGCCGACGATGTAGGGACCATCCACCAGGGCGGGTAAGGGGCCCCCTCCGTAAAGAGTGCTTCCGAGGAAGCAAATGACAGCTACACCGATGGTCGCCATTCGCTCGATCAGCCGGCGTTGTGTCAAGAGCCGTCTGGCTAGCCATCCTCCAACGACAACCGCCACACCGAAAAATATAAAAGTGGTCGTTCGGGCGCCGATCTCCTTGGCGTCAGACGATATGTTCGAGAGCATTGCGAGCGGATACGCCGCCGCAATCGCGGCAGGCAAGTAGCGAAGCCTGCCACCCCGAACGCTCTTCTTCCAGATCACCGTGTAGAGGGACATCAAGATGATGAGGCAGAAGAAAACGGCGGACGCCAGAATGAGGGCCGACTCCCAAGCAGGCGAACCGCCGCCCGCCGAGCTGTAGAAGAGCGTTCGATCGCCGTGAAGTTGGTCCAGCGTCGCAGTGATGCCCCTGACCCCTGCCTGAATGATCGGGCCGACGTATTCAGTGAGAACATGGCCGACGAACGCGATCCACATCCCGGTGAGCACAACGCCAATGAGAGCAGCGACGCCAACGATCTGCGACTGCTCCCTCCGCCTCGTAAATCGTTCCTCCCGAGACTCAATTCCAGCTTGTGAAGGCGGAAGATTCTCGGCTACGAGAGTCTGACCTGCTGTGGAATCGGGCGCTGACGGACCCGATGGATCGATGATAAAGCGCAGTCCTGTCGCCCACACCACGAGGAATCCGACGGTGAGCCAAGACGTGACGTGGTGGGACACGACCATCGCTGCGATGCAGACGAGCGCAAGCGCGAACAGCCTTCCCCTCTTCGGTTGGGTTGCGTCGATTGAGACAAATATCAAATGAACGATCGCAACGGCAAAAGCGAGGGCGAGTGTCTGGTAGCCGTACTGTGCACCCTGGGAATAGAACTCCGGACTCGCGGCATAGACGAGTACGCCAATGCCGCCGGCACGTGAAGAATTACAAGCCCGCTCCACGATGAGAAAAATGCACAGCACGAGCACGATGCGGGCGCCGATCAGCACGACCATCTGGTCGAGCAGCAATGGGAGTCCGGTCAACCACTTGGTGGCGATCGTCACCAGTTCAATCCCGGGATAGAACGGACTAACCGGCAAAATGGGGTTGGTCGGAAACAGCGATCGGCTGTCGAGAATCCGCATGAGCGTCGCCCCATGGGCCAACTCGTCGAAGCCGTCAAAGATGAGCGGGCTGCGGAATGCGTAGGACGCGAGGAGCCCGAGACCGAGTATCACCGAGACCCACAGTCGCTCGTTCCGCGTCGCGGCGGTACCGGTAAGACGCCAGGCACACGGAGCGAAGATAAACAGCAGTCCCACCAAGAAGAGCGGCACGACGGGCGACTGGTGACCGGTACGGGCAAGGGCGTCGCCGACTCCCACCATCAACAGGCCGCCTCCCACGATCGCAATCACGGATCCGAGACGTGACCCACTCACATGCAAGGCCTCTGGCGAGGTGACGCCTGGAGAAATGGGACTGGCGCTCTGGGAACTGACTTCCTCGGGCAACGTCGACACCTTCCCGACGTCGAGATCGTGACGACTATCTGGAATTCGCACATCCATCGCTTGCCCCGCTGCCATGTCGTGTCGTGAACCAGCCCCACGGAGGGCAAGGACTCTTGTGCTGAATACAGGAGTGGCCTCTCCTGGTCTAGCGATCGGACCTCAACAAGAGTCCAGTATGTCAGGGGACGCTCCGCAGGTGCACGTCAGCGACCCCGCAGCCAACCTTTTCCCGTGCCTCTGGAAACCACCCCATGACTTCGGCCGGTTGGTCTCGAGCCTGCGAGCGGTGCGAGCTCTGGGACGACCTTCCGACAACGAGGCCGACCCGGCCCGATCGGGATCTGAGCGGGCCGGGAGCGCTGAGAGCTTCGGAATATCTTGTCCGTACAGCCCCTATGTGAAGTTCGACCTACCCCGCGGGTGCTTCCTCGGCCTCCCGCCGGCAGCAAGGCGCTCGTAGACCCTCTCGATCCGTGTCACGACTGCCGATGCAGTGAACAAGCGCACGCGGTCGAGCGCCTTGCGTCCCATCGCGGTCGCGCTATCGACGTCGTGGATGATCGAAGAGAGTGCTTCGGCAAGGCGTACCGGGTCGCCGGCGGCGACGAGCAAGCCGGTCACGCCGTTGTCGACCAGTTCCACGATCCCCCCGCTCGCGGCCGCGACAACCGGTCGGCCGGCGGCCATCGCCTCGAGGATCACCGTCGGACAACAGTCGGGCACGATCGACGGGACGGCGACGACGCTCGCCGACCGCATGAGTGTCATGACTGCATCGTGATCTATGACGCCGAGCAGTTCGATCCGCTCAGGAAGGTCGAACGGAATTTCCGCGAGGATCCGACCGGCGAGCACGAGGCGGGGCACATCGCCAAGTCGCAGATATGCCTCGATCAGCACATCGATACCCTTGTCGCGGCTCAGATCGCCAACGAACACGATAGGTCCGTCAGGGTGTGGGATGGCCTCGTCGAGCAGGAGGTTGTCAGGAATGAAGTTTGGGATGACCTCGTAGCGACAACGACCCGGTAAGCCCGTGCTGAACGCCACCGCCGAACTCACGGGAATGAATGTATCGATCTGCCTTTGGCGCGCGCGAGATGAAGCGAAGTTGGTGAGCACCACGGCGGGACCAACCATTGGGCCGTACTGGGATGACGCGCAGCGAGTGCAAGCAACCAGCGCCGGACCCGGGCAGACCTCATCTCCGCGCATCAGCCGCTTCGTGGCGCAGATGTGGCTGTAATCGTGCTGGGTGAACACAACGGGCGTTCCGGACCGTCGGGCGGGACCGAGTGCCGAACCGACGCTCCAATCGTGGGCGTGGATCACGTCAAATCGCCCTGTCCGAAGAAGCCTCCGGATACCAGCCCGAAATTGCGGATCAGCTATCGGCATGGAATGTGGGCGTTGAGGGTCACTGAAGATTTGAGGCAGGTATTGCGCAGCCGCGTGGAGGCGGTGGACCGGTACCAGGCCATCCGGGAACGTTCCTTCAGTGCCATCCACGGCGATCGTCGCCACTTCGACATCATGGCCACGCGCCGCAAGCGCCAAGGCCAGGTTGCGGACGTGAGCCTCCTGTCCGCCGACGATCGGCGGATAGAACTGAGACACCATCAGGACGCGCATGGTCAACCCAAACTAATCGGACCCAACCGCGAGCGACAGTGCGCTGCCGAGAACGGCTACGACAAGGACGGTGCGAACCCATGTGCGGGAGGTTCGGCTGCAACAAGCGGTTTGGTGTGACGCACCACATCCTCAGCATCCCGAGCGGCATCTGGCGCGCGGATCGGGCACTCGGTACCTGCATCGACAGCGGTCTGTATGAACCAGACTTGCCAGGCGCATTCAGCCGATGGAGTTGCCGACTGATGCCCTGGTGTTCGCCGATCATCTACCATTGCGATTCCCTATGGGTGCCAGGCGGACAATCAAACGATTTCGCAGATCCGTGAAAAGGCTGTTCGCGATGTCATCGACAGACCAACAGGAACTGTCCCCCGTCACGCCCATCGCTCGCAACAAGGAGCGAGACGATGAGCCGCTCATCACACGACGGATGCGATCGGTCGTGAAGACACTCGCGCGTTCGGTCGTTCGAGCGCCTCATGATCAGCGAAGGGTCGTTCTCATCTTTGGATGCCAGCGATCGGGAACCACCATGTTGCAGCAAACCTTCCTCGATCAATCATGGCGGGTTCTCATCCTTGAGGAACACGATCATCGTCTCGTGGGTGACGACCCAGAGGAAACCAGCTGGAAAGACGTTCCTACCGTGTTCCGCCGAATCCACCGCCTCCCGTTCGAAGTAGTCGCTGCAAAAGCCCTGGTGGAGAGCTGTCGGGTCAGTGAGCTCGCCGATGCCGCCGGCGGTGCAAAGGCCATCTGGATGCTTCGCCATTACAAGGATGTTGCACGGTCCAATCTCAAGCGCTTCGGTACCGAGAACCCTTATCAGGACCTAGAGCCCTTTCGTTCCGGTGACTCCCTGGATTGGCACTATAGAGGTGCTACCAAGAAGACACGAGAGACTGTGATCGACCTCCTGAGTGTCGGACTCTCGCCGCTCGATGCGGCCGCGCTCTTCTGGTGGACTCGCAACCAGCTCTATATTGACCAGCAGCTCTGGAACGAGGAGCGGATTCGGATCCTCCGCTATGAGCACGCTTGCACCGGCCCAGGCGAAGTGGTCCAAAAACTGTCGACGTATATCGGAATCTCGCTACCCGAGCGCTCGATAGTCAAGAAGGTTAGAGCGCAACCAAACGCCGCGACGGTGGATGACCTCAACCCTGAAGTCGAGCGCCTCTGCAAGGAAATGTGGGACTCATTCGTGGGCTTTCCGGAGCTATAGCGGCGATCAATGGAGCGTTCTCGCCACTCCACGCACTCATATTTCTCCTCGGTTCTCTGGCCGCCCAGAGGCACTTGCCCAGAGCGCCGTCCTTCCGAACAGCGGTCGCCTGGCCCTAGGTAGAATGCGTGGCGATGGGTGCACATTTGAAGACGGAACGAAGCTTGTGCGACTCAGGCTGGCTCGGCGAGCGCCGACTGCGTTCGCGATTGGAGCGTCCCTGCAGTGAAAAATAGGGGAACGCTCATCCTCTGCTATCACCGAGTAGCGGAAGGTGTCAAGGATCCTTTTGGTCTCTGCGTGAGTCCCGAACACTTTGCCGCTCACCTCGAGGAAATTGCGCGTAGACGCGAACCATCGACCCTGGACGACTTGTGCTTGCGGTCGCGTCGACCCAGAGTGGTCGTGACCTTCGACGATGGCTACAGCGACAACCTGGGCAATGCGCTGCCGATTGCTGAATCAAAGGGTGTACCCATCACCATTTTCGTGACGAGCGGTCTTCTCGGTGGCCACCGTGGGTTCTGGTGGGATCGTCTCGGCACCCTGTTGCGCTCCCGTCCGCGAGGAATCCGCGAGTTCTGCTTGGCGGCAGGCGGACAGACCGTTCGCATCCCACTTGGTGAGTCTGACTTTTGCGCGGACCTGAGTGCAGTGCGTCGCCACTTACTCCCCCTTTCAGTCCAAGAAATCCAATCCGCCCTCGACGCCGTCTCGGAAAAGTGGTCCGTCGGATCGACGCCTCCGCCTGACGCTCGAGCTCTGACGCCTGCGGAGCTTCTCCAGCTCGCGACCGCCAACGTCGTCACGATCGGCGCCCACACGGTCGACCATGTCCGACTGCGGGGCCGCCCGAAACAGGAACAGGTCGAAACCATCACTGCGTCGAGGTTGGATCTGGAACGGTTTCTCGGACGACGCGTGTCCCAATTTGCGTATCCCTTCGGCCGCCGCGACGACTTCGACGACACTTCGGTCGAAGCTGTCCGCTTGGCCAACTTCGACAATGCGTGCACCACCCTGCCGGGTACGGCCAGACCATCGACGGATCCATACCGACTTCCGAGACGCCTCGTCATGGACTGGGGACGCCTTCGCTTCCGAGCGCAGCTCCAGCGATGGAGGCTCGGGTGACCGGCGTGATCCCTCACGCTGATTCCCAAGCACGCGAGCACCCAGAAACGAAAGGACTACGGGTTGCCATGGTGGCTTCTCGCTTTGCGCCACTCCTCGGTGGTATCGAGACCCACGTCGGCGAGGTAGCACGCAGGATGGCCGCCAGGGGCCTGGACGTGACGGTGCTCACTACCGACGTAAGCGGCCAACTCCTCCCCCGCGAGCACCGGGACGGGCTCACCATTCGACGGTTTCGCGCCGGGCCACGCGGGACCGACCTTCATGCGTCGCCGACCCTCGTCCGGGAGATCGCCAGCGGTACCTACGACCTCGTACACGTGCAGGGCTTGCATACTCTCCTACCGCCGATGGCGCTCATGGCCTCACAGCGAACGGGGATCCCAACCGTGGTGAGTTTCCACACGGGGGGCCACTCCAGTCGGCTTCGGACCGCAGTGCGCGAGCCTCAGTGGCTGATGCTGCGACCCCTTCTTCGCCGATCGAATGCTCTCATCGCCGTGTGCGCATACGAGGTCGAGCAGTTCGCCCGCCGACTGAAGATTGATCCGCACAGAATCCAGCTCATACGAAATGGTGCCGAGCCTCTCCCGGTCGACGACTCTCCGCGCGTCGCGCCCGGCTCCCCGCTCATCAGCTCGGTGGGGCGGTTGGAACGCTACAAGGGTCATCACCGGCTCGTTGCGGCTATGCCGGCGCTCCTGGAGATGGCGCCGGATGCGAGGCTGGCGATTGTCGGCCGCGGCACCTATGAGAGGCAACTCCGGCGCCTCGTCACCCGGCTCGGGGTGGAACAAGCCGTGATGTTCACCTCATTCGACACCACAGAGCGAGCCGCGCTCGGCGGACTCGTTCGCTCCAGCGACGTCGTGGCGCTCCTGAGCGACTATGAAGCGAACCCCGTTGCTCTCATGGAGGCGCTCGCTCTCGGACGGAAGGTCGTTGTTGCCGACACGTCAGGACTAACCGAGCTGGCGTCAGAGGGGCTCGCCACGGCAGTCCCGCTGAATATTCCCCCGACCAAGCTGGCCAGGGTGCTGGTCAAGGTAGCTGCGGGGCCAGGACCCAAGAGCCCCGACCTCACCACGTGGGACCACTGCGTTGACCAACTCCTCCGGGTGTATTCCGAGACGACCCTGAACCAAGGGTGACGTCAGCCCTCTTCTTTCCTCGCTCCCGCTCGAATCAGTTGGCAGACGGCGCAACGCCCACCGGGGCGTCATCGAGCTATGGGAGTCCAGGACGGATGATGCGATGAGATGGATCCGGCGAGGTGGCTTCTGGCCTCACGGGCCTTGGCGACCGTCCGAGCCCTGGCTCCCCTGGCCACGAGGTATGTGACCTGGGTACGGGATCGGTCTGCCCACTCCAATTTGTACTGTTCGTTACCCCGGAGGAAGTCGAGCTCCTTGAAACCGACATCGAAGGCGCGCTCGGCCACGAAGGCGTGGAGGACGTTTCCCGCCCCCCGCCATTGTGCATCGGTCGAGTTACGTCCACTCTGGTAGAAGCTGGCTCGCTCCCCGAGCTCGAACCATGCCTGGGTGGCGATCACCTCGTCACCGGCGACCAGCTGATGGATTCTCAACTCTCCTCGTGCGATGCCGATGCGTGCTGCCGCCGCAAAACGAGAGAAGGAGGGGAGGAAGGTTGAATGCGATCCCCAGGACGCTGTATGCAGGCGGCGCAGCCATTCGATCGCTTCTCCGGACTCTTCCGGTTCGGCGACGTGGTATCTGACCCCGAGACCCCTTAGACGGGAGGAGGTCCGGGACATGCTGCTGCGCAGACGCGAGGGTAACGATGACCGGTATTCCTCGAAGTCACCTTTGAGCTCCACCCATGGCGCGGAACTCGAGCCGACCCAGCGCCGTCCACCCATGGGGGCCACCACGGCCTCCAAACGCGCACCCTCGACAATGCCCTCGAGCTCGATGAACCGACCGCCTGGACGTGCAAGCCATTCCGACAGTGCGGCCTCAACGACGGCTTCGGACCCCGGGGCCGCAAGGAGGTCGAGATGGTCCGGGCCCAGGTCTCCGCTGCTCATCAACCGGACATGCTCCACGCCCAGCCGAACGTCCCGGTCCACTGCGAGGCCACCGAGGAGCTGTTCGCCCGAGAGGACCAACAGGTACGTCGAACCTGGGCTCGCGGTGTTCTCCAGCCACCAAGACCGGAGAAAAGGTGAAGGTAGGGGGGCGACTGAGACGAGTTCGTCCCAGGCCGGAGCAACGGCACCCAGGCTCTCCCGTTCGACTACAGACACGGGTCGGGCGATCAGCGTCGGCGACTTTCAGCGATCCTCTTGCGCAGGTTCCGCGCCGTCCTCGCCACACGATGGAACGCCAGCTTCACTGCATCAATTACCTTCGACCTGTCGGGAGGGGATGGTGACAGGCCGAGTTGGCGCAAGTGGTAGTTGACAACATGCACATTCCCTCGACGAAGAATGGCTCTGGTGTGGAATGTTATCGACAGCGAAACGCAAGCGAGACCTTCGTTGGTGACCCAGTGCGGCGCATGAGATGGAACGTAGACTCCCCTACCGGGCTCCAGGCGGAACACATGGGCCGCTCCGGGCATGTGCTCAATGTTCCGATGGCCTCCGATGTAGTAGCGCTCGAGCTCTTGCTGGCCTCTCGTCACGGTGGCGAACTCACCTATATGCATCTGCTTGATGCCATGGATCTGGAGCAGAAAGTTGTGTTCAGGATCAAAGTGAACCGGTGTGATCGACGCTGCGGAGGAGATGAAGATAAAGGCCTCCCTGCGACACATTCCGCCTTCTCGATTACCCAGCAAGTCCGCGATTGGATCCAGTATCTCGTCCAGAAGCGCCTTGTACCGGTGATCGCCCTCGACGTTCCAGAGCACGACCCAGTCTTTGCTGGTCTCAATGCCTCGCACCAGGTCGCCGGGCGACTCCACTCCCCCTCGGCGGTTCCCGCCACCGGGAAGGACCAGGTCCAGGTCAGTCCTCTGGCGCTCGATACGGTCGGGCGGCATGCAGTCAGCGAGCGCGCCGAGCGCCTCGAGGCTGAGAAGCGGATGGCCCACGAGTTGGTGACTGACCCAAAGCGGACGACGACCCAACGCTGACAGGAACTCGTCTGGGTTGATGTCGAGCAGTGAGCTCATCGGTGACCTCCGATGCGGTTCTTGGCTCTTTGTCCCATGTTCGCAGCGCCCAGGATAGGGCGCAGAACCGCCTTGGTGCTGCGAGATAGGGGCACCAGGACGTTGGCGAGAGTTCGGCGGCCCGGCCAGAGACGGTTGTACATCGAGTTGTTCGCATCGGTGCAGGAGTCCTCCCACAAGCGGCCCTCAGCTGCAAAGCACTCCATGTCCCGAACCTCAAGCTGGAACCCGGGATGGCTGGAGGCGTACCGCTCGTCGTAGGCGCTCTTGAAGCAGAACACAACGTTCCCCGAGATGATGTTGCACTTGGTGGCCACCGGCCTGCCCGACACCTCCAGGCTTCTCAGCTGGAGGCAACCCTTGCGGGTGAAGTCTGCGCACATCTCCCTGAAGAATTGCGCGTGTTCCGGCCTGGACGCCATCGCGGTTCCATTGGCGGCCTTCCATCCACTCGCCTCCAGCTCCAAGAAGTCATCTATGGCGGCAGGTTCACCGCTGCGTTCGACGATGACGGCAGGAGCCCCCATCTCCTTCTCGATGCGACGACCAAGGCGCGAGACTTCCCGTCGAACGTGGCCGCCGGGTGCGGAGCCGCTCTCGTCGTGATGGAAGACCGCACGCTCGTATGAGTTCCGGATCACCAGCTCGTGGTGGCGCGAGCTCATGGCCTGGTTGAGGGCCGATTCCACAGGGCCGCCGGTACCCAGCAGGTCGAAGGCAAGGATCCTCTGCCGGCCGGCCCAACGGTTCAACTCGTCAAGCAGCCCCTCGAGAGCAGCCAGGGGTTGGTCGGCGTCCAGCATGGGAGTGCCCAGATAGCAGTAGTCATGGACCCAGCTCCGGACCACACAGGGTCCCATTCCTCGCCATAACCGGTTCGAGTACACGGGCAGCGCAGCCTTCAAGTTTCCGTCCTCAACGAAGACTGCCAGATAGACGCCTGACGATCGCAGATGCCGTGCGGCTGCCAGGACGAACTCTGCCTCGAAGAAGGCGTTAGGCTCAGCCGCCCGACACGCCAAGTCCTTCCAGGCGTCGATCAACTCACCAGATGAATGAGGGAGTTCGACCACTGTCGTCTGCATGGCACCTCGGGTCCCAAACCCACGCCGCGGCCCCACCGGACAATGCGCCGCTGTCGGATCGGGAGTGTAGTCCATGCCATGGGCGAGAGATCGGTGGACGAATCATTTGACCGGTGACTTCCGAAACTTGCTAGCTCTCCTGCACCGCGCTTGGTCCCCGGTCTCAGACGCGCGATCGCTCGCGTAGATCGATCTCACCCTTGAATCGGGGGGGAGGCAATGAAACACTTGGTGGTTGCTCGAAATGGCTGGCGATGTCGGAGCGGAGTGAGAGGCCGGGTAGCTCAAGGGGGTGTCCCGGTGACGACGGATGCGAAAGCATGGCACTTCGACACAAGCCCAAATCCCAGCTTGGTGCGCTCGAGACCCGCCTACCGGCGTCAGGGATGCGGTGGTGCGCCTTCGGCTCGCCGCCACGCAGTGATCCAGACATGTGCTCCCGTGCTCGCCAGCTCAACAGAGCAGATGTCTGGTCTAAGCTGGAGCCCAGATCCTCACCGAACACCAGGCGGTAGCGTCCACAGGACCGCGACAATTCGTGGCGAACTGCGAGCCGGAAGAGATGCGGGCTGAGAGAAATGGTTGAAGGAGCAGCCCCGCTCCCGGTCGGCGAGGAGGACAGTCGTGGTTTCGAAACCCGACCCGCTCGCTCTCCTTTCGGCTCACCCCACACCGTGACGGTGGTCATCTGCGCCTACACCGAGCGTCGCTGGGACTCTCTCGTCGATGCAATCGGATCGATGCGCCTTCAGCGGCGTCGTCCTGACGAGCTCATCGTGGTCATCGACCACAACGAAGCGTTGCTCCGGCGGGCCCAGTCCACGTTTCCGAGCGACGTGGAGGTGCTCGCCAATGCGCAGGTCGCGGGTTTGTCCGGAGCCCGCAATACTGGAGTGCGAGTTGCCACAGGCGACGTGGTCGCTTTCCTTGATGACGACGCGGAGGCAGACCCCGGTTGGCTGGAGGAGCTACTCGTTCAATACCTCCCGAACGTGGTGGGTGCAGGTGGTGCGGCGTGGCCAGTCTGGCCCGGAAAAGTCCGACCCCGATGGTTCCCATACGAGTTCGACTGGGTCGTCGGCTGCAGCTACCGCGGCTTGCCGGACACCGTTGCGCCGCAGCGCAATCTCATCGGGGCGGCCATGTCATTCCGTCGTTCGGTCTTCGACGAAGTCGGTGACTTTGACACGGACATGGGACGCCTTGGCACGCTTCCGCTCGGATGCGAGGAGACCGAGTTCGCCCTCCGTGTTCGGAGGACCTTCACTGGAACCGAGCTCGTACACGTCCCGCGCGCCATGGTCCACCATCACGTGGGCGTCGAGCGCACGAAAGTCAGGTACTTCCTGAGACGCTGCTATTCGGAGGGTGTCTCCAAGGCTGCTGTAGCGCAGCGCGCCGGCAGCGAGCAGGCGCTCGCCAGTGAACGTACATACGTCCGCTCCACGTTGCCCAGAGGAGTCTGGGGCGGTTTGCGTGCCGGCCTCGGAGGTGACCTTGGAGGCTTCGCCCGGTCCGTAATGATCGTTGTCGGCCTCCTCACGACGACGGCCGGCTACCTGTCGCCAAAGGCCCGGATATCTCAGCGGAAGTCAGCCGAACCGACCGAGGGAAGACGACTCTTTGCGACGTTCGCATACCTCGTTTCCAAACAGGGTGCAACTGCGATCATCGGCTTGATCTACTGGTCGCTCGCTACTCACCTCTTCCGAGCTCAAGACGTCGGTCTCGCAGCAGCGGCGTCATCGACCTCATTCTTCCTGGCGGCGATCGGGGTTCTCGGGATCGCGGTCCTCTTGCTCGCCGAACTCAAATCGATCGAAGAGACATCGCGGCGTGTCGTCATCACCACTGGGATCTGGGTCGCCAGTCTTGTGGTCCTGGTTCTTTCGATCGGCACGATGGCGTTCTCCCCCATTCTCGGAAAGAGCCTGAAAATCATCGGGCACGATCCGGTCACCAGTGCCCTGTTCATCGCTGGGGGCGTGGCAACTGTGGCAACCATCACTTTCGACAATGCCGCCATCGGGCTGAATCGCGGCTCAGCCCAGCTCACAAGGGGCATTCTCGCCTCCGTGCTCAAGGTTGCCTGTTTGGGCCTCCTCGTATTCGCTGGAACGAGAACCAGCGCGGGCCTGATGCTCTCCTGGGCGGCGGGTCTGGTCATTTCCTTTTTCGTCTGTCTTCCTATGCTTCGGCTCGAGCGCGTCCGTCCCGGAGAAGGGGGGCTCAGCCAACGGATCGCTCTCGTACGCCGTTACGGAATGCTCTCTCTCAACCATCACGCACTCAATCTGTCGATCAATTCAGTTTCATTCATCGTCCCGGCGATGGCCGCCCTCCTCATCCTTCCACGACAGGTCGCCTACTTCATCACGGCTGATTTGGTGGCGACGACTGTGCTGATCATCCCTTATCTGCTCGCCCTTTCGTTGTTCGCGGCGAAGTCAGACGACCCTTACGTACTCCACCAACTGCTTCGTCGGACGCTGCCTCTCGGACTCGCCGCGTGCGGTGCGATCGTGCTTGTCGTTGAGCTTGGGGCTCCGCTGATCCTGCAATTCTTCGGCCCCGCCTACGCAATCTATGGAAGCACGGCCCTGCGACTTCTCATACTCATTGGTCCTTCCTACGTGATCAAGGATCACTATGTCGCGATCCGTAGGGCGCAAGGACGTCTCAGCGACGCCACGAGGGTCATCGCCATCGGAACCGCCGCGGAAGTCGCCGGAGTCGCTGTAGGAGGCGTATTCTGGGGAGCGACGGGACTCTGCCTCGGATGGGCGATCGCAGCGGCGTGCGAAGCCCTCGTCCTTTCGCCCGTCGTGATTCGCGTCTATCGCCGGGCGTCGGTCACGGAGTCCCTTCGTGGTGACGCAGCTCGGTGAATGGGCGGCGATCGGTGACCGTGAGACGGCGATGGCACATCAGGATCGTCGAGCCGCACCCGTGACATCTCCAGAGCTGGACGGTACCGGCGATCTCCGGTGCCCGAGGCCACCAGCCAGCAGCCTGACTCCGCAGGCCGTTTCGCGTGGTGGCCGAGGCTGTTGAGGATCTTGCGGGGATGGAGGCCGACACACGAAGCTGGCCGGCCGAGAACGGGTCAGCGCGACCACGGTGCACGTGCGCGCCTTCCTGGCGGGTGGCTTCCGACTCGACGACGGTGGCCGCCAAGTCGTCGCTCGCTTCGCTGCTCCCACGGTTTCAGAGTCTCGATCACGAACTTGCCGAGCTGGACCAAGCGATCGAGGCACTTCTGCTGGCCACTGCTCCCGACCGGCTGGCCCATTTCGGTACCCGCGCCGCCGATGGCCTACGCACGGGACACGCCTCACGGGAAGGCCCACTGGACGGTGGCCGCGGCCGCTTCGAGGTGCTCTGCGATACCGCGCCGATAGCTCTCGGCCAGATCGGTGGCCACCACCTCGATGGTCTGCATCCAGGCCGGGTCCTGCGCCGCGCACCATCGGCGCAGCTCAGGGGCCCCGTTGCCCTCGATCAGGTCGATGGATCCTCTCGTCGAGATCGACCAGGCCAGTGGCGTAGATGGTGTGGTGGTCCCGCGTCGCCGAGAGGAACGAGGTTTCGTCGATGCCGAGGGCCCGCACGTAGCCGACCCGAGAAGGGTCCGCGACGAGGGGCGTGCCGTGGCGCACCACGGCGTCCATCACCGTCTACGAGCACACCCCGAGCTCTTTGGCCACCACGGCCACGGGCAGAGCGAGCTCGCCCACCTGGCGGGTGGCTTCGGCGCCGGCGCGCACGGTGAGCACGGCCCTGGCGGGGACGTGGGGGGATCCCTCGGTCCATGTCGTCTGCTCGCAGTCGGGATCCCAACAACGCCAAAGGCGCTTCATCCAGATGAGCCGGGCCGGTCGCCCGAAGCAGGGCACGTCTCGGATATCGACGCGCCGGCGCTCCTTGGCGAGGGCCCGTACTCCGCAGCGCGGACATCCGTCGAGGTCGGCCGTCGTCTCTACCGTGATGCACACCTCGTCGGGGGTCTCGCTCACCTCGAGCACCCTGAAGCCGTCGAGTCCCAGCAGTGCCTCGGCCAGGCCAGTAGCGTCGTCCATCGTCAGAGGTCTCCTTCGTCGCTGTCTTGGAACACAGCAACGATTGCGGGACCTCTGGCCGCGTTCGCGGATGCCCCCAGGGGCTACTCCCTACTCAGACGCGAAGAGCCCGATTGCGTCCGACCGGCTCTATCTCCGACGTCGAGTTCTTCCAGGATGGTGGCCGTAGCAGGCCGCACAGGGAGCATCGAACCCGCCCAATTGGCCAGATTTGAGGGCTTCGATGAGCAGGAGAAAATCGATATTCAGTCCGATCGGCTCTATCTCAACCGGGAGTTCGTTCGTCAACATCTCAAGTGTCGGGTCGAGGAGAGAGGTGGGTCCAAGTGCCAGGGGAACAGCCGTCTCGGGTCCGACCAATTCTGGCGCCGCGAGATACGGAGCCAACCCTCAGCATCGTGATTCCTGCCAAGAACGAGGCGCGAAACCTGCCACACGTCATCGCAAAGCTCCCAAAGAATTGCGATGTGATCCTCGTCGACGGGAACTCGACCGACGACACAGTGAGCGTCGCGCTCCGACTGAGACCGGACATCACCATCATCGGCCAGACCCGTGAAGGCAAGGGAAACGCCCTGGCCTGTGGCTTTGCCGCTGCCACGACTGACTTCATCGTCATGATGGACGCAGACGGCTCGAACGACCCGGCAGAGATTCCCCGCTTCGTCGCTGCTCTGAAGGAAGGGGCCGACTTTGCCAAAGGATCCCGCTTCCTCACCGGTGGGGGAAGCCTGGACATCAGTTTGGTCAGGAGATTCGGCAACTTCTGGCTCAACAGGATTGTCAATCTGCTCTACGGAACTCGATACACGGACCTTTGCTACGGCTACAACGCCTTCCGGCGAGAATGCCTCGACGTCATGCAACTCAATGCAAGTGAGATCGAAGGTTCCGAGCGTGGAGCAATGCTCTGGGGAGACGGATTCGAAGTAGAGACATTGATCAACGTGCGGATCGCAAAAACCGGCCTCCGGGTCACGGAGGTTCCGAGTTTCGAGACCGCCCGTCATTTCGGCGTGAGCAACCTCAACGCCTTCTCTGATGGCCTGCGAGTACTGAGGACCATCCACGCGGAACGCAATGGCTCTGCGCGAACCACTGCAATGGACTCTCTGCTGGCTGATCGAGGCACAGGGGCTTCGTGGTCCTTGTTGTCACCGGTGAGCGAGGAAGCCAGCTGACGCCGCTGCCAATGCGGCAAGGGAACTGAACTGCGTCCTGACGATCGGATCTATGGTCTTCGGTGAGGTGCGCAGTTCATGCCACGTCTCGGCGATGAAGCAGCCTGGTCTTCGGTGGCGCGTCCAAGCCCACTCCGGCCGGTCGCCGGTCGAGAAGAACGGCAATACAGTCGTCGCAGAGACGTCCGAAGGCTCTTCCGGTCCTCATGCGACGGCGGTCCGCCCGCCCTACCCTCGACACAGATCCGGCCCAACCACAACGGTGGCATATGCCGGGTCGCTGTTTGCGAGTGCGCCCGCTACTTGCTTGTGGCCTTATGAATTTCATTGTGCGTTGAGGCTCTGAACCCAATACGAGCCTTATCGGCGTTACCTCCACCATACTTGAGGCGAGCTCTTCTGAGGTGCACCCAACTGAGCTGGGAAGGGCAGGCAATCCGACCGGAACAGATTCCCCGAAGCGGTATCGAATGTCCGCACAATTCGACCACAACGATCCGTCGGAGGTGACGGTCGCGGCGTAGTGGCGCAGAGTTGTGGTCCCCCGCTACGTCAGGGAGGAATAGCGGCGCCGGCATTTCACCGCAATAACCGCATCGGTGATTGCACACGACAGGCCGAACACGATCTCGTTTGGCAGGCCCACTGGTGACTCGTTCTGGGCTCGCGAATGGATCCGTCTGACGACCCGGGGGAACGGATTGCGCCCGAAATAGTGCAATACCGGCTTATCGGCGTCTAGCAGCGTCGCTCCCACCATCGCAGCGATGGTTGCAGTGCGAGCCCTTCGCTCCACTGCCCCCGCAGCACACGCCATCGCCAAGAGGCCCGCCAGGCCATCCCGCTTCGCGTACCGAAGAAAGAGCTGTCTGCCATCGTCCGTTCTCATGTCGCAACCCCAATGAGGCACCATGTCCAACACGAGGTGCGACCCAACGCCGACGACAAAGGCTGTGAGCGGATGCCGCTCGAGGAGTCGACCAATCACCACGCCCGAGAGCACATGATTCGTCACGAACATCGGTGTACTCCTTGCGGGCGAGATCCCGGCTATCAGTGAGACAAAACTCCGACCCCCGATGCAGACTAACTGGCGCTGTACTATCGGGACGGCGACGCGACGGTATGGGTCCCGGCGGCTCTAGCGACCGTCGAGTCGGCCGATGTCCCGGAACCAGTCGAGGGTCAGCCCCAGACCCTCGTCGAGGCTGATGGGATCGTAGCCGAGCCGCTTGTACGTCTTGGAATCGGTCAAGCTCTTGCGCTCCGGGCTGTGGTGCGCCGCCTTCTCGGCGATCGCCATAAGGGTGGGCCCGAACACCTGCAGCAGCTCGGGGTCGTCGGAGGGGTCGACGTCGACGACCTCGTGGTCGATGCCGGCCAGCCGGCACATGCGGGTGCACGCGTTGGCGATGCTCACGACGTCCTCCGGCCGGCCGTCGAGCATGTAGCGCTCCCCTGCCACGCCCTTGTCGAGGGCCAGGATGCATCCCCGGGCGATGTCCTCGGCGAACA
>DAIQQK010000188.1:0-5441 GCA_036786835.1 Acidimicrobiales bacterium | reverse complement strand
GACTTTGGTTATTGATCTGATCAGACGGCTAAGGGAGTCGGGCGCTGGAGATATTCCTGTCGTCTGCGGGGGAACAATTCCGCTAGCAGATCGCAGTGCACTGATCGAGGGCGGCGTTAAGGCCGTTCTTGGTACTGGGAGCAGTGTCGAGGCCGCCGCAGCGTCGTTGATCGCTTGGGCGCGGGATGATCGCTCTTTACCACTTGGCGACATGGCTAGTCCAGCCGCGCAGGACATGACATAGGTATTTGGTCCCGAAGTCCGGACGTACGGGATATGAGACCGGAACCTGTTCGGTGGTCCATGCGCTCATCGTGCGGTCGCTGCGCCAGGCGACGTGCGACGCCTTCTTGGGCCGGGAAGGCTACGAAGGCCGAGACGAGGACACTCCGGCCGGCTATCGCAACGGCCACCAGTCGTCCCTGGCGGTAAAGACGACGATGGGCGCCGTCGAGCTCGCCCGCCCGAAGTTACGAGCACCGACGAGAAGTTCTGCTCGCAGCTGTTCGGCACGACCGGCACCCGAACGTCCGCTCTCGAGGCACTCGTCATCTTGGCTTGGGTGCGGGGACTGTCGGTTCGGGGGCGACCTCGGTGACGCCGCGCCGTCGAGCGAGCATCCCTCGCGGTCTCTTTGCCGCACGGGCGTAGGGGAAACCCGTGCGGACCGCACGGGTTTCCCCCGATGCGTCTGCTGGGAGGCGAGTAGTAGGCTGTTGCGTGACCTCCGAGGTCTCTCTGACTTGGGAGCAGGCGGCGCGCCGGATGAAGGCGCGAGGCATCGAGTCCGTCAGGAGCCGGCGAAACAGGGGAGGAAAGACCGGATGCGTTCGGTGAGATATCTGTCAGGGTCTTTTCGGGTCGAGACAGAGAGCAAGGGCGAGCCAACATCGTGTTCACGGTGGGGCTCTTCGTGGGGGGCGCCGTCGGCTGGGGTTGGCGGGCCGGTCCCGGGCGACAGCCGGGCGGACGGGTGTCTGCATCGGCGGTGCGTCGATATGCGTGCTGGCGCTTGGCTTTCACATCCCACTCGCCAGCCGATGGCGGGGATCGCTGACCTTCCAACCGGCACGATGGGCGGTAGGAGGGGCCGATGAGCGGCCCCGCTGACGGCACCGTTGAGGAGCGTCTGGCCGAGCTGGGTTACACGCTGCCCCCTGCCATGGCGCCGATAACGAAGTACCGCTGGGCCACCCGCGACGGGAACGTCATCTACCTTGCCGGCCACGGCCCGTTTCTTGATGGGAAGCCGACCCACGTCGGAAAAGTGGGTAAGGAACTGACCGTCGACGAGGCCTATGAGGCGAACCGCTTCGTCGGCCTGACCATGCTGCGGACCCTGAAAGAAGAGATCGGCTCGCTCGATCTGATCGAGGCGCCGCTCTTTCATGTCAACTACGTCAACGTCGCACCCGGTGTGGGCGACACCTACATACTCGTCGCGAACGGCAGCACCGACCTGTGGATCTCACTGTGGGGGGAGGAGATCGGGTGCTGTGCCCGCATGACCGTCGGCGTGGCGGAGCTCCCGTGTTCGGTGCCGACGGCCATCACCTCAACGTGGCGGGTACGAGGAACTTAGGCGCGCCTCGGGCCAGGGACGGGCGAGGTGGCGAGATGCCACTTGCTAAAGAAGGTTTCGTTTAGTGGGAGTTACTGTGGCGAGTGATGACCTGTTGGAGGTGACGTTTCAGCTCAACGGCAAACAGAGGACGCTGCCGGTGTCGGTGCGCTGGACGTTGGCAGATGTGCTTCGCGAGAAGGCGGGGCTGACGGGCACCCATCTAGGTTGCGAGCACGGTGTTTGCGGTGCCTGTACGGTGCTGCTCGACGGCGAACCCGTCCGGTCGTGCCTGCTCCTCGCGGTACAGGTAGAGGGGCACGGCGTTCGAACAATCGAGAGCCTTGCTGACGAGAGCGGCCTGCACCCGCTGCAGCGGGCCTTCCACGAGCACCACGCGCTACAGTGCGGGTTCTGCACGCCGGGGTTCATCATGCTCGCACTGGCCCTGCTTGAGCAAGAGCCCGATGCCTGCAAGGAAAGGGTGAGAGAGGTGCTCTCTTCGAACCTTTGCCGGTGCACTGGGTACGCGCCGATCCTATGCGCTGTGCTGTCCGCTCAGAAGGCGCTGTCGACATCATCGTCACGTCAAAGGTCAAAGGGTGTTTAGACAGAGCGTGGGGCGACCGCTTCTCCCCGTTGAGGACGAGCGTCTGATCAAGGGCGTGGGCACCTACGTCGCTGATGTGCAACGACCTGGCCAGCTCTACGCACGTGTCGTTCGGAGCCAGGTGGCTCACGGTTGGCTGCGGAAGGTGCACCTGAACGACGCCCGAGCTGTCGCTGGTGTCGCCTCGGTCGTCTGTGCCGAGGACATTCCCCGGCTCTCCGAGCGGAGGATCCCGGTTCGTATCACGCCGGGGCCAAAGGATTATCTCGCCTTCCAGACTCCCCTCGCCTATGATCACATCCGCTACGTCGGGGAGCCGCTGGCGGTGGTCGTCGCGGTCGACCCGTACGTGGCCGAGGACGCTGCCGAGCAGGTCTGGGCGGAGGTCGACGAGCTCGGACCGGTTCTCGACCCCGTGGCCGCCACGCAGCCCGGTGCCCCGGTCATCCACGAGGGACTCCCGGACAACGTCGTTGGCGGGTTTCGACTCATCAACGGTGAGGATGTGGAGGAGCTGTTCCGTGGCGCGGACCTCGTCGTTCGAGAGCGCTTCAAGACCCATCGGCACTCAGCTGTCCCGATGGAGACCCGCGGTCTTGTTGCAGAAGTCGATGCCAAGACCGCCAGGCTCACGGTCTGGGGTCCGACGAAGGTGAAGCACTTTAATAGGCGCTTGCTCGCGCAGTTGCTCGACCTGCCCGAGAGTGAGATCCGCTTCATTGAGCCCGATGTCGGCGGCGGCTTCGGCGCCCGCGGCGAATTCTACCCCGAAGATTTCCTTATCCCGTGGCTCGCCCTCCAGCTAGGGCGGCCGGTCAAGTGGATCGAGGACCGCACGGAGAACCTTGTCGCGATGAACCACTCGCGCGAGCACGTGATCGAGGTCGAGGTCGCGGCGGCGTCCGACGGGAAGCTCCTCGCCTTCCGGAGCACTGGCTGGTGCGCGATCGGGGGTTATATCCGGACAACTGGGCTGAAGGTCGCGGAGTGCGCGGCGACGCACATCTCTGGGCCGTACCGGTGGCGAGGCTTCGAGTCCAAGGTGTTCGGCGTGCTCACTAACAAGACGCCGCTCGGCACCTACCGCGGTCCCGGTGAGGTCGAGGCGACCTTTGCCCGGGAGCGTATGCTCGATCTCCTCGCTGCGAAGCTTGGGATCGACCCCGTCGAGCTGCGCCGGCGCAACCTGATCCCAGTCGAGCAGATGCCGTACCACGTTGACCTCGGGCCTGAGCATGAGGCACTCGACTACGACAGCGGCGACTACGCAGCGATGTTCGAGGCTCTCCTTGAGCGTGTTGACTACCAGGCGCTGCGCACCGAGCAAGCCGAGCGGCGCAACCGAGGCGAGGCAGTCGGAGTCGGGATCGCCTGCTGCCTCGATGAGGGTGGTTACGGTCCCTTTGAAGAGGCGCGAGTCGTCGCCGAACCGGAGGGCACGTTTACCGCATACGTCGGCGTAGCGTCACTCGGCCAGGGTGTCCAGACCGCGCTGGCGCAGGTCCTGGCCGACGAGCTGGGCGTCGACGTCGACCGTGTCCGCATCCACCACCACGACACTGACCTCGTCCCGCACGGCGTGGGTGCCTTCGCGAGCCGGACAACCTCCATCGGCGGGAGCGCGATCCAGCTGGCCGTCAAGGAGCTGCGCGAGCGGGCGATGCGTGACGGAGCCGCCGTGCTCGGCGTGCACGAGGATGCGGTCGAGGTGGTCGGCGACGCGGTGCAGGCGCTGGACGGCCGCTCGGTCACGCTCGCCGAACTGGGCTCTGAGGCCGTCGCCCGGTTCGAAAAGACGACAACGGACTTTTCGTTTTGCACGAGCCTCGCCGTTGTCGCCGTCGACCGCACTACGGGAAGGGTGACTGTCGAACGGTACGTCGGAGCGTACGATGTCGGCCGGGCGGTCAACCCGATGATCGTGAAGGGCCAGCTCGACGGTGCCACCGCGCAGGGACTCGGCGGCGTGCTGCTCGAGGAGTTCGCCTATGACGACCAGGGTCAGCCGCTGTCCACGTCATTCCTGGACTACTTGCTACCGACTATCGCCGAGCTGCCCGAGGTTGAGTCATTCTGGTTCGAGTACGCGGCACACGACAACTTGTTAGGGGTCAAGGGAGCCGGCGAGAACGGGATTATCGGCACCCACGCAACGATCGCGAACGCTGTCTCTGACGCTCTAGCGGCGGACGGCGTGTCAGTGAGTCAGCTGCCGCTCACGGCGAACAATGTGCGGAAGATGATCCGCGAGGCGACTGTGGTGAGGGCCCAGTGAAGTCCCCGCTGTTCACCTATGTGCGGGCAGCCTCAACCGAGGAGGCGCTCGAGGCCCTCGAGCGGTCGGACGGGGAAGCAAGGGTGCTCGCAGGCGGGCAGAGTCTCTTGCCTCTACTGGCGTTTCGCCTCGCACGCCCGACTGTGCTCGTCGACGTCAACCCAATAAGGGAGTTGGACTACCTCCGCGTGGACGGCAGGGACGAGCCGCTCGTGATCGGCGCGCTCTGTCGCCAGGCACGGCTCGAGCGGAACGACGCTCTCGCCGGACCTTGGCAGGCGCTCCGTGAGGCAGTCTCTCTCATCGGCCACCTTCCCATCCGTGTCCGTGGCACGGTGGGCGGGAGCATCGCCCACGCCGATCCGGCAGCCGAGCTCTCCCTTCTCTGCGTGGCCCTCGACGCGGAGATCGTGTCCGTCCTTTCCTCGCATGTGCGCCGGTCGACGCCGGCCTCGACGTTTTTTCGGGGGCCGTTTCAGACGTCGCTCGAGCCAAACGAGCTGCTGGTCGAGGTCCGCTTCCCTCTGCCGCCCGATGGCACCCGCACAGTCTTCGAGGAGTTCAGCGATCGTGCCGGCGACTTCGCCCTGGCTTCGGTCTGCGCCGGCGTGGCGCTCGAGGACGGACGCTGCACGTGGGCCCGGGTGGCACTTGGAGGGGTTGCGCCAGCACCGCTGCGGATCCCCTCGGCCGAAGACGTGCTCAGCGGCTCGTCTCTCGAGGACGAGGCGATCGAGGAGGCCGCAGCGAGGGCTTCACAGAGCTGCCAGCCTGGAAACGACTTTCACGCGAGCAGCGAGTTCCGTAGGGAGCTTGCTGGCGAGCTAACACGGTGCGCTTTGCGGCGGCTGGCCCGGACCTCATGAGGGCACTTCTCCATGTGGTACAGGGGGAAGTGCAGATACAGAGAAGTGACAATGTCACGATAACTAGGGAGTAGCCATGCTACTGAACGCATCATTCATCAAGAGTAAATGCCGTGCGTCGTTCACGTG
>DAIQQK010000187.1:0-5458 GCA_036786835.1 Acidimicrobiales bacterium | reverse complement strand
TCGAACAACCGGAACGTATCGGTGCATGGCTGGCGACCACTTCGCGGCGCGAGAGCTTGAGGATCGCCACCCGACGGGTCGTCGTCTCCGCGAACGATCTGGTGTACTTCATTGCCGATGACAAAGCAGACCCTCTTGACGCGGGCCTCCTCCGGGGGGAGCAGGAGCGAGCCATTCGAATGGCGGCAGAACAGCTATCGCCTCGCTGCCAGCGTCTTCTCGGTCTGTTGATGGGCGACGACGAACTCCCATACAAAGAGATCGCCGAGCAACTGAGAATGCCAATCGGGAGTATCGGGCCAACAAGGGGACGCTGTCTCGACCACCTGCGACAGATACTGGCCGAGATGGAGGCTCCCGTCGGCGGATAGATGACCCGGCTCGTCGATGCCTGCCCGTCCCTCTCTCTCCTTCATCCGCGCAATGCTTCGGCATCCACCCATTTGCCCCCGGAGTCCTCGACCTCAGGAAAGGTCCTGCGGACCTCGGTGAGCAGATCAGGTACGAAGAGGAGAACGTCGTGCGGACCAGAGGTTGCAAGCGCGGCCGGGCTGACGATGGGAATGTCTGTCCCTGGCATGCGAAGCCCATGCTTTGCGGCCGACATGTCAACGATCGCTGGCAGAAGTCGCCGGTCCACCCCGGCTCTGCATACGAGCGCGACCGCACGCGAGGCGGCGCCGTATCCGATGACGCTTCTTCCTTCGTTCTGCTCCGCCACGAGCCAGTCGCGCAGTCCCTGGGCGTGGGCCTCCGCCCTATCCTGCAGGCACCCGACTGCCACAGGATCTCGAACACCCCGGCAGGTGTCGACCGACAAGAGCGCAGCTACTGAGCCGTCGAGTTGTGCGCATCCATCGGATTCCCGGCAGGCCGCCAGCAGGATCGTGCCACCGTAGAGCTCGAAGCGCCACGCCGTCTGTGGACTGAAGCCGTTGGCTTCCAACATGCCCACCAGCGCGCTGGTCGAATAGTACGCGAAGTGCCCATGGCGGAGGGCATTCCACTGGCCCAGCCGGATGATCGTGTCCAGCGAGTGGTACTGAAGCAAGAGGATGCCCCCTGGGGCGACCCGGGCAATCCTCTCAGCCAGGGCCGCAGCCTGATCAGGGTCATGCATCATGCCGAAGGAGTCGATGACCAGGTCCCCAGACCCGCCGTCGAGTACGGGCGCCAAGCCCTGGTCGACCAGTAGGCCCAGCCACGACCCTCCATGGGGACTGGCGAACTCGACCACCCGACTTCGGCCGGAGAGCCACCCGGTTGCGGCGAGGCGCTCGACGGCGTCGACGGCCTGTGCGACGAGTGCTTCCGGCTCAGTGCCGAGCGGTTCCTCGGCCACGATGGGTTCGCCGAGAAGTTGCGCCAAGCCGCAGGTCGAACACAGCCACATCTGGAGCGGATAGGTCGGGTCGGACTCCTGGCCATGGACCGCCGGAAAATGATCGCAGGCGGGCTGGTTGCCAAGGTCGAGCACCAGGTCGCCCGACTGCCCTGAACACGAGCGACAGGCGTGACTGCCCACCAGGTCTCCTCTCGATCGGGACGCCGGCCAGCTTGGCGTCGCGTCATCGCGACCCACCACGACATTTGCTACAGAGCGAGCCCTCAGACGCGTGATACCCGTGGAGGCATGGGAGTCGGGCCAAATCACGAAGGACGGTCGGCGCTGGCTGGTGCCCCCCGAATACCCCCTTTCGGGTTCCCTGCCTGCGTATCAAGGTGGAGGTCCGCATCTCTTCTCACTTTGTTCACTCTCGTGTCGAAACGGGGAGTCATGTCGTCCCAGTGTGTATGCCGCCTGTGCGGCCAGCGCCTCACTCAGACCTTCGTCGACCTGGGGATGTCACCGCTCTGCGAGAGTTACGTCTCGGCGGACCGGCTCGACCAACCTGAGATCTTCTATCCCCTACACGTGCGCCTTTGTTCATCCTGCCTTCTCGTGCAGTTACCGGCGTACGTATCTGGTGAGGAGATCTTCTCCGACTATGCGTACTTCTCGTCATATTCGGATTCATGGGTTGCCCACGCCAAGCGGTTCGCCGATTCGATGGTCGACCGACTCGGCCTTTCGGCGGACAACCTTGTCGTCGAGGTTGCGAGCAACGACGGATACCTCCTGCAGCACTTCTTGGCGCAGGGCATCCCCGTCCTGGGTGTCGAGCCGGCGAGGAACGTCGCCGAGGTGGCCCAGTCCCTCGGCATTGAAACTGTCGTGCAGTTCCTGGGCTCCTCGACCGGCACCAGTATCGCCGAGCGTTACGGGCTGGCCGATCTGGTGGTGGCAAACAATGTCTTTCCGCACGTTCCCGACATCCAGGACTTCGCGGCAGGTCTACGAGCACTTGTGAAGGACTCGGGCGTGATCTCCCTGGAGTTCCCGCACCTCCTTCGCCTGATGCAACGGCGTCAATTCGACACCATCTATCACGAGCACTACTCGTATCTCTCCCTCCTGACGGCGTCTCGAGCGCTGGCCACTGCGGGACTACGAGTCTTCGATGTTGATGAGCTGGACACCCACGGCGGATCGCTGCGCGTGTACGCCCGGCCCGAGGAGCACCCGGGTGAGCCGACGGCACGAGTGAAGGCCCTACTCGACGAGGAGGATCTCGCGGGGTTGCACACGCTGGCCGGACATGCCGGATTCGCCACCGAGGTGCTGAGGATCAAGGCTGAGCTGCTCGGGTTTCTCGTCGCCGCCGCAAGAGAGGGACGGTCGGTGGCCGGATACGGCGCGCCTGGTAAGGGGAACACGCTGCTCAACCACTGCGGCATTCGGGAAGACCTTCTCCAGTACACCGTTGACCGCAGTCCCGTGAAACAGGGAAAGTACTTGCCGGGTACCCATATCCCGATCTATGCGCCGGAGCGCCTGGCCGAGACTCGGCCGGATTACGTGCTCGTCCTGCCGTGGAACCTGCGTGAAGAGATTTCTGCGCAGCTGGACTACGTCCGGTCGTGGGGAGCGCGCCTCGTGTTTCCGATTCCGGAACTCGAGATTGTCTGAGTGAGGTGACGACGTGAAGGTAGTTCTCTTCTGTGGCGGACTCGGGATGCGGATGCGCGATGGCGTCACGACCGGTCCCAAGCCCATGGCACTCGTCGGTGAGCGCCCACTGGTCTGGCATGTCATGCGGTACTACGCCCATTTTGGGCATACTGACTTCGTCCTCTGCCTCGGCTATGGCGCGTCTGCGGTCAAGGATTTCTTCCTCAACTACGACGAAACCCGCTCAAACGATTTCGTCCTGGAGCGAGGTACGCATGAGCCGAGGTTGTTCAGAACTGATATCTCCGATTGGCAGATCACGTTGGTCGACACCGGTCTGAATTCCCAGATCGGAGAGCGGCTTCGCCGAGTCCGTCGCTTCGTCGAGGACGAGCCGATATTCATGGCGAATTATGCAGACGTCCTCACGGACGCTCCCCTGCCGGACATGATCGACCGCTTCGCTTCCAGCAACGCTGTGGCGAGCCTTCTGGCCGTCCCCCCGCAGTCTTCTCATCACGCAGTGGACATCGCCGATGACGGCTTGATCACCGGCGTCACGCCGATGCGGGATTTGCGTCATTGGGAGAACGGCGGTTACTTCCTCTTCCGACCCGAGATCTTCGACGAGCTCCACGAGGACGAGGACCTGGTTGAGGACGCGATCGTCCGATTGGTCCGTCGAGGACGCGTCATGGCCTACCCGTACAAGGGCTATTGGTCCCCAGCCGACACCGTGAAGGAGCGTGCACAGCTCGATGAGCGGTACCACCGCGCTGACTGCCCATGGATGATCTGGGATCCGGAGCGGTCAGGACTCCCCGCTCAGAGCTTCGACGTCTCCGCTGATGCAGTCCCGACCTGCGACGCTTCTCCGCCATCCCAGCGAATGAAGATCTGACCAGGTCCGTGCTCTCCCTACAGTTCCAGTTGCCGGCAGAAAGGCCTTTGGCGGTCTTGGCGATTGGCGCCCACCCGGATGACATCGAGATCGGAGCAGGTGGGACCTTGCTCACCTTGGCCGAGAGCTGTCCCGGATTGCGTGCTCGATATGTTGTCCTCACTGGGACCGAAGAACGTCATGCCGAGGCACGACACGCCGCGGCCGCCTTCATCCCCCAAGCCGATCTCACTGTTGAGCTCCACCAGCTGCCCGAAGGCCGGCTTCCCGCGGTCTGGGATCGCGTGAAGGACATCCTCGAGCACGTCGCGCACACGTGGACGCCGGACCTCATTTTGGCGCCATCGTGCCACGATGCCCATCAGGACCATCGGACGATCGGCGAGGTCTTGCCGACAGTCTTTCGAGATCAGCTCTCCCTGTCCTACGAGATTCCGAAGTGGGACGGTGACCTCGGGCGCCCGTCCATGTACGTCCCGCTGACTGCTGATGTGGCGCATCGCAAGGTGGAGCTGTTGCATAAATGCTTCCCGTCGCAGGCCAGCCGCGACTGGTGGGACGACGAGGTCTTCCTGGGCTTGGCCCGCCTCAGGGGCATGGAATGCCGGGCGCCTTACTCCGAAGCTTTCATCTCAACGAAAACCGTGGTGCAGCCCCTGACGCGATCGCAGGGCACGGTTGCGCAGCGAACCGTTCGCACCTCCGCGGAAGCGCTCAAAACATGACCGTGTTCGTCGACCCCGAACTACCGGCTCCGCTCCTGCGACAGCGTATCTACGATGGAGACGTCGTCATTCTCACGAATCTGCCCTCAGTCGCAGATCTCGTCGATTACACGCGTGAGCAGCTTGTCGATCTCTTCCGACCTCACGACCCGGAGCGTGCCCACGAGCACATCGACAAGGCTGAGATGGCGAGCCTGCTCGGCTCGTGGAAGCCTCGCTTCATCCATGCCCGCAGGTCGAAGGAGCTGGTCTGCAACGTGATCCGCGAAGCAGGCTTCTCCGCACAGGGGACTCACTACGATGTCCCGAAGCCTCGCACGTCCTTTCCCGTGGGGCACTTGACGACTGGTATCGCATACGCCTTCCCGTGGCACCGCGACGTCTGGTACAGCGCACCTGCGCAACAAATCAACTGGTGGCTGCCCGTGCTCAACGTACGCGAGGACAATGCCATGCGATTCGATCTTGAGAAGTTCGACCAATCCGTCACGAACAGCTCCGCTGAGTTCGACTACTACCAGATCAACACTGCTCGTCTCAACACCGCTTCGCAAACGTCGGAAGAACAGCAGGCACGGCCAGCGGCGCGGAACCACACTCCGGCGAACAGCCTCATCGTGGTTCCGCCGCCCGGGGCCGTCATGCTGTTCTCGGGAACGCAGCTGCACGCCTCCATCCCAAACACGTCGGGACGTGCCCGCTTCAGCATCGACTTTCGCACAGTCGATGTTGCCGACCTGAATGCCGGCCATGGTGCACCGACCGTCGACGTCTCCTGCACAGGCACCTCCATTCGCGATTTCCGCAGAGTCGCTGACAACGCTCCCTTTGATGAGGATT
>DAIQQK010000279.1:0-1585 GCA_036786835.1 Acidimicrobiales bacterium | reverse complement strand
CCAACATCCGGCTCCAAAGGCCGGCGTTCTGCCGATTGAACTACCCGCCAAGGGGGGTCGCGATCCCCCCACCGTAGAAGGTCACGTCACGCTTCGATCAACTCGATCCGATTGCCGAAGGGATCGTCCACGTAACAACGACGCGCCCCGGGGATCTCGTCGTCGAACCGCACGCCGTGACCGGCCGCCTCGAGCGACGCACACAGGTCGTCGAGGTCCTCGCGGGCCGCGAGCACGGGGGGCTTGGGTCGCTCCTTTCTCCCTTCATTGTTTGGGGAGCCACGACGGGCATTCCTCATGAGAACGGAGGCTTGCCTGTTTCGAGCTACGTCGCCGCCAGGAGCCCGACCGACCAGCGCTTCGTTTAGGGGCCAACCCAAAGACGGCAGCACTTCGTGAGCCGACGGGCCGGACTCCCGAGACGCTAAACGGAGGTGCAGCGCACATCCCAACTATGAATGAGGCACATACCGAATGGGTTAGGGCTTCGATCTCCCGGCATTGCGAGCCGCCCTCGCAGTGTAAAGCTCGTAGGCTCGTTGGGCCAAGATGGGCGGAAGAACGCTCAACACCCGTTCTTTCCAGGAGTCAGCGCCATCTCGTAGCCATTCATCCACCACGCCGCACAGTCGTTGCCACCTCTCGGGCGAGACATTTGGACCGCCGGCTAATCCAACCACGGTGTGAGGGAAAAGGCGCAACCCGGCTTCGCCTGCGTGGACGCGATGGAATCCGTCAAGAGTGGCGCGAATCCCATCTGCGGTAAAGCGCCAGTAGTCAGAGGGGAACTTGTGTATCGGAAAGAAGAAATGCGAAGTCAATAGCAGCACTCCATCGGTAGCCAGGCAGCGACGCAGCTCTGCCATCGCCGACTTCGGGTCTTCGACATGTTCAATTGTGTCGAGCAATAACGCCGTGCCGACCGACCCATCTCGAAGGCCTAAGCGACGTAGGTCATGGAGCTGGTCAACGCCGAGGCCCGGATTCATGTCGATGCCTGTAAACGCTCGTCCCCGAAACACTGACCGCACAGGTGGAAGGTGAGCCTGCCCAGGCACTCGGACGGCACCAAACTCAACAATCGGTTCAGGAAGGTCGCCCGTGTCGGCCAAGCGCCCGAGCAGGTCATAGACAATAGTCCTCACCCTGACTGTCTATTGGATCGCCCACCCAGATGGCAACTATCAGCTGGCGGTGGCCCATGATGCGTGTCTGTCAACCCGCTGAGAGAGTTACCTTGGTGGAACCCGTCCAGTCGTGCGGGAAAGGCACCGGGCAATCTCGTCGGCCTCGCCTGGAGGTGAGCGTGGAGGATGCAAGAATGAGCTTTCGCAGCGAGTCGTGATTGGGCAAAGATATGGATCCTTGCGCCCAGGGGAGAGAGTCTTCGACAGTGCATAGGGCTGCCGTACTCGATTCAAGCGACTCCGGAGCTAGATCCGAGTCAGAACCTCGGGATCAGAGCCTTCGTCGATTCGCGTTTGCGGTGACTGTCGGCTGGTTAGTCGTGACTGTCCCATACCTGTGGTTCCTGACTGATCTTTGGAACCGTTCACCTAGCCTGCTCCGGACTGTCTTGCCCAAC
>DAIQQK010000049.1:15338-21015 GCA_036786835.1 Acidimicrobiales bacterium | reverse complement strand
TGCCGCGCTCGCCGCTCAGTATCTCCACCGAGCGATCCACCGAGTAGGCCATCTTGTAGGGACGCTCGCTTCGCAGGGCGTCGTAGACGTCTCCGACCGCCACGATCCTGCCCTCGAGTGGGATCGCAGTCCCGGCAAGTCCTCGGGGATACCCACCGCCGTCGTAGTGCTCATGGTGGGTGAGCGCCACTTCGGCCGCCAACTTGAGCAAAGCCGAGTCGGAACCCTCGAGCATCCGTGCGCCGATCTCCGAGTGCTTCTGCATGATCAAACGCTCCTCGGGTGTGAACGTGCCTTGCTTGAGCAGCACGTCGTCCGGAAGGGCGATCTTCCCGACGTCGTGCATCTTGCTCGCTATCCGGAGTTGTTCCACTTGCTCTGCTGGTAGCCCGACCGTCGTGGCCAGGCGCGCCACATAGATGCTCATTTGCTGGAGGTGGTGTCCGGTCGCCGGGTCTCGCCACTCAGCTGCTTGGGCGAGGCGGTCGACCGTCTCCTCCTGCGATGCGGTCCACGCTGCGTCCGCAATGCTCAAGCGATCGAGCGCGTCCTCAAGTTCCTTTCCCGCGGAGGTGACCGACTTCTCCAGCTCCGCGTTTCGAAGCTGCTGCGAAAGAGTCTCGTCACGTCGGTGCAGCGCGGCTGCGACGTTGATGAGGATGGCGCTCGGTTCGAACGGCTTTATCAGGTAGCCATATGCGCCGTTCTTCGCCACAGGTTCAGCCGCGCGAGGGTCGTCCACCGCTGTCACCATGATCACCGCAGTGTCCGGATAGGTCTCGCGTACGTGTGCCAGGAGCGAGAAGCCGCTCTCCTCGGGCATCATGACGTCAGATAGCACGAGGTCGAAGGGTTCCTCCGAGAGCATGCGGCGCGCCTCTGGGACGTTGGCAGCCATGGCGCATTCGTAACCCGCCCTGGTGAGAATGCGGGCCAGGACGCGTCGGATCGGTTCCTCGTCGTCCACGATGAGAAGGCGACGCTCGACCACCTTCACGGGGGCCTGGTCAGTGGTCATCTGCTTGCACCCTCCGAACTGGCGATGGCCCTATGTACCACCTCGAGGAGCGCCTCGGCGGTGAAAGGCTTCTCCAGAAGAGAAGTGGACGCAGGAAGCACGCCGCGTTCGGCGATCGCCTCTGACCCGTAGCCCGATATGAACACGACTGGAAGGTCGGGACGCCGCCACGACAACTCGTCTGACAGATCCTTCCCGGACTGGCCACCAGGCATGATCACGTCGGTCACGAGGAGGTCGACCGCCGAGTTCTCGAACAACTCCAAAGCACGTGCGGCGTCGGAGGCTTCCAGAACCCTGTATCCGGCACCCTCGAGGATTCGTGCGGCAGAGCGTCGCACCCCGGATTCGTCCTCGACGAGAAGCACCGTCTCGGCCGCTCGATCGGCCCGCACCGCAGGCGTCGCCGGCTCCCTCTGCTCGACCGCTGCCGGAGGCTCCAGCTCCCCGGTGAACACAGGGAAAAGGATGGTTACGGTCGTACCGTCGCCGGGGACCGAGATCAGCGACACGTGGCCCTTCCAGCGCTCCACGATCCCATAGACCATCGCCAGACCGAGCCCAGTTCCGCGACCGGTCTCCTTGGTCGTGAAGAACGGCTCGAACGCTCTGGCCGCCACATCGCTCGTCATGCCCGTGCCGGTGTCGATGACGTCCACGCGCACGTGCTCGCCCGGCTCTAGCCTCATCGCGGACGCCTGATCCGCGCCGAGGTCGACTCGCTGAACCGAGATGGCGAGACTCCCCCCGAGGGGCATCGCATCACGAGCGTTGATGGCGAGGTTCATCAGCACCTGGTCCAGCTCTCCCCGATCAGCTTCGATCGGACACGACTCATCCGAAGGCAGACACGTGAGCGCTATGTCCTCGCCCAGCGCGTGGCGGATCAGGCGTTCGGCATCTCGGACCGCATCGTTGATCTCCACCACCTCCGGACGAACGACGTCTCGACGGCTGAAGACGAGAAGCTGCCTCGTCAGCTCGGCTGCCCGGCGCGCCGCACCCTGCACCTCCGCCACGTCCTCGCGTAGCGGATTGTCGGGCCCGAGTGAATCGTTGAGAAAGCTCGCGTAGCTGAGGATCACATGCAAGAGGTTGTTGAAGTCGTGCGCGATCCCTCCAGCGAGCTTTCCCACTGCTTCCATTCGCTGGGCACGCCTGAGATTCTGCTGCGCCTCGGCTTCACGCTTGACTGCTCGGTCGAGCTCGGCATTCTTCACTTCGAGATCTTCGACGAGCACGAGCGCCTGGTCCCGGCGACGGAGTGCGAGTGCGAGCACCAGGTCGAGGATTATCGTTGCACCTGCACCGACGCTCAGGATCAACCACGGCAAGATGGCGCTCGAAGTACCCGCAAGATTCGTCGTCGCGTCCATCACCAGGATCAGGCTCCCCGGGGAGGACACAGAGCCGATCTTGTTGCTCAGACGCGCCGTACTGGTCAGAGGCGACGATCCATTGAGCGATGAGCTGAGGGTCGCGACCGCGCGCTCGCCGGAAAGCGGCACGTGGCTCGTCGTCGCGAAGAAGAGGTCGGCGGGTTCCTCCGAGCCGAGGTAGATAGCCCCTGCCACTCCGGAGAAGGGAATGCCCGGCAGGGAGCTAAAAGGGACCACCTGAGGGATGGGCAACTCGGCGTACAGCGCGTAGCCGTGGGGCAGACCGACCACGCTCGGCCCGAACAACTGGCCGAGCCATCGCTCTCCCTTGGTCGTCGCCACCTGCGTGTACTGAGGTACCCCTGCCCCGAGCATTCGCACGAGCGGTGCATCGGAGGGTCCTCCGAAGTTTCGATGGAATGGTCCTACTGATGCCACCACCTCGAGATTGTCGCCTGATTGCTGGAGAAGCGCGATGGACACACCATCATCGGCCTTCGCCGCAGCCGCCGCCTCAGCGTCGAACGCGACAGGATCGACGCTCCCTGAGTGGACCTCGGACGCGAGCTTGACCAGTGGCGCCTGGACCTGTGACAACAACGAGCTGAGATAGATGCCGCCCTGGGCAGCGTCCTGTTTCAGAAGTGCGCGGTCGTTCTCCCTCACCGAGTTCGAGGCAGCTACGAATCCCACCAACGTCGCCGCGATCCCGATCACCGCGACCACGATCACAGAGACGTGGATGCGGAACCGGACTTGGCCCTTGCCCACCTAGCACTTCCTTTCATCGCCACACGTGGTTGCCGCCGACCGGGTAACGAGCCCTGACGTGGACAATTCTCCTGTTGAGGCTTCGTCCACGACAGGGACCTGATACAGGGCCAAAAGTCCCAAAAATGAATGGTCTCACCCTCCGTGGCAGGCTTCGGTTCGTGGAGAGTCACGAGGCCGCCAATTCCATCGGAGACCCCATCTGGCCGATCGAGGTCCGAGCGGTGCTGGCGCGCTCGCTCACCGCTGAGTACGCCAGCCTCACGCGTTCGGGAGTACCTGTCACGGTGCCGACCACTCCCTACGTCGAGGATCGCAGGCGGACCATCGACGTGTCCACGGGCCTCACATACCCGGCAAAGGCCGAGCGTGCGAGACGTGACCCGCGGGTCTGCCTCCTCTTCGCCGACCCCATAGGGTCCGGGCTCCCCGATGCCCCGGTCGTCCTGGTGCAGGGTCTTGCGAGCGTGCGGGACTCCGACCTTCAGGCGAACACAGATCGTTACGTACGGCTGAGCAGTACCAAGCTGCCTGAGACGACCGCCGGGCGGCCAAAGTTCTTCCTGCGCAGAATGGCGTGGTACTACGCGAGGATCTGGATCGAGATAACACCGCTCCACATGAGGTGGTGGCCTTCGCGCAGCCTCGAGGGGCCCGTGTCACGCTGGGAAGCCCCCGAGGGCACGGCGGCGGCGCTCTCGGATCCCGCACCACCCGGGGAGCAGCCGCATGCGTGGCTCCCGGCTCCTCGATCGTGGCACGAACTCGCCGCTCAACTCATGGCGAAGTCCGCTCTGTGCGACCTGACGGTGGTCGACGCGAACGGCTTTCCGTTGTGCATCCCGGTAACTCGGGCAGAGCTCATCTCCGAGGGCTTCGAGCTCGACCTCGGGCCTTGCGCTCCGGAGCTTCGAGAAGGGCCTGCCTGCATCACCTTGCACACTCATGCGGAGGTGTTCAAAGGACAGGAGAACCGGACGATCATCGGCTCTCTGAGGCGAAGCGGGACCAACTTGGTTCTGCACGCCGAGCGGGCGCTCGCGCACTGGAGCATTGCCGGAGGCTCGACGCGAGTCGCGATCGGCTTCCTGGGCAAGGGCCGACGCCTCGCACCTCGCTTGTCCCAAGAGGCAAGCCGCAGGTCCCAGCCAGTACCGGTGGTGAGGTTCCCCGGGGACGCTTGAGGCGTAGCCGGCTCGGGCTCTCGCAGCGGCACGATGGCTACACTTTCCTCTTCGTGGTCGCACTCCCATCGCATCCGGCGGACATGACCGATGGGTGACGTGGTGATAGAGGAAGTCCGCTCTGCGACACCCGAGGTTGCAGAATCACTCGCCCGGCTCGTGCCCCAGCTGTCGTCGTCGGCACCCGCACTCACGCCGGAGGCTCTCGCCGACATAGCGAGCTCTCCCACCACAATGCTCTTCGTGGCGCGTGACTCGAGCGGCGACATAGTGGGGTCACTCACCCTGGTGTCTTTCAATGCCCCCACGGGCCCTCGCGCATGGATCGAGGACGTGGTGGTCGACGAGTCCGAGCGCGGCGGTGGGATCGGCTCCGCCCTCGTGAAGGCGGCACTCTCGCGGGCAGGAGAAGCCGGAGCTCGCACCGTCGACCTCACCTCGCGCCCCTCGAGGGAGGCTGCCAACCGCATGTACCTGCGCCTCGGATTCACACAGCGCGAGACGAACGTGTACAGGTTCGAGCTGGCATAGCGGCCCGGTCGGGCGTCAAGACCCAGCGGACCTCCACCAACCTGACTCGCCTGGCTCGATCACCTGCCGTTCGTGCTCCCAAGGCGCTTGACCGTCGAAGGACGGTTCTCCCAGACCCCGATCCGGTCTCGCCCTGCGTGCTTAGCGGCATAGAGCGCCTGGTCCGCCCGCCGGAACACGTCCTCGAGGTCGTCGCCCCTCCCGCACCACGTCGCTGTTCCGTAGCTCACGGTCGCGGCGACCGGCAGGTCGCACATCCTGACTTGCAGCTGAAGTCGCTGGGCCACCTGCTCGGCGCGCATCGTGTCGGTCTCCGGCAGGAGAACCGCGAATTCGTCTCCTCCGATGCGGCTCACCACATCGGGCGTTCGCGCACCTGATCGAAATGCCTCGGCGACTCCCCTCAGCACGGCGTCACCTATGTCGTGGCCGTAGGTGTCGTTGATGGATTTGAAGGAGTCGAGGTCGGCTATGACGAGGCTGAACGGGCGTCGATAGCGCCGGGCTCGTGCTGCCTCGGCCTCGAGTGCACGCCTGAAGGCGAGGTACGAGACACATCCGGTGAGCCCGTCGTGAGTCGCCAACTGGTGGAGCCGCACCGCCATGCGCTCCCTCTCTCGCTCTTGAACATGTCGGTTGATCGAGGCCATCACCGAAATGCCACCCGCGAGGGCGAGCATCGCCCCCGTGACGAGGCTGCGCGAGGCGCCAGGTGCGGGCTCTGAGACCACTAGCGCGACGTACACGCCCTCGGCCAAGACGGCGAGCGCCGCCACGTCGAGCGGTGGGTACAC
>DAIQQK010000049.1:0-15328 GCA_036786835.1 Acidimicrobiales bacterium | reverse complement strand
ATCGTCACGCCGAAGAGCACCGGGAGCACGAGCAGCACTCCGAGAGGGCTCCGGCTTCCTCCGTCCAGGGCGATGGACACTGCGATCACCGAGAGCGTCGCCACCGACCACACCAAGAAGAAGGCCCGCCGGAACCTCGTGCGCACGAAGTGGCGGCCGAGGGGGGCGAAAGCCACGAGCCACCAGACCATCAGGGCGCCGGCCAGGACCTCGAGGACCGTCCGGTGAGGAGCACCAGGAGTGAGCAGCAAATAGAGCAGCAGGGCGAGCCCGCCGATCTCGAACGAACCGACACCCATGTCGACATGGCGCCGCCAGAACGCGTCATCGTGGCGCCCGGCCGCCGGGTTCTCGTCAATACCAGTTGTCTCTGGGCGCATCCCGCTCTCCACAGAAGCCACGCCGTCGCCACCCGACGGGTCGACTCAAGAATCGACTCTGAACCACGACGGCGTAAGCCAATAGGGCCATTGTGCCCCCGCAAAGTCCCTTCTGCCGGGTTCGGAGCGGACCTCAGGCAGGGGTGGGGCCGTCGGGTGGACCGGGTTCGATGTCCACGGGGTGAGGGCGCTCGTCTCTTGCCCCGGCACGCCGCCACTCGCCTTCTGCCCGCAGGATCACCTCTCTGAGAGGGAGCCCGGTGCGAGCAGCTACCCGCGCTGCGTCACGCTGCTCGACCTTGGCGCGTCCGGGGCTCACCTTGACCTTTAGGGCCATACCCTCGACCTCCACCGCTCCCATCGAACGAGCTGCGGGCCAACGTTCGATGGTCGTGGCGCGGACTCCCAGCGAACCGGTCTCGGCCTCCATGACGACCCGCACCGTCTCGACGAGCGCAGGATCGGCTAGTGCGCTGACGGTGTGACCCGGCCTTCCCTTCTTCATCACGATCGGGGTGATCCAGGCGTCGTGCGCTCCCGCTTCGAGCAGTGCTTCGACGGCGTGAGCGAGCACCTCTCCAGTAGCGTCGTCGAGGTTCGCCTCCAAGAGGGCGACGGGTTGGCCGGGAACGGGGGATCGGACCAGTGCCTCGCCGAGGACGACCTGGGTGCAGTTGGGCAGTCCGTCGATGTCCGCGCTGCCGGCTCCGAACCCAGTGGCCTCGATGCGCATGGGGGGCATCGCCCCGAACGACGTTCCCATTGCCGCGAGGATCGCAGCTCCCGTCGGGGTTGTGAGCTCCAAGGTCATGTCGCGCCCCCAGCTCGGGATGCCGTGAAGCAGCTGAACTACAGCCGGGGAAGGATTCGGCAGGTAGCCGTGCGCGGTTCTGACGGTGCCGGTGCCGGTCGCCACGGACGATGCGGTCACGGTGTCCACCTCCAGGACCTCGAGCGCAGCCGCCGTGCCGACGACGTCGATGACCGTGTCGTGAGACCCCACCTCGTGGAAGTGGACGCTCTCGGGTGGACGACGATGTAGCCGGCCTTCGACCTCGGCCAGCGCAGCGAACGTATCGAGGGAACGACGCGCCACCCTGGGGGGAAGGCGGGCCTCTTCGATGAGACCCACGATGTGGGCGTGTGTGCGAACGACGACGTCGTCTCTGACCTCGACTACCGCTCGAGTCGCAGCGATGCCCGCTCGGAGGACCGCGTCGGCACGAAGCCGCCATCCGTAGAGTGGCAGCCGGTCGAGCAGGAGCTGGACCTCGGCGAGGTCCGCCCCGGCGTCGATCAGCGAGCCGAGCGCCATGTCACCCGCGATCCCGGCGAAACAGTGGAACCAGGCGATCCTCCCTGCGGGACCTTCTCGGCCGCTCTGGCCCCGAGCGCCCGAGGTCAACCCAGGATCCGTGACAAGGCGCAGGCGGCCCCGAACCCGTTGTCGATACCGACGACGGTGAGGCCCGGGGCGCACGAAGACAACATCGCGAGCAGAGCGGTCACACCCTCGAGCCCTGCTCCATAGCCCGTCGAGGTCGGCACAGCCACGACGGGCGATGCCGTGATGCCGGCCACGAGGCTCGCCAAGGCCCCTTCCATCCCGGCGATCACGACCACCGCGTCTGCACTCGTCACGTCGTCGACCGACGCGAGCAGCCTGTGCACTCCGGCGATCCCGCAGTCGACCATGAGCTGGGGGCGAAACCCGAACGCTCGGAGTACCGCTTCGCACTCCTTCGCCACCGGGAGGTCCGCCGTCCCCCCGGTTATCACGACGACGCGCGCCGGACGCTCGAGCGCGCCGCACCAAGACACGGTGTAGGTCTGGCCCGTGGCGGTCACCTCGCCTCCGGGGGCGACCTCGAGCACGGCCTTCAGCTGATCGTCGGAAGCGCGCGTGATGACCACGGGAGACGAACCGGGCTCCGACAACAGCTCTGTCACGACCGCGGCGCAGTGCTCGGGCGTCTTTCCCGGCGCGTACACCGCCTCTCCGATTCCTTGGCGCAGGGCGCGATGATGGTCCACCCGGGCAAAACCGAGGTCGACGAACGGCAGCCGTCTGAGGCGCACGAGGGCCTCGTCGGGATCGACGATCCCGCTGCGCACGTCTTCGAGGAGTTGGCTGAGCGCCGTTTCGTCCATTTGCGACCACTATCCTGCCTGCTCATGAAGGGCGTTGCGACGTCGGGACCCGGGTCGGGCGACGAACCGACGACCGCGCCCGGGCCGGGACCGGCCCCGGGAGCGAAGAAGACGACCTCGATCGGCTTCCTCGGACCTGCCGGCACATTCACCGAAGAGGCCCTGCTGACTCAACCCGACTTCGCACGGGCCGAGGTGGTGCCGCTCGGCTCTCTCGCCGACGTCCTCGAAGCTGTTTGCAACGGACGGACCGACCTGGCGTTCGTCCCGATCGAGAACTCGATCGAGGGAACCGTGCACGCCACAGTCGACAGCCTCGTGTTCGAAGTGGACCTGCTGGTACAGCGAGAGGTCGTCCTCGACGTTCACATGCACCTGCTCGCACCGGCCGGCACCGTCATCGATGCCATCCGGCGAGTCCTGTCGTTCCCTCACGCCTCCGCCCAGTGCAGGCGCTATCTCGCCGAGCACCTCCCGGGGGTCGAGGTGGTCGCGACAAGTTCCACCGCCGAGGCGGCCCGAATTCTCGGCGAGGAGCGGCGACCTCACACGGCTGCTCTTGCGCCACGGCTCGCCGCGAAGCTCTACGGGCTCGAAGTTCTGGCGTCCACTGTCGAGGACCACCCGGACAACCAAACTCGCTTCGTGGCTCTGGCAGCCGAAGGAGTACCCGAACCGACGGGACACGACAAGACCAGCATCGTGTGCTTCCAGGGAGAGGACCGCCCCGGCAGTCTTCACGGGATATTGAGCGAGTTCTCTGCCCGCAACATCAACCTTACGAAGCTCGAGTCTCGTCCCACCAAACGCGGATTGGGTAACTACTGTTTTCTGATCGACCTCGAGGGCCACGTTGCCGACGAGGTAGTGGCCGACTGCCTGCGCGTGCTGCACGCAGAGTTGGCGGGGGTCAAGTTCCTGGGCTCCTACCCCGCCGCAGGACCCCGGGGCGAGGCCGTGAGGGCACGCGTCGACGCTGCATGGCGCGACGCCGACGCCTGGATCCAGTCGATTCGATCTCAGATACGAACCGGACACTGAGCGCGCCGACCGGCACCGAAACGAGGGCAATTGGATCTAGCCGGTACCCTGTCGTCCCGGAGGGGTGGCAGAGCGGACTAATGCGAAGCTCTTGAAAAGCTTTGGCCCACAAGGCCCGGGGGTTCGAATCCCTCCCCCTCCGCCCTTGTCGTCTACCGACTAAAGGTTCCCGTACATGAGGGCCGAGGTCGGGCTGTCTGGGTCGTACTTGACGCTCACCGAGCTTCCGGCGGCCAGGGTGTCGAGCCAGTCCGGCATGATGGACTGCTTGATCGTGGCGTCATATGCGGCCCCATCTGCGGGCTTGATGGACACATCCACCTCGGCCTTGATGCCTCCACCCATGTCGGTCTCGCCGCGACGGATTGCGTTGATCACGGCCGGGGCCTCCACGCCGGAGGTCTTGAGCTTCTGGGTGAGCTCGCGGTACTTCAGCGCCTCCTCCATGTCGGGCATCTGAACACCGGCAGGCATCCCGGCGGAAGCGCCGCCCATGCCCTGCGCCGCCGCGCCCGCCTGTTGCGTGTGCGTCATCGCGTCCTGGGCCTGTTGCTTCGCGTTCTTGACCTTGTCAAAGAGCCCCATGGTGCTCCCCTCCGTGATCCATCCGGGGTTCATCCGCCGGCCTGGTGCCAGCATGCTAGTTACCGAGCCTCCGGTTCGCCGGAGATGAGATCCCGGAGCGGCGCAACTGGCGCTGCATTACTGTGAGCCGTCGGCAATGGACGGACCAACACCGTGGAAAGCAGAGGCGACACATGAAACCACCCCTTTCCGAGGCCGAGCTGCGAATGAACGAAGACGCGATCAGTGTGGCGACCGCCGTGCTTTCTGAGCCGGTCGTCGCAGCAACCCGGTGTGAGCAAGTGACGATGGACATGACGGCAGAGGCGGCCGGTGTCGGCAAGATCAACCGGGGAATGATGAGGGGCATGAAAGCGATGAGCGGGAAGATGATGCCGAGCATCGGGAACATGTCCAAGGAACTGGAGGGCGCCACGCTTCCGAAGAGCTTCGTCCTGGCGGTGACCGGCTCCGAGGTGCACGCCCTCGAGGACAGTCACGACGGCGACAAGCTCGTCGGAGGGAAGGTCCTCAATTCATGGAGCCGCGAGGGTTTCATGGCAAAGCTCGAGCCGCCGGGGCTCGGCGCCATGTCCGGCGTCCCTGACGACCGTCAGGTCATCGTCCTCTACCTCCCGATCGAAGGGGGGAAGAGCAAGTACCTGAAGGCGGCCGCGCACAACGTCGCTGCCGCGGGGTCTCCGGGCATGCCTCACAAGTTCATGATCGCCAAGGACGCTCCCAGCCAGGGAGTCATCGACACGCTGGTTCAAAAGGGTGCGGTCCCGAACATCATGATCGGCGGCCAGAGCCTCCAGGAGATGATGGCGCAAGCCGGTGGGGGCGCGGCCGCCGCCGCCGATCCCACCGAGCGGCTGAGCAAGCTGGCGGACCTGCGCGATCGTGGTGTGCTGACCGACGAGGAGTTCGCCACTCAGAAAGCCAAGATCCTCAGCGAGAGCTGATCTTCGGCCGGTCGGCCGCATGCCGCTCGCGCTTCTACGGAGTGCCCATCACCTTCTGCAGTTGAGCTGTGTCCACGAACTGCTGGAAGCTCGTGAGCTTGCCGTCGCGGATCTTGAAGATGTGGCAGACCTGGGCATCGAGACTCTCACCGGTGGCCTTGTAGGTACCGGTGTAGCGCCCTTCGACCACGACCGTGTCGCCTGCATCGTGGAAGTCCTTGGGGTGCACAGTGAACGCGTCCCACTCGGTGGCAAGCTTCACGAACAGGTTCTGGAGGATGGCGTCGGGCCCGATCCAAGCGCTGCCGCTCATCTCGTAGGGGTTACCCTCGGCCTCACGCCACTGGACATTCGCGTCCATCGCACCGAGGACGGCTGTGACGTCACCCTGTCCGAATGCTTCGTATAGGTCCCGCACCAGCTGCACGTTGCCCATCGCGGTCTCCTTCGTCTGTCGTGCGCGAAGGGTAGGGCAATGGGCAGGATGGGACGAGGGATTGTTTCGTGGCCGGCTGTCTTCTTCCTGATTCCATGGACGGTCGGTCGACGGAGCCGAAGGGTCGGTTGGCGACGCGCACGACCGATGAGCCGCCCTTAAGTGCTCGGTGGCGTGGCTGTGCACCCCACGCACGGCCCCATCCCGTGGAACCACGCTGGGATCGAGGGCGAGTCCGTGGGCGGGTTGGTCGGCAGCGGCACAGGGGGCCGCGGCGTCTGGTTGAAGTCGAAGTCCTGGGTCATGTTGCCGAGGATCGTGGCGTCCTCCCGGACGTCGGGACGGGGGTCAGGTCGCCCGTCGGTCTTCGGGTTGAGCCTGGACCCGCCCAAGAAATCGTCCTCGATGAACTTGAGGTACGCGTCGCTCGAGAGGGTCTGGTGATCGACAAAGGCTGTCTTGGCGTATGGCGAGATCACCATGGCCGGGACCCGCAGCCCGTAACCGTCCTGGTCGACAGAAGGCGGAACGACGTTGTCGTAGAAGCCGCCCCAGTCGTCCCATTGCAAGAAGATGGCGGTCGAGTCCCAGTCCGGGCTCTCCATGGCGGCGTTGATGACCGCGGTGACGTAGGCCTGGCCCTGGTGCACGCTCGCCGGGGGATGCTCGCTGTCGGCCTGGGAGGGAGCGACCCACGACACCGCGGGAAGTGTTCCCGCCTTGGCCGATGCGAAATAGTCGTTGAGCGGCTGGATGTTGCGAAGTTGATGGTCGTTCTGTACGTCCTCGAAGATCGGAAGGGGGTTCCAGATACCGGGAGTCAGGTAGCTCTGTGCCACCGGTGGGCAGGTCTCGGCGGAGTCGTTGTCGCAGTCGGGCTGGTCGCCGGTCTGGACGTAGTAGGCCCATGGGACGTGCTCGTTGTACAGGAGCCAGGTGATGTCGGTCCAGGCGCTGGTGATGTCGGCAGTACCGGTGTCGATTGCCTGATCCACGGCCTTCTGCATCTGCGCCGGGGTGTAGGGACCAACGATGGAGTTCTGGCAGCTCGCCGGGTCGGGGTTCGAGCACTTGGCCGACCATCCCGACACGAGGTAGAGATGATCGGGTAGCGACCACGACTTGACCGGCTCGAACATCTGGTCGTCGAGCACAAAGTCCTCGGCGTAGGTCCAATAGTTCGGTATCTCGGCCGCCGTGTGGTACCCCATCACGTCGGGCGTCGCCGAGTTCGTGCACGCCGGGTCGTTCGCGTTGAGGCATCCCTTTCTGGCATTTGTCGCCTGCGCGATGAACCCGTTCATAGCTCCGCCGTTCACGTCGGCCTCGGCGTTCGCCAACCCGTGCGGGCCGCCCCCGTTGACATCCGCCGCGTCGTGGTAGGGCTGAGTGCAGCCGCCAGCAGGGCTGGTCACGCAAACGGTCGGGACGCCGTTCTGCATCGGGATGCCATCGGCACCGGGATAGGTCCCGAAGTAGCTGTCGAAGGACCGGTTCTCCTGCTCGATGATGATGACGTGCTTGATCTTGTGGATGTCCGAAGCGACGGTGTAGTGGCCGGCGGGGCCTCCGCTCACAACTTCAGGACGGGCGGCCGACTGTGACGTCGCGCCGCCGCACGCGCTGAGCGCCAGCGCCAGGACGGCGACGCTCGAGGTGATCGCCGGGGCCGCCCTTCGTCGAGAGGAGGGCGAACGGGAGCCTGTTCCTCGGGTCATGAAGCTCCTCCTTTCGACGAGCCGCTGAGGTGGAGTGCGAGCCTCAGACCGCGGTGACCGCTGAACACAACAAGATGGTCGCCCATCATCAGCCCAAGCGGATGCCCGCCAGCTGAGTTGCGCTGGCGACCAGACGCCCGGTGTGGTCCCACACGAAACAGCACTCGTCTACGCGGTGGTCGTCGACCAGCTGCGCCCTTTGCAGGACGCGCACGGGCCCCGGCGCCGGCAGCGCTCTGACGTAGACCGTCATCTCGAAGGTGGGAACCCATCCCGCGAACTCGATGTCGAAGGTCGCCGGCGGAAAGGCGTCCACCGCGAAGAGCAGAGAGACGGGACTGAACGGCTCACCCTCGGGAAGCGCCAGCCATCCGCGCAGCTCGCCGCGACCACTCGGCTTACCCTCTTTGTACCCGGCCGATTCGGGCTCCAACCGGATGTCGACCTGCTCCATCAACGCGACGCGAGTCCCGCTTGGCATGCTCGGGAAGAGGCGCGGACAGTCCTCGAACGGGACCCGGCTCACAACCGGTACGCCGCCGCTCCAGTACGGCGTGGCATTTGCGTCGAGGTCCGCGATGGTCATCACGGTCTCCACGCACAAGCGGCTCCCTTGTGACATCCGGGCGCGAACTTGACTTGCCGAGCGCCCCTTTCGCAGGACCTCCGTCTCGATCACGACGGAACCGGGTTCGGGCGCGCTCACATAGTGAGCGCTCGCAGCGATCACGTCTCGATGCTCGCTGACCGACGAGGCGGCCCGGCCGAGCATCGCCAAGAGGTAGCCCCCGTTGGGCTTGTCCCCGATCGTCCACTCGTGGTTCACCTCCGCGTCGAACCGGCCGTCCCCGCCTTCGAGAGCGGTCACCTCCTCAAAGCTGAAGACGGGGGTCTTCGACCCCGGGGACGGAATCGTCATGAGCCTTGGCCTCCTCTACCCTTGGACCTGCGCGAGCTTGACAACCCGGCAAGCTTCGCGGACGGGTAGGCGAACATGTTGCGCGCTCTTCTTCTCGCTCCCCCGGGAGCCGGCAAGGGAACACAGGGTGACCGACTCGCCGAGATCTACGGGGTTCCTCACATCGCCACGGGCGACCTGTTGCGCGAGAACGTCACCCAGAGGACCGAAGTCGGCCAGAGAGCCAAGGCGTTCATCGACAGAGGGGAGCTCGTTCCCGACGACCTCGTGCTGAGCTTGGTCTTGGAGCGAATCTCACGACCCGAGCCACTCGGTGGGTTCGTCCTCGACGGCTTTCCGCGCACCCTCACTCAGGCTCGAACGGCCTACGAATGGGGCACGGCGAACCACCGGACGTTCGGCGCCGTCGTCAACATCGAGGTGCCTACGGACGAGCTCGTCGCGCGGCTCCTCGCCCGTGGCGAGACCGAGGGGCGCAGCGACGACACGCTCGAGACAATCCGCCATCGCCTCGCGGTCTATTCCGAGAGCACGAAGCCCCTACTGGAGTTCTATAGGCAACGCGAAATTCTCTTCGACGTCGACGGGACGGGGAGCGTCGACGAGGTGAGCAACCGGATCCGGCGTCACCTCGACGTCCTCGACTACAGGCAGGGCTGAACGGACTCTCGTGCAGGGGCAGCTTTGTCCGCGTAAGCAGAAGGCGGTTGGAAAGGACTTGCGCGTCAGCTGCCGGGAAGACCGGAAAGACCCGCCGTGACCGCGCTCGCCTTGCACCGGGGACAAGCCTGGGAGTCGAACACCGCCCTGCAGGGGACGAAGGTCGTGTGAGCGTCGAGCATCCGCTCGAAGAGCCCCACCGCCGGACACCCGACATCGGAACATGTCGCGGTCCGGTCCTGGTGGACGATCAACACTGCGCCGCAATGGGTGTGCTGGCGGATTCCGTGATGCATGTTCGTTTCTCGATCGACTTGGCGGGTGACTCTGGATGCATTGTCGGACACCACGGACCCCGGTCAACAGGGCCGAATGTCACCTCACCGGCGGCCCGCGGCCAGCACTGCGAATACAGCGTCCCAGGTCAGCGCCCAGATTCGCCGACAAGGACCTGGGAATCGACCCCCGATCAAGGGCTCGGAAGCCGGTTCCCGACGGTTCGTGCCCGCCTCCGGGACGATGAGTTCGGTTGGCCCACGTCGTCATGACTGAGTGCCTCCGCCAAAGCAGATTGTGGTCGTGCTGATGCGCGGAGACACTGCGCTGGCTCAATGGCCGTTCGACGAAGACCGGCCGCTCGATCTCTCGCTGGTCGACGAGCTGGCGCGACTACAGCTGGCAGCCAAGCGTTTCGGCTGCTCGATCCGTCTTCGGGACTGCCGACCGGAGTTGTTGCGGCTGCTGGAATGGGTGGGTTGGCTCGTGTCTTCGCGAGCGCAGGCGAGCCGCCCGTCGAGATGGCCGGGCGGCCCGAAGAGCGCGGAGAGCGCGAAGACGGGGATCACGAGGGCTGGAGGTCGTAGGTGGTCACCCCGCCGACCGTGGTCGCCGAATAGTGGCTCTCGACCCACTGGGTTATCTGGCTGGACGTGCTGCCCGAGGTGCCCGCTCCGCCGGGACCACCTCCGCCGGGACCACCTCCGCCAGGACCACCCCCACCGACGATGAAGTAGTGGACCTCTCCCTCGTGCACGTAGCGCTCGAACTCACTCAGAGTCGGAGCCGGGTCCGAGCCGTTGAATCCTCCGATCGCCATCACTGGATCCCCGGTCGCCAGCTGATAGCCCGCCGCCGAGTTGGAGTTCACCGTGGCGGCCATCCACTTGTACTTGCGGGCGTCCTTTTCGAGAAGTGCAACGACAGCCTTCGAGGGCGTGGTGCTACCGAGGAAGCCGCCTCCTCCCCCGCCGGCCGAGGCTCTGGCTCCCGGAAGACCGCCTGAGCCAGGGAACCCACCCGCGCCGGGGAACCCACCCGCGCCAGGAAATCCGGCACCGCCGGGAAAGCCGCCAGCGGGGGGCTGGAATCCGGCGGGGCCACCCGCTCGAGCGCCCGCACGCGCACCTGTACCAGCACCCGTGCCCGTGCCCGTGCCGAAGTTCGGGACCCCGTTCGACGTGCCCGAGGGGCGCGACGCCCCCTGCCCTAGGCCTCGGCCACCCGCGAACCCGGGTGGGCCGCCGCCGGGGAACCCACCACCTCCGGCAACTGCGGGTCCGGCCGAGGGAATGGCGCCCGAGTGCGGAGTGGAGACGGTGTCCAACGCGTAGGCAACCGGGCCGGCCAGTGCCACCGCGAGCGCGCTTACTCCTGCAACGAGTGCCGCTCGCCTTCCGAGGCGAGTGCTCGAGAGGACGAGCACCGCTGCGAGCAGTCCGACAACCAGGACGCCGAAGCGAAGCCAGGGGAACCACACCGGAGAACGCGCCAGGAGAAAGAACGACCACACCGCGGTCGCGCACAGCGTGAGCGCCAAGACGGCGCGCGCAGAACGCTGGCTGCGTCGGCGCCAAGCAGCAGCCGTTCCTATCCCCGCAAGCGCACCGATCGCAGGGGCGAGTGCGACGTTGTAATAGGGATGGATGATCCCTTGCGCGTAGGAGAAGACGAGGCCGGTGACGATCAGCCAACCCCCCCACAACATGAGAGCCGCCCTCGTGCGGTCGGTGCGCGGAGCCCTGCGAGTCCACCAAAGGCCCGCGATCAAGAGGATCAGCACGCCGGGAATCAACCACGAGATCTGGCCTCCCATGTCTGTGCGAAAGAGGCGCAGCAAGCCCGTCGGACCCCACCGAGACCCGACCGGTCCGGCACCCCCGACACTGCCTGTCTCGTTGCCGGAGATGCGTCCGAAGCCGTTGTAGCCGAAGATGAGGTTCAGCAAGCTGTTGTCCTGCGATCCCCCGATGTAGGGGCGGTCGGCAGCCGGGGTCAGCTGGACCGCCGCCACCCACCAGCCGGAGCTCACGACGAGCGCGACAGCAGCGAGGAGCAGTTGCTTGATCCTGCGCGCCAGCGGTGTCGGCGCCGCCACCAGGTAGACGAGTCCGACGGCGGGCACTATCAGGAACGCCTGAAGCATCTTGGTGACGAAGCCAGTCCCGATGGCGGCCGCTGCCGCGACCAGCCACCAGGTGTTCGCCCGCTCGAGCGCGCGCACGGTCGCGTATGCCGCGAGGGCTAGGAGCAGGACCAAGAGCGCGTCGGGATTGTTGTACCGGAACATCAGCACCGCGACCGGAGTGCTGGCCATCACGCCACCCGCGAGAAGCGCAGCTCCCGGAGAGAACCATCGCCGCACCGTCGCGTAGAGCACCCCCACGGTAGCGACGCCTTCGAGCGCCTGAGGGACGAGGAGACTCCATGAGTTGAGGCCGAAGATCCTCGCCGAGAGCTCCATCACCCACAACGAGGCAGGTGGCTTGTCCACCGTGATGAAGTTCGAGGCGTCCGAGGAACCGAAGAAGAAGGCCTTCCAGCTCTTCGTCCCCGCTTGCACGGCGGCCGAGTAGAAGCTGTTTGCCCAGCCCGAGTCCCCGAGAGCCCACAGGTAGGCGAAGGCCGTGCCCACGAGGAGCGTCAACAGGGCGGGCCTGACCCAGGCCGGGTCGTCGGGCCGTCCCCGCAGGACGCGGACAGCCGTGCCCTTTACCCCACGGGGACGTTGGGCTCGAAGAGCTTCGGCGGTGGATTCGGGTTCCCCGTTGGCCTCGGCGGGGGTGACTCTGGTCGCGACCTCGGAGATCGCCTCTTCGGGTGGATCTGTGATCAGGGTCATGCGACACCTCCGCGCCGGTCGAGGAGGAGCCGGACGACTCCCTTCAGGTCGGCCAACGCCGTCCGCAATATGTCCACCCGACTGTCGGGATCCTCCGTCCAGTCCACCGGCACCTCGTTGATCCGAAGACCGTGGCGCTGGGCTCTCACGAGCAACTCGGTGTCGAAGAACCAGTCGTCGTCTTCGACCTCCTCGAGGAGAAGGCGAGCGATATCGGCCCTCGCGGCCTTGAAGCCGCACTGAGCGTCTGAGAAGCGACTTCTCAGAAGGACTTTCAACAAGAGGTTGTAAGCGCGTGAGATCCGCTCGCGCTTGCTGCTGCGGACGACGCGAGCTCCCCCGACGAGGCGAGATCCGATCGACACCGAACTGTGGTCGGACAAGAGGGGCGCCACCAGCGGAAGGAGGGAGTTGAGCGAGCTCGAGAGATCGACGTCCATGTACGCGACCACCTGCGCGTCCGAAGCCGACCACGCGGCGCGCAGCGCACCACCTCTCCCCTTCGACCCGAGGTGCATCGCCCTCACACCCTCGAGCTCGGCCGTGAGCCCGGTCGCGACTTCTGCAGTGGCGTCGGTGCTTCCGTTGTCCACGATGGTGACGACCGTGCGAAACGGGAACGATCGGTCGAGGTACGAACGCAGCCTTCTTATGCTCGAGGCCAGCACCTTCTCCTCGTTGAAGACGGGCACCACGATATCCACGAGCGGCTCGACGCCCTGCATCGCCGAGACCTCCGGCAGGACTTCGACCTCCTGCAGGACTTCGGCCTCAGGCATGGCGACGACCTCTGGCGATCGCGCAGACAGCTGAGGGAGAGCCGCCAGTTTCGGCCTCTGTGGAGGATCGGGAATGACGACGAGCACGGGTTCCCGGCTCACCTCTGGTGCTGGGATGACGCTCTTCATGTGACGCAGCATCCGGGACGAGCCTTTGGCCACGCTGGTGCGTTCCTGTGTGTCGGCTGAGAGATTCGATCTCACAGCCAGGTCACAGCCGGCTCCCAGCGGGCCTGTACGAAGTGTTGCGATCATGAGGCGGGAGGTTGGCCCGATGATCACGAAATCCCAGAGCCGGATACTGGTGGTGGACGACGAACCCTCGATCGTGGACGCCGTGGCGACGTCGCTTCGTTACGAAGGGTTCGAGGTCGAGGAGGCGACGACGGGACGGGCCGCACTCGCGTGCGCGCAGGAACGCACCCCCGACCTCATAGTCCTCGACATCATGCTCCCGGACCTCGACGGCCTGGAGGTTACACGCCGTCTTCGGACGGACGGGATCCGCTCCCCCGTTCTCTTCCTCACCGCTCGCGACGCGCTCGAGGACAAGATCACCGGCCTGACGGTCGGCGGCGACGACTACATGACGAAGCCTTTCGCGCTCGCCGATGTGGTTGCGCGAGCGCGGGCCATATTGCGCCGTTCGGGTGCGGACACCGGCGAGTCGGGGAAGCTTTCTTTTGCCGATCTGGAGATGGACGAGGGCGCGCACGAGGTGCGGCGAGCCGGGACGCTCGTCCAACTGACCGCGACCGAGTTCAACCTTCTTCGCTTCTTCATGCGCAACCCTCGCCAGGTGCTGTCCAAGGCGCAGATCCTCGACAACGTCTGGCACTACGACTTCGGCGGTGAGGCAAACGTCGTGGAGACCTACGTCAGCTACCTGCGCAAGAAGCTCGAGAGGCACGGGCCTCCTCTCATACACACTCTGCGGCTCGTCGGTTACACGCTGAGAGATCCCGAGAGCTCGTAGTGTCCCTGTCGCTGCGGACACGCCTTCTCGTCGCGGTGGGGGCTGTCTCGCTGATCGCGCTGGTTGTCGCCGACATCGTCACCTATCAGGAACTGCGCTCGTTCCTCTACCGAGGCGTGGACCAGTCCTTGGCGGTCGCGCACCTTCCCTTCGAGCGCGACCTCGGAAGCATCGGGCCGGCTCCGCGGGGCCAAGGTGGGAGCCAGGGCGGCGTCCCGGGTGAGAACCCGGGCGCCGGCGCCGTCCCCGCAGGCCCCCTCAACCAGCCGCAGGGTGAATTCCCGAGCTGTGAGACCTTTTCCAACGTCGGCGGCCTCGATCCCGGGACCTACGTCGAGGTCAGAAGGGCCGGCGGAAGCGTCGTCGAGGACTGCGCCAGCAGGTCGCTCCCCGGCATCAGCGTCTCCACCCCCGCGTTGCCGAAGAAGATCACCGGCTTCTCCACGAACAACGCGGAGTTCGGAGAGCAAACCGCCTACTTGACCGTCGCGAACAAATCCGGCCCGAGCACTCCTTTCAGGGTCAGAGCGAGCATCTTGAGGGGCGGCCCGTACACAGGCGGGCTCTTGATCGTCGCGGTCCCGGTTGGACAGACCGTTTCCACCCTGAACCACTTGCGGAACGTCGAGTTGCTCGTGACCGCCGTCGCCCTCGTTGCAGCTGCGCTGCTCGGTTGGTGGCTCGTGCGCGTCGGAATGCGACCACTTCGTGCGGTGGAACGCACAGCCGAGGCGATCGCAGCGGGCGAGCTCGAGCAGCGCGTGCCCGGCGACGCTGCGAAGACAGAGGTGGGGCGCTTGGCACGGGCCCTGAACGTCATGCTCGGGAAGATCGAGAAGGCTTTCGCCCAGCGCGACGAGACCGAGGCCGAACTGCGCGCCTCGGAATCCCGGATGAGACAGTTCGTCGCCGACGCGAGTCACGAGCTGCGGACACCACTCGCGGCGGTATCGGCATACGCAGAGCTCTTCGAGCGTGGCGCCTCCACCCGCCCGGCAGACCTTGCGAGGGTGATGCAGGGGATCAAGAGCGAGACCTCGCGGATGGGCCACTTGGTGGACGACCTGCTCCTGCTTGCCCGCCTCGACGAAGGGAGGCCGCTCGACCGCCAGGACGTCGAGATAGTCGAGCTGGCGGCGGAGGCAGTACGGACCGCCGTCACGGTCGGAGGGCAATGGCCCGTCCGCCTCGAGGCGTCTCACCCGGTCGAGGTGGTGGGCGACCGCGTCAGACTTCGACAGGTAATCGACAACCTTCTTTCGAACGTGCGCGCTCACACCCCGCCCGGCATGTCTGCGGTGGTCGGTGTCGAGCAGTCCGACCACGAGGCGATCATCACCGTGTCGGACTCGGGCCCCGGGCTGAGCGACGACCAAGCGGCAAGGGTCTTCGAACGGTTCTACAGAGCCGACGCGTCACGCTCCAGGGCTCACGGGGGTGCAGGTCTGGGCCTTTCGATCGTCGCGTCGATCGTGAGGGCTCATGGAGGCCGCGTGGAGGTGAGCCCGCGCTCAGGTGGAGGCTCGGTCTTCACCGTCCATCTACCGATCGCTCCCTCGACCGAGCCGCCCGATCCGGAGTCGCCCGATCCGGAGTCGCCCGATCCGGAGTCGCCCGATCC
>DAIQQK010000186.1:0-5485 GCA_036786835.1 Acidimicrobiales bacterium | reverse complement strand
CAGTTCAGGAGAGAGCCGTTGCGATCACCCCTTGAATCCGCCGCGTATCAGCCGCACTCAGCAGGAGGCGGCAATTTCATCATCACTCCGGTGCAGAGAGTTCGGCGCGCTGAAGTCCAATCCTGAACGCGGAGGAAACCCGCCGGCACATGCATCCATTGCCTCGATCAGTCTGTCTGCTTTCAGGGAGACCACGTCGAGGTGAATGCTCGGAAGACTTCGCCAAAGCCGGTCCTTTCAAGCCACTCGGGGAAATCTTCTCGGATCTGTGCCACGTACCACGCCAGGGGCTTACCAAACGATTGCTCGGTCGAAGGGGATCGCGTCCCCGTCGGCTGGCGCGAGAATTACCTGACGGCTGTCAACATCGAGGGCGACCGGGTCGGGAAGCACCTACCATACGGCCCGGATGAACGAGTCCTCTCGTTGTAGGGTGGACACCGCTGGATCTTTGACACCGATGGGGTGGGGTAGACCCTGCCCGAGGCCCCGGACCCCGCGTGCACGCGTGTCCGACCGCTGCAGGCGGTGAACCTGCTTGGGCCTGAGCACAGGGCAGCTCACCTGCGCTCGAGGACTCATTCGGATCGGACTAGATGTCGGAGGACCTCTGCAACTAGCACACTGCCCTACCTCGGACCCTGTACGAAACCATGGTGCTACGACCTTGGCCGCCAAACGGCGTGATCGACGATTCGGATAGCGCCTTCATGAGTTCTATCTCTTCGGCAAGCGAGCGACTCGAGCGCGAAGCGATCGAATCCCTTGAATTGCCAGAGAGCGCCAATCGACTCGCCGTTGTCTTTTACGCCACCGACGACACCTACGCGATCAGTTCGCTCGTATTCGTCCACCTCTTGCGCGAATTGGGGATCAGGAGCGATGCCGATGTTGTGATTCTGCACCTGCCGCTCTCTCCACCGATAAGTGAGCTGATGACGAAAAGTGGGGCGATCACAGAATTGGTCGAACCCCTTCAACCGTTGGCTGATCCCTACTTTCGAGATTGCCTGGTGAAACTGAGGATCTTCCAACTGATCCAATACGAGCGCGTCCTCTTCGTGGACGCTGATGCGATCCCGTTGAAGAGCCTCGATGACCTACTCTCCTTGCCGCTTGATCGGCCGCTCGCGGCTCCGAGGGCATATTGGCTCACGCAGCCCCGCTGGACCAGCGCGATGCTCCTTGCGAGACCGTCGTTGTCGACTTGGGCTTGCGTCCTACGGCATATACGTAGGACGTGTCTGGAGACCAACCTCGACGGGTACTTCGACATGGAGATTCTCAACAACGAGTTCGTCGATGAGATCGGTACCCTGCCGAGCACGGCCTTGCGTCTGAATTCCGAGTGGGAGCTAAAGAGTCGACCGAACTACTTTCCTGATCCGATCCAGGCGTATTCGGACACATCAGTCGTCCACTTCTCCGCTCTCGGGAAGCCCTGGATGTACTCGCCCGATGATGTCAGAAGGCTGCGCCCGAACGCTTACGCGGCCTTCTACGACTCGTGGGAGAGATGGCACGCGGCTCATACGGCCGTTTTGGACGGTTGGTCACAACCGAGGGTTCCGAAGCGGGACGTTTCCAGTTTGCCAGGTCGGGGGTCAGCCGGGGTTCGGCGCGACCGCGACCCAGTGCTCGACTCGGGCCATCTGGCCGCAACTGCGCTGTCCCATGGTGCGATGCAGAAGCCCGACGAGCTCGCCGCCTTGATTGAGCTCCTGGCGGGGCGGAAACTCACCTCGGTCGTCGAGATCGGCACCGCCCTTGGGGGAACGCTCTTTCTGTGGTGCCGGCTCGCCCATCCGGAGGCGACGATCGTGAGCATCGATCTTCCAGGCGGCCCCTTCGGTTCGCCAGACGGCACGGCACAGCCCTCAGTGCTCGCCTCCTTCGCCGAGTCAACGCAGTCGGTGCACCTCCTGCGTCTGGACTCGAGAGACCCGGCGACCCGCGCAGAGCTCGACACGCTGCTCGGTGGGCAGCCGATCGACCTTCTCTTCATCGACGGCGACCACACCTATCGCGGCGTTCGTGCCGATTTCCTTGAGTACGCACCACGTGTTCGCGACGGCGGTCTGGTGGTATTCCACGACATCCTCCCCACCGAGACCCACCCTGAGGTCGAAGTGCACCGCTTGTGGCGGAAATTGCAGGAAATCGACGCAGATCATTGCCAAGAGGTCATCCGAATCGATCCTGAACGTCCGTGGGGTGGCTTCGGTGTGCTCACCTGGAGGGCGAGGCCTGGATCCATTGGGCTGGAGTTCTCCGACGAAGGAGACAATACCGAGAACTCGGATGGCTCGTCATTCCTCGAACCGGTTGACGACGTGGACACGGTCATCGGTCCGCTTTTGCTTTCGCGAGGGGACCAGGTGATCAACGCCGTTCTGCGCAGCGATCGAATCTGGGAACCACTCGAGACGGCCTTCCTTCGCTCAAGGCTTCACCCAGGCGACACGTTCGTCGACGTCGGAGCACATGTGGGCTACTTCACCATCCTTGGGGCGAGGTGCGTCGGGCCCACCGGAACGGTGATTGCGCTCGAACCGGAGGATCGCAACCTTGACCTCTTGCGTCGGAACCTTGTACGCAATGGCTGCACGAACACGAGAGTGCTGCCGTTCGCTGCCCACGCCTCCAAGGGGTGGATGTCGCTCGCGCTAGATGAGGTGAACCGGGGGGCTCACTACCTCGTTCCGGCAGGCGAGACCAAGACGATCGTGCGGTGCCTGCGGCTGGATGACGAGCTCCCCGAGAAAGTCGATGTCGTCAAGATCGACGCGCAGGGCTACGACCATGATGTGGTGACGGGTCTCTTGCGAACTGTTGCCAACAATCCGCGGATCACCATCTTGTGTGAGTTCTCCCCAACCGAACTCGACCGTCGGCGACTCGCTCTTCGGACCGTTTTGTCCGGTTACGAGAGCATCGGTCTGACAATGTCAATGTTCGACGAGCGAGGACGGCTTCACCCGATGCCTGCCGATGCCATCGAGTTCGTCTGTCGAACACGCGGGCGACCCGACCTTTCACTCGTGCTCGAGCGAAGTGCGGATCCGACTGCTGACATTTGGCATACGAACCACACGCCTCGCAAGTCAGACGACATTGAGATCAACAAGGCCTCCGATGGCTGTGTCGTGTTTCAGACGGCCGAGGGCCGAGTCCACTACCTGAGCCATACTGCGGCCATCGTCTTCGAGCTCTGCACGGGGGAGAACAGCCTCAGCGAGATCGTTCAGACTATTCAGGACAACTTTGGGCTGGCCGAATCGTTCAACGCAGCGATAGAGGACTGTCTCGGCCAGCTACGCGCCGAGGGGCTCATTGTTTGATGGATCGGAGTCTTGTAACCCAAGGCTTTTTCCAATAGACCTTCAGGAGTAGCAAGTGAGCGGTCAGCCCGAGGCGAGCCTATTGATGCCCGGCCCCTCTTCATAGAGATAGATCATCAACCACGAAACAGCGGCTGTCTACGTATCAGCCAACTGCACTCGTTAGCGACACTAGAAAGTGCCAACTGCCCGAGAAAAGCACAGGGGCGACCGCAAGGATGGGAACTACCGACCGCGGAGGAACCTGACGGGGATCGGGATTACAGGCGTTGGAGGGGCGGTTACCCGACTGCCGACTGCAGCGCTGCCAATACGTCGGCACCGACGGCCAGTGATCCGCCGAATACGTAGCCCTGGGTCCCGACAGCCAGGGTGGCGAGATAGGGAGTGATCTCGGGTGGCAGTGGCGTGGTCGGCTTCACGAGCAGCAGCGGTCCCATGCGGCCGCCGGTCGCCATGAACACGCCGCCACCAAGGGCGTCGGGGAAGTCGGCCGCGGTCGCTGCACCGAAGACCGAGGGGTTGGGGAAGAAGTAGCTCGCGACGTCGGCCGACGTGTTGAACAGGTCGTTCCCGGCGATATCGGTGGCAGTCGGGTCGGCTCCGCCGGCGGCCAACGACCCGCCGATGGCGTAGCGGGTATCGCCCGGATTGGCTGCGAGGTAGGCGGCGGTCTCGGGGGCCTGGGTCGAGCCGTCGGTGAGGAGGATCGCAGCATGCTCCTTGATGGCCGCCGGAACGGCTGACAGCGCGTCGTAGAAGTTCAGGCCGGTGGCCTCGAAGATCGTCGACGGGTTCCCGAGCTGTACGGCGATGTCGACGGCGGTGGCAGACTCGTCGGCCCCGGCCTCTCGGGTCACGTGGTACCCGAGCCCCGCCAGGGTGGTGTCGATGCTGGGGCTGAGCGCGAGGTCCCCACCCAGGATGTACACGGTGTCGCCGGTCGGGAGCACCCGCTGGATTTCCGCCTCAACGCGCGGGTCGAGGGTCGAGCTGATCGACGCCCCCGGGGTGATCAGCAGGGGGCCTCCGACCGCCGCCGCGAGGGGGCCCCCGGCCAACGCGTCGGAGAAGAAGTCCGAGCGAGCGAGGACCACTGCCCTGGCTGCACCGGCTGAGGGGAACTCCTGCTCGGAGATGGCGATCGCGGTGCCAATGGCATCGGTGCCGTAGATCTGAATCGGAGTCGGGGTCGACGTTGGGGTGCAGATGAGGTCGTTGTCGATGCCACCGCTCGTCCACTGTGCGAGGGCGACACTGCCGCCAGTGAACGAGCCAGCCCCGCAGTTGGTCTGGGCTCCAGCGAGGGTGCCGGCACCCGGGATCCAATCTTCCAGTCCACCGAGAGATGTCGTGGCCGCGGTGGTGCCGCCGGTGACGTCGTCCCATTGATTGCTGGCCGCATAGACGCCGATGGCGGTGGCACCACTGGCCGTGAGACCAGCGACCATCCCTTGAAGGACGGCGACGTTCATCGCCTGTCCGGTCGACCCTGGTTGCCAGGTGTTCGAGGTCTCGACATCGAGCCACCACGGGTAGCCACTGGCCCCGCTCGGCACAGTGATCGGCGGGGACTGACCGTTGATCGCAGCGACAGCGGCACTCAGCCACGAGAGGTCTTGATCGGCCTCCTGGTCCCCGAACTCCCACGCGCAGGCGGTCGAGTTGGCCCCGGCCGTGCTCGGGCCGCCACTTGTCATGACTGTCGTTGTCGTACAGGACCCGTAGGGCGTGTTCCCCGAGGATGGCCAGTCGGGGATCAAGCTCCCGCTGTTGACGTCGCCCGGGTCGTCCGTGTTCACATACAGCGACGCCTTGGGTTGGGTGGTCGTGCCGCTCGAGCCACTCACCGCCCAGTACAACTCGCTCTCGGAATACGACGGGGATGGTCCGAAACACGGGTTGAGGTTGTCCGAAAGGCCATCGTTGACCCCGACGATGCCAAATGCTTGCCCGCTTGGGAAGCTGCCTCCGCATTGAGGGAACGAGATGTCATTGCCGGTCGTGGCGGATGCACTCGGCGTGGTCGCCGACGCCGGTGCCGCGAGGACCAGACCACCGAATGCGACGACGGCGACGGCGAACCCGCATTGGAGTGCGCCCATAATCGCTACTCGTCTGATGCGGGTCCCGATAACGACAGG
>DAIQQK010000185.1:0-5499 GCA_036786835.1 Acidimicrobiales bacterium | reverse complement strand
GCAGAACGCCGACCACTCCGATACGAGAAAGAGATGCGCAGGGAGGCTCCACGAGGCGTTGGGCTCGAACATGTGGTCTTGTAAGACGAAGTCCTTCGCATAGGCCCAGTAGTTCGGGATATCACTTTGAGTGTGGTAGCCCATGACGTCGTCTGCAGTCCCCGTGGAGCAAGCGGGGTTCGTCGGGTCGGCGCAACCGCGTTTTCCTGACTCGGACTGCCCGATGAACCCGTCCATCTTCCCGCCGTTGATGTCGGCCGTCGCGTTGGGAGCCGAGTGAGGCCCGCCGCCGTTCACATCGGAGTGGTCTGCGTAGGGCGCGACGCAGGATCCGGTCGTCGGATCGTTCACGCACACCGTCGGCTGACCGTTCTGCATTGGTATGCCTTCGGCTCCCGGGAAAGTGCCGAAGTAGGAGTCGAAGGACCGGTTCTCCTGCATGATGACGATCACGTGCTTGATCTTGTGAATGCCCGGCGGGACGATGTAGCTGCCGGTGGGCCCTCCCGACACCCTCACGCCACCGGACGCTGACGACGAAGACGATGACGGCGACGACGGCGATGTTCCGCCTCCGCACGAGCTGATGACGAGCCCCGACGTGACGAGAGCCGCGAGGCTCACCGTCAACCTCCTCTTCGTGCCGTGTGACATGCGGGGTGGCAGGAAGGTCATGAATGCGCTCCTTTCGCGTCGGGACCGACGTCCTTCAGCGCTTCGGCGAGACGCCCGAGCACCGGTAGCAACCCGCTGAGAGAACTTCGGTCCCCGCGCGACAGGCTCGCGAACGAAGACTCAAGGGCGAGCAGGCGCCGATCACGGAAAGCTCCGAAGCTCTGCCGCAGCTCGGGTGTGAGCTCGAGGTGCGCGACCCGGTGGTCGGAAGGTGCCACACCCCTGCGTAGAAGTCCTGCGTCGGTCAGCTGTCGTACGAGGGTGCTGACCGTGTTGGAGGCCACGTGCAACTCCTCGGCGGCCTCGGCCACCGAGACTCCGGGACGGCGGCGCACTAGCCGCACGAGCTCGAGCTGCGAGCCCGTCAGAAGGTACGGCGCCAGCGGCCTTTCGACGTGCCGGGCCAGGTTGCGCCGAAGCGCAGCGAGCACACCGAGCAGATCCTCGGCGAAGCCCTCGGGTGTGACCTCGCCCACCGCCGGGGTGCTCACGCCGGGAGATAGTACCTCTGGGACAGAGCTAATGGCGGTCGGTCCAGGCGGGGACGCCGTGGGTGGACCCCGGGATCCACCCTGATCTCCACCCCTGGGCCGACGCCCGAGGAGCCCCTGAGGCGGACACTTGAGTCATGACCTTCACTGACTACCTCCTCAACATCACCCTCGTCGGCCTCGTGATCCTTCAGATCCGCGGACACAGGATCACCCGCTCCCGCCTCCTCTTCCCCGTCGTCATCACGGCAGTGGTGGCACTGCAGTACCTCCACGGCATCCCGACGGCCGGAAACGACCTGCTGCTCGTGGTCGCCCTCGCCGTGATGGGCGGGCTGCTCGGTTCGCTCGCCGCTGTGGCGACATCCGTGAAGCTCGACGGCGCCGTTGCCTTCGCCAAGGCGGGGGGCGTGGCCGCCGTCCTGTGGGTGGTCGGTATCGGAGCCCGCATGGCCTTCTACTTCTGGGGAACCCACGGTGGAGAGTCGGCGATTGCCCGGTTCAGCGCGACCCACCACATCACCTCGGCCGGAGCCTGGGCGGCCGCTTTCATCCTCATGGCACTGGCCGAGGTCCTGAGCCGCACCGGGATTCTCTTCCTGAAGTCCCTTCGCATCGGTGCCGAGATCCCCCGCGGCGGCTTCCTGCGGAACCCCGTCGCCGCCTGATCCACGAGCCACTGAGCCTGAGCCCAGAGCCACTGACCTGACCCTTCGAGCGACTGAAACTCCTCGTGAGTGGGATCATTTGGCCCATGGAGCAGCCGGCCCAGCTCGGATCTCTCCTCGGGACCCTCGGGACACGAAAGGAACGGCTGCTGAGCCTGCTCCGGCTCGGAGGGCTCGCAGCCCTGCTCTGGGGCGCAGCCAACCAGCTCCAGAAAGGAGTCCCGGGGAGGATCCCTTGGGTGGCGATCCTGATGAGCGCGGCGGCGATCGGGTGGACAGGGTGGATGGCGAGCCGCCGTTTCGGGGCGTCCGACCGAACGACATGGGCGTTCCTCGCCTTGACGGCGGCTTCGGGAGCAGCGCTCGCCGCGTACGGTCCGGTCGCAGTCGGCGTGATCGCAGTCGCGGCGCTCGGTGCGGGGATCAGCTTCGAGACTCTCCCGGCACTGGGTGTCCCAGTAATCGGAGTGGCCGTGCTGGTGTCGGTCGTGACGGGCCTCGGTGCTCCGAGCCCGGTAAGCGTGATCGTGGAAGGCGCGTTGTCCGCAGCAGCAGGGCTCATGATGGGCTCGTCCCGCCGGCAGTACACGAAGAGGGCTCTCCAAGCCGAGCAGCTCCTGGCCGAGAGCGTGCGGGCGGACGCTGAGCGCGACCGGGCCGCGGCGCTCGCTGAGCGAAACAGGATCGGGCGGGAGGTGCACGACGTGCTCGCCCATTCCCTCGGCGCACTTTCGGTCCAGCTCGACGCGGCCGACGCACTCTTGGAGGGCGGCAACGAACCGGACAAGGCGCGAGAGCTGATCCGACAGGCTCGGCGCCTCGCGGTTCAGGGTCTCGAAGAGACCCGCGAAGCCGTGCATGCCCTGCGCGACGACCCCGTGGCCCTGGCCGAGCAGCTCTCCTCGCTGGCCACACATGACGGCGCGGATCTCACGGTGACAGGGACCCCTCGTGCGCTCGGAGCCGACGCGGGTCTGGCGCTCTACCGGGCTGCTCAGGAGGCGCTCACCAACGCTCGCAAGCACGCTCCGGGAGCACCGGTGTCCGTCCGCCTCGATTTCGAACCGCGATCTACCGTTCTGATGGTGACCAACGGGCCGAGCTCCGACGCTGGGCTGAACGGTGGTCCTGCCACACACGACGTCGCAGGCCAACTCAAGACCGCGGGAGGCGGCTTCGGGTTGCGCGGCATGCGCGAGCGGATCGAGCTGTTGGGTGGGCACGTCGTGGCCGAGCCGAGCGCGCTCGGCTGGAGGGTCGAGGTCGCGGTGCCGGCATGAGGGTGGTCGTCGCCGACGACCAGACTGTCGTGCGGGAAGGCCTGATCACCCTGCTCGGGACCATGCCCGGAGTGGAGGTGGTCGGTGGCGCCAGCGATGGCGAGGAGGCCGTCTCGCTCGTCGCACAGACTCGTCCCGATGTCGTCCTCATGGACCTTCGGATGCCGCGCGTGGACGGAGTCGAAGCAACCAGGCAGATCCGGGCGGACCATCCCGACACGCAAGTCGTGGTCCTCACCACCTATGCCGACGACGAGTCGATCGTGGCGGCGTTGCGGGCCGGGGCTCTCGGCTACCTGACGAAGGACGCTGGTCGCGAGCACATCGCCAGGGCGATCGAGGCCGCCGCCTCCGGACAGGCGGTGTTGGACCCCTCCGTGCAGGCGCGCCTGGTCGAAGTTGCGACGCTCCCCACCGCTCAAGACGGCGGGTCACTGCCGGACGGGCTGACCGAACGCGAGGCCGAAGTGCTGCGCCTCATCGCCAAAGGGCTCTCGAACTCCGAGATCGCAGCGCAGCTCTACGTGAGCGAAGTGACGATCAAGACGCACATCAACCGCATCTTCACCAAGACCGGAAGCCGCGACCGGTCACAGGCGATCATCTACGCCCATCAGCGCGGTTTTGCCGGCTGAGCCTCGCCCAACCGTGCCAGTCACTGATAACTCACAGAGCCCAGATGCTCCAGCACCAGCGGCGCGACCTCGCGCGCGGCGGAGGTCGGCAGCCAGTGCGATTGGCCCTCGAGAGCTATGAACCGGAAGCCCCCGGTCACGAAGTCGCCGCAGCGCTGCGCCGCAGCCCGGGTCACGAACCGGTCCTTGGTCCCCCATATGTAGAGACTCGGCACCGAGACAGCGCCGAGCGGGTCGCGCGCGTCGAACGGGAGCGCTCTGTACCAATTGATCGGTCCGGTCATCTGGGCGGCGGATGCGGCCCGGGACGCGTACCGCCGCGCGGTCTCGGAGTCCAACCCGGACCTCGAGAGGCTCGCGGCGAGCATCGAGCCGCCCCTTTGCGCCAGCATCCGCTCCGGGAGCCATGGGATCTGGAAGAACCCCATGTACCACGAATGCATCACCTGTGAGCTCTTGCCCATCGCGCTCGCCACCGCGCGAGGGTGAGGCACCGACAGGGCGGTGAGGGTGCGCACTCGGTCCGGATGCCTCGCAGCGGGGTGCCACGCCACCACCGCTCCCCAGTCGTGCCCGATCACGTCGAAGCTCCGGGCGCCGGCTCGATCGGCGAGAGCGAGGACTTCGCCGGCCAGGAGCGAGACCCGGTACGAGCGCCGGCCTCCAGGACGCGCACCGGGCGAGTACCCGCGTTGGTCGGGCGCTAGGACCCGGTACTTCGCATCCGTCATTGCTCGCGAGACCTGCTCCCAGCAGCGGCGGTCCTCGGGAAATCCGTGGAGGGCGATGACGACAGGGCCGTCCGAGGGCCCTGTGTCGGTCACGTCGAACGTGAGCCCGTCGTTGTCATAACCCTCCACGGCCAATCTTCTAGCGCGAGGGGGCTACCCGCGACGAGCCCGGGGGCTGACCTAAGGTCGTTTAGGACAAGCCATGGACGCCACGACCACCGACGCCGTCTACGAGGCGATCATGCGCCGCCGAGACGTGCGCTGCGAGTTCACCGGGGAACCCGTCCCCGACGAGGTTCTCCGGCGCCTCCTCGAAGCTGCCCACGCGGCGCCGAGCGTGGGCCTCACCCAGCCCTGGGACTTCATCGTCGTGAACGATCCCGCCATCAGGGAGCGATTCCGCGATCACGTCGCGGAAGAACGCGAGACGTTCGCGACCTCCTTGCCGCCGGACATGGCAGGGACGTTCGCGCGGATCAAGATCGAGGGGATCCTCGAGTCCAGTCTCGGGATCGTCGTCACATACGACTCGACGCGTGGAGCACCGCACGTGCTCGGGCGGCACGCGATCGCCGACGCCGGCCTGTACTCGACGTGCCTGGCGATCGAGAACCTCTGGCTCGCCACGACCGCCGAGGGGTACGGGATGGGATGGGTTTCGTTCTACAGAGAGCCGTTCCTTCGTGAGCTCCTCTCCATCCCCGAGCACATCCGGCCTGTCGCGTGGCTCTGCGTCGGTCCGGTCTCGGGTCTTCAGGACGTGCCCGACCTCGAGCGTCATCGGTGGCGCACCAGGCGCCCGGTCGATGACGTGACGCACTGGAACCGGTGGTGAGGTGAGCCCATCGGAGCCCGAAGAAGACTTTTCGCCCGACAGCCCACCCGTGGATCCAGAGGAATGGACCGACGAGCAATGGATCGCCTGGTTGGAGGCCACCGATGGCGCCGAGGGCGACTCGCCCGGCTCGAACGACCAGCGTGGGCGGCCGAGACAACGGGGCGGGATGTTGGGAGCGGCG
>DAIQQK010000048.1:0-21411 GCA_036786835.1 Acidimicrobiales bacterium | reverse complement strand
CGTCGCCGGTGCGCAAGGTGTCGTCGTCCCCGGCGTCGGTGCTTTCGGACCTTGTGCCGACGCGCTGCACAGGAGCGGCATGCGGGAGGCCGCGCTCGACGCAGTCGACCGCGGAGTGCCGTTTCTCGGAATCTGCATCGGGTTCCAGCTGCTCTACGAGGGATCGGAGGAGGCGCCCGGAGTGAAGGGCCTCGGGATTCTGGACGGCACGGTGCGAGCGCTCCCGCCCGGGGTGAAGAGCCCGCAGATGCAGTGGAACCAGCTGTCTCGTGTCGGTAGCAGTGAGAGCGTCCTGCTGGCCGGGCTCGGGGAACAGCCTTGGGTCTACTTCGTCCACTCCTACGCGCCGGAGATGACAGACGCAGTGGTGGCCACTTGTGACTACGGGGGGCCGGTCGTCGCTGCCGCAGAGCGAGGCAGGGTCTGCGGAACTCAATTCCACCCGGAGAAGTCGGGTGCTGCAGGGCTCGCCGCGCTCTCGAACTTCGTCTCCTTCGTCGACGCGTGCGCGAACGGTGCGCCTACACGTGCCTCGACTGGTGACCCGGACAGGCCCTCGAACGCCTGAGCTCGTCTGAGCTCGGCGCCGACATCGATGGATCTCTACTGCGCGATCGACTTGAGGGACGGGGCCGCCGTGCGATTGGTTCGTGGCGAGTTCGACAAGCAGCGCTCGTACGGCGACCCGTTCGAGCTCGCCCGCCGCTTCGTGGGGGCAGGCGCGCGGTGGCTGCATGTGGTCGACCTCGACGCCGCGCGCACCGGTGAGCCAGTGAACAGGGAGACGGTCCTAGGACTCGCGGAGCTCGCAACCGGGCTCGGCGCCAGGGTCCAAGCAGGTGGCGGCGTGCGCAGCGAGCGCGATGCCGGTGCCCTCCTCGACGCGGGGACCGAGCGCGTTGTCCTGGGCACTGCTGCGCAGTCGGATCCCTCTTTGGTGGGATCGCTCGCCGCCGCGTACCCCGGGAGGATCGCGGTGGGATTGGACCACCGCGGACAAGGAGCAAGGGTGGCCGTCCGCGGGTGGGAGGAGGCGAGCAGCACCTCCCTCGAAGAGGCGCTCGGGCGCCTCGAGGGGCTCGACCTCGGCGCCGTCGTGGTCACCGCCATCGAGCGGGACGGTGCACTCGAAGGGCCGGACCTCGAGGGGTTGAGCAAGGTCCTGCTCGAGAGCATGCACCCGGTGATCGCATCAGGAGGGGTTCGCTCGAGTGCAGACCTGTCCGAGATAGCGCGTCTAGAGGTCCACGGCCGCCGGCCGGTGGGGGCGATAGTCGGCATGGCCCTCGTGGAGGGTGTTCTCGACGTGGAGGAGGCGATCGCCGCGTGCGAAGCATCCGGGTGATCCCCTGCCTCGACGTCGACGACGGCCGCGTCGTGAAGGGTGTGCGCTTCGTCGACCTCGTGGACGCCGGAGATCCCGTGGAGCTAGCCGCTCGTTATGACTCCGAGGGAGCGGACGAGCTCGTGTTCCTCGACATCACGGCTTCCGCCCACGGTCGCGACACGATGGTAGAGGTGGTGGCTCGAACAGCCGAGCAGGTCTTCATCCCGTTCACGGTCGGTGGGGGTGTGCGCAATCCTGAGGACGCGCGCCGGTTGCTACGCGCCGGGGCAGACAAGGTTGCGTTGAACACAGCGGCGGTCTCGGACCCCCAGCTCGTGTCGCAGCTGAGCAGCGAGTTCGGAGCGCAGTGCATCGTCGTCGCTATCGATGCGCGCTCGAATCGCGCCCAAGACGGCCGAGGCGCCCAGGATGCCCCGGAAAAGCAGACCTGGGAGGTCTTCACACACGGGGGAAGGCAGGCGACGGGGATCGACGCGGTCGAGTGGGCAACTCGCTGTGCGGATCTCGGTGCGGGGGAGATCCTCCTCACGTCGATGGACCGGGACGGCACCCGTGACGGGTTCGATCTGGAGCTCACCCGAGCGATCGTCGACTCCGTCGGAGTGCCGGTGGTCGCGTCGGGAGGGGTCGGGACGCTTGAGCACCTCGTCGAAGGCGCGACGATAGGAGGTGCAGACGCAGTCCTCGCCGCTTCGATCTTCCACATGCGGGAGCACTCGGTAGCAGAGGCAAAGGAATATCTGACTGCACATGGGGTGCAAGTTCGTCCCGCCTTCGCCTGAGCCTCGCATCGCGGACCTTTGAAGAATGCTGGTAGCGTGCCTTAGTGGACCCGGCTCCGGCGACACCTGCAAAGCAGACCCGTTCCCCTCGGCCGAGGCAGACTTCCCCGAGACAGCCCTCGTCCTCGAGCACGCGCTCGTCCCCGAAGCAGCCGGTCAACATGCTCGCCGACCGAGTCCTCGCCCAGCCTCCGAGGGCCGAGGGCGAGCGCAGGTCTCGTGCAGGCATCCTGATTCCTGCGACCGCGCAGGTCTCGAGACGACTCTCCTGGGCCGAGGCCGTCGCAGTCGGACCGCACGTCCGCACGATCAAGCCCGGCGACAAGGTGCTGTTCAACCCGGAGGACTGCTTCGAAGTCGAGGTCCAAGGCGACGAGTACGTGATCCTTCGCGAGCGTGACATTCACGCGGTCGCATCCGAGCGGATGGACGGCGGGACGGGCCTCTACCTCTGAGGCGCATTTCGGGAGGCGAGCAATCCGGCGTGCCTCCGGGGCGACGACCCACCGGTATCGTGGAAGGACCATGAGCCCGGAAACTGCGCCGACGTCGTCTGCTCGACCTGTCGCACCGAGCAGGGCCGGCACGCCGATCCCCTTCACGGACGAGCAGATGAGCCGGATCCATTTCGGCTCGGACGGCCTCGTGCCCGCGGTGATTCAGGACGCAGGAGACGGGTGCGTGCTCATGCTCGGCTACATGGACGCAGAGGCGCTACGACGCACTTTGGACACCGGCAGGAGCTGGTTCTGGAGCCGAAGCCGGCAGGAATACTGGTGCAAGGGCGAGACGTCAGGTGACCGTCAGTGGGTGAGGTCGGTCTCATACGACTGCGACGGCGACGCGATCCTGGTGATCGTGGACCAGGACGGACGAGGTGCGTGCCACACAGGAGAGCGCTCGTGCTTCTACCGCTCCTTTGGTCCGGGTGACGGCGCGAGCACGAGCGCGAGCTGAGCTCGGGACGGGAGACGGCTCCGTGCCCGAGTCCACCGACCGACCGGGTCCGCAGGCGTTCCTGGAGCTCGCACGCCAGCACCGCATCGTCCCGGTCTGGAGGGAGCTCGTCGCAGACACCCTCACTCCGGTGGGCGCTTTCCTCCAGGTCGTGGGCGACGAGCCCGGATTCCTCCTGGAGTCGGTGGAGGGTGGCGAGAGATGGGGGCGCTACTCCTTCGTCGGCCGCAATCCTCTCGGGACGATCGTTGCTCGAGGACGTGAGGCATCTGCGACAGGCCGCCTGACACCGGTGCCCTCTGTGGAAGAGGCGGCCTCGCAGGGCGTGCTCGCAACCGTGGAGGCGTTGCTCTGCGCCTATAGCTCGCCTCAGCTCGCGGGCCTTCCGCCCCTTCACGGCGGGCTGGTCGGGTACATCGGATACGACGTGGTGCGCGAGGTCGAAAGGTTGCCGGACGTGCCCGACGACGATCTCGGATTTCCCGACGCCGTGCTCCAGGTGATCGGCCAGTTGTGCGCGTTCGACCATTGGCGCCAACGCGTGGTCCTGGTTGACAACGTGTTCGTCGGCGAAGTCGGAGACAGCTGGAGCGAATCCGGGGCCCTTGCACGCTTCGAAAGCGCCAGCGAGCGCCTCGACGATCTCGAGCGGGCTCTCTTCACGCCGCTCGAGTCGCCACCTCTCGAGGCCCCGGTGGAGCACGAGCCTCTTCCCGAAGTCCGAAGGACGGTCTCCTCTCGGGAATTCATGTCCGCGGTGGAGGTGGCCAAGGAGCACATAACCGCCGGCGACATCTTCCAGGTGGTGCTTTCGCAGCGCTTCGACCTGGACCTCGAAGCGGACCCGTTCGACCTCTACAGGGAGTTAAGGCTCATCAACCCGAGTCCCTACCTCTACTTCTTGCGCACGGAGCAGTGCACCGTCGTGGGCTCGTCGCCCGAGCCGATGGTTCGCCTGCGCGACGGTTTGGTGGTGTCCCGCCCGATTGCCGGAACGCGGCCACGCGGTGGCACCGAAGCAGAAGACGCAAGGCTGGCTGGTGAGCTGTCGGAGCACCCGAAAGAGGTGGCGGAGCACGTGATGCTCGTGGACCTCGCTCGCAACGACGTAGGTCGCGTGGTCTCGTTCGGCACCGAGCACATGGACGAGTTCATGACCTTGGAGCGCTACAGCCACGTGATGCACCTGACCTCGCAAGTGTCGGGGTCCCTGTCGCCGGGCAAAGGGCCGGTGGACGTGCTTCGGGCGACACTGCCCGCAGGGACCTTGTCAGGGGCTCCGAAGGTGCGTGCGATGCAGATCATCGACGACCTCGAGCCCACGAAACGCGGCGTGTACGGAGGGGTGGTCGGTTACATCGACTTCTCGGGGAACCTCGACACCGCGATAGCGATCCGCACGATGGTGGTGGACCCAGTCGGGAGGGCGAGCGTGCAAGCCGGCGCCGGGATCGTCGCCGACAGCGACCCGGCGCAAGAGGACGAGGAGTGCGTCAACAAGGCGGCAGCCCTGCTGGCCGCGGTCCCCGCGGCGCGCCGCGCAACCGCTTCGCGACGCGTCAGGCAAGCTTCGTTCCTCTTGGAGCGCGAGGGAACCCACCGAACTGCGCCACGCCTCGGATCGGCTCGGTCGTGAGGTCCTGGACGCGAAGGTGAGCCGGCGAACCTCATCCGCTCCTCTTGCCGGGGAGGTCGAGGCGGACTACGAGGCTCTGCGCCGAGGAGCCGGAGTCATCTATTCGGGCGGCGGGCGCGGGCGCGACGTCCTTCGCGTGTCGGGCAGCGACGCGCTGTCATACCTGCAGGGACAATGCAGCCAGGACCTGTCCGAGCTGGTCGACGGGGGATCGGTGGACGCTCTGTTGCTCTCCCCGCAGGGCAAGCTCGAAGCGCTCGTGCGGGTGACGCGGATCGGCCCCGAGGAGCTGATCGTGGACGTGCAGGCCGGCTACGGGGAAGCGGTGAAGGCTCGGCTAGACCGCTTCAAGCTGCGTGTGAAGGCTGTCGTCGAGCCATTGCCTTGGAGCTGTGTCTCGCTTCGCGGTCCCCGTGCACAAGAGATGCTCGAGAGCGCGAAGTCGCCGCCCGCCGCCACGGCCGGCCTGTTGGTCGTGCCGTTCGAATGGAACGGCGTCGTAGGCCTGGACCTGCTCGGAGAAGCACCTCCACTCGACGGGGGCGCGGGCGTACGCGTCTGCGGGCGCGAGGCTTCGGAGGCGGTTCGGATCGAGGCGGGAATACCTGCGATGGGGACAGAGCTCGACGAACGCACGATCGCCGCTGAGGCAGACCTCCTCGGCAGATGCGTCAGCACGACCAAGGGCTGCTACACGGGTCAGGAGCTGGTGGCGCGCCTCGAAGCTAGGGGGAACCGTGTGGCGAGACGTCTGCGAGGGCTCGTCGTGGAGCCGGACGCAATCGACGGAGCGGCGGTCGAGAGCCTGGCGGCGGAAGCACCGGAGGGAATCCGCGGGTCCGAGATCTTCGCCGGTGGAAAGCAGGTGGGCCACGTCACGTCGAGCGCCTGGTCACCTTCTCTCGGCACTGTGGCCTGCTTGGCATATCTGCATCGCGACGTGGTTCCGCCTGCCGAGGTAGAGGTGAGTGTGCCGGGTGCTCGAGGTCGAAGTGACGCCACCAAGCTGTTTCGAGCGACGGTGCGTGACCTACCGCTGATCTGACGGACCGATCCGGCCGTGCGCCTCACCGAAGAGCCGGCGGCGGAGGCTCGGCTGCGGACGTCGGAGGCTCGGCTGCGGACGAAGGCCGCGGAGTCGCAGGAGGCGGCCACGGCCAAGTCGGGCCAGGTCCCAGCTGCATCGATACGGTCATGCAGGTTCCTCGCCCTCCTCCGCCCGGTGGCGGCGACTCCGCGCTGACACTCGCGCCCATCGCGGCCGCGAGCTCGGCGACTATCGCCAAGCCGAGCCCGGTCCCGGCCCTGCGCGCCGGGACGCGATCGGAACGGAAGTGTCGTTCGAAGACATGTGGAAGATCCTCCGGGCGAATCCCCTGCCCGTCGTCCGTGACCCAAACGGTTGCCACCGGCGCGGCGTCGAGACCGCCGGCCGCGGCCGCGGCCGTGGCCGACGCGCCGATCTCGACCTGCGAGGAGGCGAACTTAAACGCGTTCTCTACGAGGTTGGCCACTACCTGGGCGAGCCTGTCGGGGTCGGTGTCCACCCAGATCTCGCTTCCCGGTTCGACACTCTCGACGAGGCGCAGCCCGAGGCCAGTCGCTTCCGGGCGAAAGCCGTTCGCGACTCCCTCCACGACCCCGACGAGGTCCACGTGTTGCATGTGGAGAGAGAATTGGCGGGCGTCGAGACGGGCGAGGTCGAGCAAGTCCTGGACCAGGCGCTCGAGGCGCCGCGCTTCGCTCGCGATCACCCCCGCTGCAGCGACGACGTCGTCTGCCGCACCGTCGGCGACTGCGTCCGCGTAGCCCTTGATGGAGGTCAGCGGGGTCCGCAGCTCGTGCGAAACCGACATCAGGAATTGCCTCTCGAGACCCTTCGAACGGCTCAGGCTGTCTCCGAGGGAGTTGATGGCACGCCCGAGATCGGCGAGCTCGGGAGGTTCGCGGTGATCGGCGGGCACCCGCGCTTCGAGGTCACCGGCAGCAATGCGACGCGTCGCCCCAACTGCGCGAACCAGCGGAGCACTGATGCGACGCGCTAGCAAAGCGGCGACGAGAGCCCCGATCAAGAGGACTATCCCTGCCACGAGCAAGAAATAGGGCAGCGGGTTCACGGGATTCGTCACGTGCTTCGTGACGATCAGGACCGGCAGGTCGCTCGCCGGGACGCCCTGTAGGGCGCGCTCGCGAGCGGTGAGGCTGATGGGCACCGCGACGAACACGGTTCCCCCGACGTTACCTGCGACGGTCTGGTTTCCCTCGAGAGCGGAGACGTCCATGGCCGATGCCGTAAGCGGGGTCGGAAGTGAGTGGAAGGTACCGCTCGACGACAAGCCGACCGGCGCGAGGTATTGATACGAGCCCACGTCTTTGAGCACGCGGATGAGCGTCTGGTCGGCAGACGCAGCTCGCGTCGAGAGCAGCTGTCCGAGAGCCTGCGCCTGACCGGTGAGCTCGCTCTCGGCCGTGCTGATCGACGATCTTCGGACGAGGAACAGCCCGCCGGCGACGCTCAACACGAGGGTCCCGATGACGACCCCGAGGATGGCGATCGTCAGTCGGCGGCGCATCGAGTGCTCGATTCAGCCGATTCAGCCGATTCAGCCGATTCAGCCGATTCAGCCGAGGCGATAGCCAACTCCCCAAACCGTCGTAAGGGGCAGGTCGTCGCCAAGCTTCTTGCGGAGCTGTCGAACGTGGACGTCGACCGTGCGCTCGTCTCCGTACCAGCCCTCTCCCCAAACTCCGTCCAGGAGCTGACGGCGCGAGAGTGCGAGCCCTTTGTTGGCAACTAGGTAAGCGAGCAGGTCGAACTCCCGCGTGGTGAGGCTCACGACCTCCGCAGCCTTGCGCACCTCGCGCCGCCCGGTGTCGACGTGGACGTCGCCGATATCAGTGACCATGGGCTCGTGACGAGCCGGCATGGCCGCCCGGCGCAGGATCGCCCGCACGCGCGCCACCAACTCGCGCGGTGAGAACGGCTTCGTCACGTAGTCGTCGGCGCCGAGCTCGAGCCCGAGGACGCGGTCCACCTCGTCCTCGCGGGCTGTGAGCATCACCACCGGCACGTCGCTTCCTGCTCGGACGCGGCGGCAAACGTCGAAGCCGTCCATGTCACCGGGCAGGCCGATGTCGACGATGACCAGCTTGGGGTGCTCGCGCTCGATGTGGCCGAGCCCATGCTCGGCGTCGTCGGCCTGCAGCACCCGGAAACCCTCGCGGCGCAGGTACATGGCGACGAGGTCCGAGATGTGGTGGTCGTCCTCGATCACCACGATGGTGTCTTCTCCGGCGGCCATGGCCAACAGCCTGCCACCAAGCTCTGCTTCGATCGTGACCATGACCCGATTTCACGTTCTGCGGATCAACGTCCGGTAATCGAAACATGAGGAGAGTGTGAGGAGCTCGACCCCCAGCCCACCCGGAGGTCTCCCGAACCTCCGAGTGGGTGCGGGTAGGCTCGGGCGGGTGCCTTCGGCCACCTATCTGGACCAGATCGTCGCAGCTCATCGCGCCAGGGCGTCCGCGGACGAGCGTGACTTCGAGACGCTTCTCGAACGGGCCGAGGCAACCGACTCGCCGAGGGGCTTTTCCGACCACATAGCCGACCACCAGGGCCTGGCAGTGGTGGCCGAGATCAAGCGCCGCTCTCCTTCCAAAGGCGACATCGACCCGGGTCTCGATCCGGCCGGCGTCGCCTGTGAGTACGCGGCCGGGAACGCTGCGTGCCTCTCCGTGCTGACAGACACGGAGTTCTTCGCCGGCTCCGCCGGGGACCTCGCTGGAGCCCGCGCGTCCGTCTCGCTCCCCGTGCTTCGAAAGGACTTCACGGTCTGTGACGCAGACGTATTCGACGCCCGGATAATGGGTGCCGATGCCGTCCTCCTGATCGCGGCAGCTCTCAGCGACGACGAGCTGGGGAGGTTCCACACCCTCGCTCGTGAGCTCGAGATGGACGCGCTGGTCGAGGTCCACGATCAAGCCGAGCTCGAGCGGGCGCTCTCGATCGGAGCGGAGCTCGTCGGCGTCAACCAGCGTGACCTCAAGACTTTCGAAGTGGACCCGAAACGCGCGCTGCTTCTCTCGGCCTCGATCCCGCCGGAGGTGGTCGCCGTGGCCGAATCAGGGATCACGGGTCCCGACGACGCCGCGACGCTCGCCGGCGCCGGGTATCAGGCGGTGCTGGTCGGCGAGTCGCTTCTTCGGGCGTCCGACCGAGCAGAAGCGGTCGCCGCGTTGAGCGGTCTGGAAGTTGGTCATCGCTCCGGTTACGGAGTTACCGGCTCCATCGGGCGCTGACGGCGCGGTCGGGGAGAGGGAGCGGGGAGCGGTAGTGCTCGTCAAGATCTGCGGTATCACGTCCGAGGCCGACGCTCTGCTGGCTGTGGCGATGGGGGCAGATGCGGTCGGCTTCGTATTCGCCCCGTCTCGACGGCAGGTTGCGCCTAAAGCCGTGCAGCGCATCGTGGACCGCCTGCCGCGCGAGATCCTCACCGTCGGTGTGTTCCGAAACGAAGCCCCCGCTCGGGTGGTGGAGATCACGAACACGATCGGGCTGCGTGCCGTCCAACTGCACGGAGACGAGACGTCGAAGGACACACAATGGGTCGCCGAACGCGTTCCGCTCACCATCAAGGCGTTCCCCGCGGGGCATCGCAACCTCTCGCACCTCGACTCGTACGGCGCCGGGCTCGTGATGGTCGACGCCGAGTCTCCTGGGTCCGGAGAGGTGTTCGACTGGAGGCTGGCAGAGGGAGTGGTCGACCCTGCCCGCCTCATCGTCTCCGGGGGCCTTAACGCAGACAATGTCGCCGACGCCATCGCGCACCTGCACCCCTTCGGAGTCGACGTGTCGACCGGTGTCGAGGCGATGCCGGGGGTGAAGGACCCACGCAAGGTTCGTGCATTCGTCGTCGCGGCTCGCAGGGCAGCAGGTGAGAAGGACGACTCGATCCCGAGCGAGCTCGGTGTTCACGAAGCCACGGGTGCGTCCGAAGCCGCGGCGGATGACTCGCAAGTCGGAGCGAGGCTCTACGACTGGGACGAGGACACGTGAACGAGCCTCGGGAGGCCGGGACCTCGGTCATGGGCTCGCCTGGCGCCGACGGCCGGTTCGGGGACTTCGGCGGCCGCTTCGTCCCTGAATCGCTCGTGCCGGCTTGCGCCGAGCTGGAGAAGGCATTCGCAGAGGCGTGGTCCGATCCGGCGTTTCACTCCGAGCTCGACGCCCTCCTTCGCGACTACGGGGGGCGTCCGACCCCGGTGACCGAGTGCCGCCGGCTGTCGGAGCGCCTCGGCGTGAGGCTGCTGTTGAAGAGAGAGGACCTCGCCCACACCGGCTCGCACAAGCTCAACAACGTGATCGGGCAGGCGTTGCTCGCGCGTCGGATGGGAAAGGCACGGCTCGTAGCCGAGACCGGGGCGGGCCAGCACGGAGTCGCCACGGCGACCGCCGCTGCGCTCTTCGGAATGGAGTGCATGGTCTACATGGGCGAGGTCGACACCGAGCGGCAGGCCCTCAACGTCTTTCGGATGGAGCTGCTCGGCGCGCAGGTTCGTCCCGTCAAGTCCGGTAGCCGCACGCTGAAGGACGCAGTAAACGAGGCGCTTCGCGACTGGGTGGCGACCGTCTCGAACACCCACTACTGCCTGGGCTCGGTGATGGGGCCACACCCATACCCGTGGATGGTGCGGGAGCTGCAGCGGGTCGTGGGCGACGAAGCCCGAGTCCAATGCAGGGAGCTGCTCGGAGAGGACCCGGACTGGGTCGTCGCGTGCGTTGGTGGCGGATCGAACGCCGCAGGCACCTTCGCAGGCTTCGCCGACACCACCTCGCGGCTGGTCGGAGTCGAGGCGGCAGGTGGAGCGGCCATCAGCCGCGGGGTGCCGGGAGTGGTCCACGGCATGAAGTCGTACTTGCTCCAGGACGAGGACGGGCAGGTGCTCGAGGCGCATTCGATCTCGGCAGGACTGGACTACCCCGGGATCGGGCCCGAGCACGCGCATCTGGCCGCGATCGGCCGTGCGCGCTACCCGCGGGCGGACGACGAGGAGGTCCTGCGCGCATTCCAATTGTTGTCGGAGACAGAAGGAATCATCCCGGCACTCGAGCCCGCTCACGCACTCGCGTGGGTCGCAAGAGAGGCGGGCCGCGAGATAGAGCTCGGCTCTACCGTCCTCGTGACGCTGTCGGGCCGAGGTGACAAGGACGTGGCCCAGGTGCGCGAGCTGCTGGCGTGACCCCGACTCGTGGCCTCGAGAAGAGGCTCAGCGCCGCGCGTGACTCGGGCGCAAAACTCCTCATTCCCTACGTGACCGGTGGCATGACACCCGACTGGGTGGACGTCGTCCACGCGGTGGCGTCCGCAGGGGCGGATGCTATCGAGATAGGGATTCCGTTCTCCGACCCGATGATCGACGGGCCGACCATCCAGCAGGCCTCTGTGATGGCACTCGAGGGAGGTGCAACCCCGACCCGCATTCTGCAGTCCCTGAGACGCGCCGAGTTCGAAGTCCCGCTCGTGGTCATGACGTACTACAACATCGTGTTTCGAGCAGGGCACCGGCGTTTCGCCGATTCGCTCGCGGACAGCGGCGTCTCGGGCGCCATCGTGCCCGACCTTCCGCTCGAGGAGGCCGAGGAATGGTGCGAGGGGGCGGACGAAGCCGGTGTCGACACGGTCCTTCTCGTCGCCCCATCGTCTCCGGACGAGCGAGCCGCCCGCATTTGCGAGCGCTCGCGCGGGTTCGTCTACGCGGTGGGCATCATGGGGGTGACGGGGGAGCGCTCGGAGCTCGCGAGCTCAGCGGCCGAGCTCGCGCATCGCCTGAAGGGGATGACCGAGCTGCCGGTGTGCGTCGGGATCGGGGTTTCGACGCCCGATCAGGCGGCGCAGGTGTGCCGCGAGGCCGACGGGGTCATCGTGGGCTCGGCGCTGGTGCGCAGACTGATCGAGGGAGCCGGGCCCGAAGGGGCGGCAGAGTTCGTCGCCGAGCTTCGCTCGGGGATCGACGGCTCGCTCTGACGCGTCGCTGAGCCGACCGCTCAGTGGAAGGGGATCTGGCCGTACGTGCTGCACAGCCCGAATGCCTCGATCAACAAGAAGGCGCTCGCGACCGTGAGGACCACTGCGCGACCGAATCGGCCTGTGAACCTGGTCATCACCGGTGCCATGTACCACTCCGGCAGCGGTTTGGAGGAGCTTCCCAGGTAGACGTCGATGGGAACGGCGTCCTCGTCGAGAGGTTGATCGGGGTCTGCTGCCAGCGCGAGAGCGGTGAGCTCTTCGTCGCTCAAAGGCTCGGCTTCATCGGTGATCACTGATGGTCCTTGTTGATCGATCCCCGAGCTTTCCACTGTTGGCATGCTACCGGGATTGACAGCGGGCATATGATCTCGCGCAACGGTGTCCGATCAAATAGACAATCGCCAACCAGGGGGGCAGCTTCGATGACCACCGAGAACCGGTCGCCGCGTCCTGACGTGAGCGAGATGAAGGCCGTGCACGGGGTCTTTCGTGACACCCTAAAAGCTGCTCCGAAGCTGGTGGGGGCCATCGAGCCGTCGAACGCCGAGCGGCGCGAGCTGATCGCCAACTTCTACGAGAACGTCCTGTCGTTCCTTCACGCGCACCATCAGACCGAGGAGGAGCTGTACCTTCCGCTTCTGCGCGAGCGTTGCCCGGGAGACCTGGACATCGTCGAGCGAGTCGCCGAGCAGCACGCCGAGGTGCTCGAGCTCGTCGCTGTTGCAGAGAGCTCTGTGGCCTCTTGGGGCGCTGGGGACGACGGCGCGCAAGCCCGCTGCGGCGACGATCTGACCAAGCTCGGAGAGAGCTTGAACGCTCATCTCGACCAGGAGGAGCTCGAAGTGCTTCCTCTTTGCGCCGACCACCTCTCGGCAGAGGAGTGGGGAGCCGCGCCCGGCCACGCTATGGGGATCTACCAGGGAGACAAGGTCTGGCTCATCCTGGGGCTGATCAGAGAGAGGATGACTCACGCTCAGCGCGACGAGATGATCGCCAACATGCCACCGCCCGCAGTGGAGATGTGGACCAGCTTCGGCGAGCAGTCGTTCAAGGAGCTCATCGCGCAGTTGGGAGCACCGCTCGGCTAGGCGCCAAACCTGTGCAGGGGCGATTCCGCCCCGCGCTCAACGTCGACGGTGGCGTTGCCGGCGCTGGTGATGCTCCAGGCGCTTTCTGATCAGCTCGCGCCTTTCCTGTAGCTCCGTGTGGGTCAGGTGTTCGACGTCGTCCGAGAGGCCGAACGAAGCGCGGATCCCCGCCATCTCGACCGAAGGAATGTCCGCCTGCACGATCCCGATCTCTCGTGCGATGCGCTCTCCATGGTGGACCTGGAAGTAGGTGAGGATCTTCACGATCTCGCCCAGCACGTCGATGCTCGGTGCCATCGTCGCCATGGCGCCGTCGAGGAACAACATGTCCTTCACGAAGAGCATCAGCTCTTTGGGCATCCTTGCCCCGTAGCCGAGGAGAGCTTTGGTGATGTTGCGGATCTCGGAGGTGAGCTCCTCTGCGCTCAGCGTGGTGGGGTCGACCGGAGGCCTGTCGAGGCCGAGGTCGCGGATGACGGCATGGACGTCCACGTCCTCGGGCAGCGCCCCTAGATCCCTCATGGCCGCGATCTGGCCCGGGACGTCGTTCGCTGCCCCGGCCATGATCAAGCGCAGGAACGCGAGGCGGCTCGGTTCGTCCAGGCGACCCGTGATGCCGAAGTCGAGCAGTGCCACTCGCCCGTCGGGACGCACGAAGAGGTTGCCGCCGTGAAGGTCGCCGTGGAAGACGCCGTAGAGGATGGCGCCTTCGAGGAAGGCGATGAGCGCGCTGGACAGAACTGCTTCGGTGTCGATTCCCGCGGCGCGCATCGTCTCGGCATCGCCCCACGCGTAACCGTCGAGTCGCTCCATGACCAGCACCCTGCGCGTCACGAGCCGCTGGTGCGGGCGTGGTACCACGAGCGCGTGCTGACCCGTCTCGACCAGGACGTGCGCGACGTCGAGCATGTTCTGAGCCTCGAGGCGAAAGTCGAGCTCCTCTACGATCGTCTCTGCGAAAAGGTCGACGAGCGCCGGGGGATTGCCGAGTGCCGTCACGGGGATCCGTCCGACGAGCAGAGGCGCGATCCAGCTCATCGCCGCAAGGTCATGCCGCACCTGCTGCCGCACCTGTGGCCGCTGCACCTTGACGACGACCTTTTCTCCGCTGAGGAGCTGAGCGGCGTGGACCTGGGCGATCGAGGCGGCCGCGACCGGCACGGGGTCGAAGGAGGCGAATAGCCGCTCGAGGGGCAATCCGAGCTCCTCCTGCACGATCTGCTTGACCGTGCCGAAGCTCTCGGCCGGCACTTGGTCGCGGCAGAGGCGGAACTCGGCGACGAGCTCCTCGGGGAAGACGCCCTCACCCGAGGAGAGGATCTGCCCCAGCTTTATGTAGGTGGGCCCGAGGCGCTCGAAGGCGCGCCGCAGCCGCTTCGACAAACCCGAGCGCGATCTCGATGCACCCCGACCGCGTTCGAGGAGGTACCAGCCGGCGAGTGCCGCACCGAGACGCGCCCCCACCCGCACGACTCGCACCCCTGGTGGCAGCCTCCGTCTTCTCGTGAGGAGAGGGGCTTCCGAGCGCGTGGAGGCTCGAAGCTCCTCGATGCCCACTCGCCAGGCGGCAGCCTTCGGCACGACGAGCCACGGGGGGTCGTCGGAGAACGCGCCCACGTCGAGGTCCGAAGGCCGCGATTCACGCGGGCCGGGGACGTCCTCCCACTGTCCGGCGTCAAGCTCCGACGTCACGATCCGAACGATAGGGGCAGGAGCTACGTCTCCGGTCAGGAACGGGCGATGCTGTCAGTCAGAGAGGACCGGACCGATCACGAGACAGCCGTTGTGGCCGCCGAAGCCGAAGGAGTTGGAGAGCGACGGTGCCGGCTGCCACTTCCGGGGGTCTCCGTGCACGACGTCGAGCGGGATCTCGGGGTCCGGCACCTCGTACCCCGCGGTGGGAGGAATCAAGCCCTTCTCGATCGTCAGCGCCGTCGCCACGGCCTCTATCGCGCCGGCGCCCCCGAGTGCGTGACCCGTCACGCCCTTGGTGGAGGTGACGGGAGGGCCCGGGACGCCGAAGACCTTGGCGATGGCCTGGGCCTCGGCGAGGTCGTTGAGCGGTGTGGAGGTGCCGTGCGCGTTGATGTGCCCGATCTCGCTCGGCGATACCCCGGCGTCGATGAGCGCGAGCTCCATGCACGCCGCGGCGCCGGCTCCCCCTGGGGCGGGCGCCGTTATGTGGTGCGCGTCGGCGGTCGAGCCTGCTCCGAGGAGCTCCGCGTAGATGTGGGCGCCGCGCCGGCGGGCATGCTCCAGCTCTTCGAGCACCAACGCCCCGCCTCCTTCGGCGCAGATGAAGCCGTCGCGGCGCGCGTCGAATGGACGTGACTTCCCCTCTGCCGACAACGCGGTCATGTTGGTGAACGCCCCAATTCCGACCGGCGTCATGGCTGCTTCCGCTCCTCCGCCCACGACGACGTCGCATCGTCCCGTAGCGATGAGTCGTGCCGCCGCCGCGACCGCGTGCGTCCCTGCTGCGCAAGCGGTCGTGATCGTCTCGCACGGTCCGTGCCATCCGGCGCGCATCGACACCGCTGCTGCTCCGGCGTTCGGCATCATCATCGGGATGAGGAAAGGAGAGATCCGCCCTGCACCTTTCTCGAGGTACACCTTGATCTGCGCTTCGAGGGACTCGAGGCCGCCGACTCCGGTGGCGAACATCACCCCGGCGCGATCCGGGTCGACGTCGAGGTCCCCGGCATCGGCCAGAGCCATGTCGGCAGTCGCCACGGAGAACTGCGCGAAACGGTCGACACGTCTCACCTCTTTGGGCCCGAACCACGCAGTCGGGTCGAAGTCCCGGACGCGGCGCTCACCTTCCGGAGCCGGACGCTGCAGGCCCTCCCAGAAGGCCTTCGTGCCGACCCCGCAGTTAGCCACGACACCGAGCCCCGTGATCGCGACTCGCCTTCCCTTCACGGGACCGTCGGGTCCGATACCAAGGAGCATCAGCAGCTTCCTCCCGAGGAGCCTCGCTGACTCGTGCGCATCAGACCTTGGCTGCGATCAGGCCGTAAGCCTGGCCGACTGTCTCGATTCCCTCGAGCTCGGACTCATCGACGGTGATGTCGAAGGCCTCCTCGAGCGCCATCACAAGCTCCACCAGATCGAGGCTGTCCGCGTCGAGGTCGTCGCTGAAACGCGCCTCGGGCACGATCTTGTCCTCGGGGACCTGCAGGACCTCGACAGCGCAGCTCTTGAACTTCTCGAACGTGGCGTCGCTCACCGATCGTCTCCTTGTCTAGCTTCCGTCATACGTCAGGTTCGCCGGGTCAGAGCCCCATCGCCAATCCGCCGTCCACGGGCACGATGGCGCCCGTCACGTACGAGGCATCCTCCGAGGCCAGGAAGGCCACCGCGGCCGCAACCTCTTCTGGCGCTGCGGTGCGGCCGAGCGGGACCATGGACCGGAGCTGCTCGACCCGCTGTTCTCCCAGGACAGCGATCATATCGGTCTCCACTATGCCCGGGGCGACCACGTTCACCGTGATCCCACGGCTCCCGACCTCGCGTGCGAGTGAGCGTGCGAGGCCGACGAGGCCGGCCTTGGCAGCCCCGTAGTTGACCTGCCCGGGCGAGCCCAGGAATGCCACCACCGACGAGACAAGCACTATCCGGCCCCTGTGCGCTCGCACCATCGGGCCCAGACCTCGGCGAACGACTCGATAGACGCCGGTGAGATCGGTGTCGATCACCTCCCGCCAGGAATCCTCGTTCATGCGAAGCAGCAGAGTGTCCTTCGTGATCCCTGCGTTCGCGACGAGGACCTCCACGGGTCCGAACTCTGACTCGACACCTGCGAACGCGGCCTCCACCTGTTCGGGGTCGGTGACGTCGCAACAAAGCGACAGCAGGTTCACCGAGGAAGGGTCCTTGCCCGCGAGCTCCGTTGGAGGGGCGTTGCGATAGGTCACCGCGACGCGGTCTCCTTGGGCCTGGAAGCGCCTGGCGCAGGCAAGGCCGATTCCGCGTGATCCGCCGGTCACCAGGACCACTCGCCCGCTGCGGGGGGGCTTCTCCTCGCCTGTCACGTCCGTCATCTTTTGCAACCCCCTGTCCAGCGGACCACGGCGCTGGCCCAGGACATGCCGGCGCCGAACCCTGACATCAGGACGACGTTGCCAGGTTCGAGTCTTCCGCTGTCGGCGGCGTGGGCGAGGGCCAAGGGTACCGACGCGCTGGACGTGTTGCCTGTGTGCTCGAGGACGAGAGCCGTTCGTTCCATCGGAATGCCGATCCGAGACGCGGCTGCCTCGATGATGCGCAGATTGGCCTGGTGCGGCACGAAGAGGTCGACCTCGTCCGGCGTGAGCTTCGCCCGCTCCAGTGCTGCGAGGGCAGACGAAGCAGTTGCGCGCACGGCGCGACGAAAGACCTCTTTGCCCTCCATCTTCATGTATCCGCCGTGCGGACAGTACAGAAGGTCGTGTGCGCTTCCGTCCGTCCCGAGATCGAAGCCCTCTAGCGTGTCGGAGCCATCGGCCTCGAGCATCACCGCTCCCGCTCCGTCGCCGAAGAGGAAGGCCGTGGTGCGGTCGTCATGGTCGGTGATCTGCGACAGGCAATCGGCACCGATCACGAGCACCCTCCGAGCCCCTGTTGCCAACGCGCCGTGAGCGACGATGAGCGCGTAGACGAAACCGGCACACGCAGCGTTGAGATCGAAGGCACCTCCCGAGAGGCCGAGCGCGTGGTGGACGGTCGCTGAGGTTGCCGGGACCGTCATCTCGGGCGTGGTGGTCGCAAGGATCAACAGGTCGACGTCCGAAGCGCTCACACCCGCGCGCTCGATCGCCTTGCGACCGGCTTCGGCGGAGAGCGCGCCCAACGTGCCACCGATCCTTCGTTCGGAGATCCCCGATCGTTCGACGATCCATTCGTCGGTGGTGTCGAGTCGAGTTACGAGGTCGGCGTTGGTGACGACGGTCGGAGGAAGTGCGGTTCCCCAACCGGCGATCGCCCCGGTGTTGGCCACGTTCCTCCTCGACCGATTGGCTCAGGTCTCGCCCGAGAGCACGCGAAGCCATGCCACGGGTTCGCCGGCCATGACCCGCTCACCGGGGTGCGCGAGGAACCCCACGAGAGTGCCGGCGAAGGGAGTTCGCACCTCGGCTCCCCCGACCTTCCCGAGAAGGGTTCCGACCACCACCTGGAGGTCCTGGCTGGCCGCTCCTGTGAGGACTCCGGGACCGGGGACCGAGATCCCGGGGTCGGGTTCGAAGACGCCGGCAGAGGGGGAGACCACGACTCGCTCGGAGGTGTAGAGCTGCTCACCCTGATGAGCGGCGGCATACGCGTGCCAGCTCTCGCTGTCCGAAACGGCTTCGAGCAGCTTCTCCAAGTCGTCGGGAGAACCTACGGAGACCGCGTTCACGTCCGGGAGGGTGCGGCGGGCGAGTCCCGTCAGGACGCCACCCGGGCCGACCTCTACGACTCTTGTCGCCCCCTCGCGAGCCAGAGTCTCGAGGCTCTGGCGCCATCTCACCGGACCGCAGAGCTGAGCGGAGAGCAGACCCGGCCAGTCGCCCGCGTCGCGGTGTGCTCTGGCGTCGACGTTCGCGACGACCGGTATCTCTGCGGCGTTGAAGGGGGCGTCGGACAGTGCCTTGCGAAGCCGTGCTCTGGCCGGCGCCATCAACGCCGTGTGGAATGCACCGGCGACAGGGATCGGCATGACCTTTCGCGCTCCGAACTCCTTGGCGATCGATCCGGCGCGTGCGACGGCCTCGGGGTCGCCTGCGATGACGATCTGGCCCGGCGCGTTGTAGTTGGCGACCCAGACGTCTCCTTCGGCGCGCTGGCACGCAGCCTCCGCGTCGTCGTCCGACGCTCCGAGGATCGCCGCCATGGTCCCACTGCGCTCTTCGGCGGCATCGTGCATCGCCTCCCCGCGCTCCACAACGAGCCGCACGCCGTCCTCGAAGCCGAGCGCCCCCGAGGCGGCGAGGGCGGTGTACTCCCCGAGGCTGTGGCCCGCGCACAGGGTGGGCTCGACACCGACACGCTCGATCGCGTCGAGAACCACCAGGCTGAGCACGAAGGTCGCCAACTGGGCATTCGCGGTCAGGGTCAGCTCGTCCTGCTCGGCTTCGAGCAGCAGCCGCCCAATGTCCCTGCCGGCGACTTCCGAGGCCTCTCCCACGACCTCCCAGGAGGGGTGCTCGGTCCACGGCCCGCCCATCCCGGACCGTTGTGAGCCCTGGCCCGGAAAGGTGAACGCCAGCAATCCGACTCCTCTCGGCCCGATCGGGGTGACTAGCCCGGGCCAGGTACACAGCGTGGCATGCCGGCGCGGTCGCTTTCACGTTACCGACAGGTAAGCGCCTCCGACGCGTAGGAACCGAGTGACGGGAGATCAGATCTCTGCTGGTGGTCTTTGAGTGGGCGGAGGAGAAGTGCCCGGAGCGGGACTCGAACCCGCACGTCCTTGCGGACAATGGATTTTGAAGCCATCGCGTCAGCCGATTGCGCCATCCGGGCTTGGTAGCCAAGCTATATCAACGTCTGTCACCAGGTTGAACGTCAGCGTTTCGGACCGACGAACTCATCCAACATTGCGACGCTCGCTCTTCTGGCGACCGAGAGGTTCCGCAGGTTGTTGTACCGCCGATCGATGCCGAATCGATCACACGCAGCACCGAAGAGGTCGCGAATTTCTTGTGAAGCATTGCTGAAGTGATACCTGGGATAAGGGGTGCCGTTGACCCAGTTGAGAATCCGACATCCGTCTGAGTGAATAAGGCCTCGGATGAAAGGCGCCGGGAAGTGCTCGACGATCTCAGATTGCCAATCCGCAAGGACAATCCTTCTCAGATGCTTGGGACCCCGTCCGTGCTGCGGAAACAAGTGCGGCCAATGTTTCGAATACGAGTAAACCTCGGTGCATCCGGCGCACTTGACGCGACCGACTTTGTTCGGCAGGACATCGGTTACGGCCATTTCGCATTCGTCCATGAGAGCCGGATATGCGTTGCAACACGAGATTCGAAGCCGGAAGACACCCCTCGTGTGTTCTGCGAGGCATCCATCACCCAGATACAGACCGAGCAAGTAGCCATATGAACTCCTCGGCAGGTGCTCAGGGGTGCCTGAGCAGACGGCACAACTCGTGCGGTTTGCGGCTTCGTGCCGGCCAGGAACATTGCCTCTCACCCAGTCACGGATAGCGGAGCGCGAAACGCCGGTCCGGCGAGAGATCTCGGAGTAGCTGAGGCGTTTTGCGACCAGGTCCAGAACTTCGTGGAGTCGATCGGGTCCATACATGGTCCTTGGCTGCTCGTCTCTGTCACGTGTGGTCGGCCACACGCGCCGGATTCGACGATCTGAGGGCAGACCACACGAGATCGGAAAAGGACGGAATAAGTGAAGCCGTCCCGAGGCACGGTCTGCGAAGTGCCTCCGGAGATCGTATCGAACGGGTGTTCGCCCAGCCCCGCGTCGTCAGAGCTGGACAGACAGGACGAAAAAGCGCGATCCAGGCACTCCTCGACACGCTGAGCGCGTACAATCGTCGTCCCATGCGCAGAGCCCTCGTCGAACGTTCACTGCGAGACGTACATGCGAGGCTCAAGCGCGCTCGCGAGGAGCTGGCGGTCCTCGACGAGCAGTTCGTGGTCTTCAACGACGCAGCCGACGACGCCCGGATCCGGTCGCTCGTCTCGGAGACCCCGCTGGCCGGCCACGACTACTCCGACGCCCAGCGCACAGCGGACGCCGCCAACCGGGAACGAGCTTCGTTGATGAGCGCGATCGAGGATCTGGAGCGACGGCAGGACGAGCTCCTCGGTCGGCTGGTCCCGGGTCCGCACTAGAACCACCGCCCCGAAGGAGAGGGTCCTGCAGATGTCGAAACGCCCTGCGGCAAAGCGCGTGGTCATCGCCGAGGACGAGGCGATCATCCGCCTCGACCTGAAGGAGATTCTCGAGGTCGAGGGGTACGACGTCGTCGGGGAGACCGGGAGAGGCGACGAAGCCGTCGAGCTCGTCGCCACCCTGAAGCCCGACCTCGCGATACTCGACGTCAAGATGCCCGGCATCGACGGCATCGAGGCCGCGAGGCGGATCACCGCGGAGCACAGCGTCGCCGTTCTCATCCTCACCGCCTTCAGCCAGCGGAACCTCATCGAGGACGCCCGGGACGCCGGGGTAGTCGCCTACCTCGTAAAGCCTTTCCAGCGCGGCGAGCTCGTGCCCGCGATCGAGGTGGCGCTCGCTCGCTTCGAGGAGTACCGCGCGATCGAACAGGAGCACGCGAGACTGTCGAAAGAGGTCGCCTCTCTCGAGGACAAGCTTGAGACGCGCCGCGTGGTGGACCGCGCAAAGGGTGTGCTCATGGACTCTCACGGCATGAGCGAGAAAGACGCTTTCTCGTTCATACAGCGCATGGCCATGGACCGCAGGACCCCGATGCGCCAGGTGGCTCAGGCGATCATCGACGGCACGCTGAGCCCCTGAGCACCGGCCCGGACCCACCCCGCGGGCCATCCCGCCGCCGGACACCTTCTCGGTAGGCTGCGATCGATGGGGCTCTGGGTCGTGACGGCGCGCAATGGCCGGCTCGGGGTCG
>DAIQQK010000184.1:0-5574 GCA_036786835.1 Acidimicrobiales bacterium | reverse complement strand
GCAGCACGGACTGCAACACCTGCGTGATTCGGTCGGTCTGCTTGAGAGCAAGGCTACGCCGGAAGAGGTCGAGGAATATCGCCGGTTCGTCGTCACGCTTTGCCACAAAGTCGCAGCTGCTCATCGGGAACACGGTCAGGAAGTAAGCGATGCCGAGCAGGCGGCGATCAATGACATCACGGATGCCCTGAACACGACCGTTGGGTAGGAGCGCGCCGAGGGCTGCATTCGGTCGGGGCTATTGGACGACAGCGTCTGACCGGTGCGTACCTCGCAGGGCATGGCTGCCCACGATCGCCGGGACGCAGACACTACAAAGTCCGGTCACTATGGAGCAGTGACCGCTCCCCAGCCATGGTACCTGGTCGTTTCTGGCCCCCCGGGTAGTGGCAAGACATCGCTTGCTACGGCATTGGCGCAAGAGATGGGCTTGCCGCTCCTTGCCAAGGATCTGATCAAAGAGACCCTGATGTCCGTCCTTGTCGTACCCGACGTTGACGCTTCGCAATTGATCGGGCAGGCGGCCATCGAGGTCATGTACGCGGTGGCCGGTGCATGCTCGAGTGGAGCGATCCTTGAGGCGAATTTCCACCGCTCCACCTCCGTCGCCGGTGTCCAGGGACTCCGTGATTCTGTCGTCGAGGTGTTCTGTCGCTGTGATCGCCAGATCGCGCTCGCCAGATATCGAGAGCGCTCAGAACATCGGCATCCTGGCCACTTTGATATTCAGCGGTCGGACTATGAGCTGTGGAATGACGAGGTCACGGCTCCGGTGGCAGGTGGATGAGCCGTGCTCGAAATCGACACGAACCTGCCGGTGAACATCTCGGCGGTCGTCCTCGACATCAAGAGAGCTCTCGGTTCCTCTTGATCTGACGCTGACCCAGTTCAATCCTCGCTGCCGGGACGGTGGGGCAGTCCAGCACCACTGGGGCACTCTCCCTCAAGCGGTATCCGGCAATTTCGCGCTTGATATGGTCACGACTGGACGGGCCGCTCGACGGTCAGCTTGCCCGGTCGGAATGCCACTAGCACGGAATTCGGTGAACGGTACGAAGCCTGGACGACCTGGTTCGGGGAGACATCAACCGCGATCGAGACCTTCCCGGCTCGGGGCAGGCGGAGGTACGGATACGACACTTCCAGCTGGTGACTCCCAGGCTCCAGCGGAAAGTAGTGCGCTCCCCAGGGAAGCTCGTACGTGCGGTCGTCGACAGTGACGGTCGTGTGTGTGAACCTGAGTGTCCAGTCGAGAAGGAAGAACTCGGTCCGCAGGACTAACCCTTGACCCGGGCTCGGTGCCAGGTCTGCTGCAACTGGCCCGACGTCCGACATTGCGCCACCTTCTCACATACCACCCGATACGTACGGTTATCCCTCGGGTCCGGCGATCTCGACGGAACTCGTATCGCAGAAGCTACGGCCGCACTTGCACCTCTAGACCGAGGTCTGCCTGCAGCGTCCGTCAGGTAATGCGCGAGTGGCTCGATCCCACATCTGCTGCCGTGTCCGAGCTTGGATCTGTCCTGATCCCCGTGTAGGACGCGTCCTCAGGTGGGGTGCGATTGGAGATCCAGACCTCAAACGACGCTCCAGCTTGTCACTGGGGCAGGGCGCCTTAGTTTGCCGGGACCATGGGCCAGTGCTCAGACCGAGCCGAGCATTTCGCATTCCTTGCATGGACTGACAACCTCAAGCCAAGGCGTAGGAACTGAGCGCATTCCTCGCGTCGATTGACCGCATAGCGTCTCCGAAGGGGTCCTCGTGAACCCGAGATGCCATGTGGCCACTGGGGCATCACTGACGCCTGGCTGAAGTGGGCGCTCGTGACGCCATACGATCCGCTCCGGCACGGGGTCGATCCTACCGAAGACCGACTCGGCGCTTTGATCTCGGCAAGGGTGAATTCCACAAAGGTCACCACGGCTCGGGGACTGTCCCAGTACGCATGCGTTCGGTCCGGAGACACTTGATCGCGGCCATCGACAAGTCCGCACCGTCATGCTGCAGGGCCGTCGACACCTACCTCACTCAGAACGGCAGCGGGTTGTGCGCTCCGCATCACGCCCGGGGGGTCCGATTCAGGGGAGGGACGGAGATGCGACCGCGGCGTGGGCGTGGACGTGGCTGAAGGCGATGTATCGGGCCGTGGTCGAGGGGTCGGATTGGCCAAGCAACTCCTGGGTGACCCGGATGTCGTGCGTCAGTATCGCCCGCTCTGCAACGGCTGATGCCTCAGCGGACCCGCGATGCCCTCAAGACTCTCGACTTCTGGCCGATATCTGGCGTGGGGGCGGGGACGCGCTGTGCCCTTCGTATGGTGCCCAACTCGGGGACCTTCGCGAGGTCATCGACCAGCATGTCGAGGCGATTGGCGAATGGCTCCAACGGTTGTGCAGATGTGCTGGCTTCCAAAGACACTTTTGGGAGAAGGAGGTCCAACAAATGCAGTTCCGTCGTCGAGTACCACGTCAACCTGCCGGCTGGGATGGGGTCTGCCAGATTGAGGGGGAGTTCGCCGCCAGGTGCCGGATCATCGACATCTCGATGCTCGGTGTCGGCATCACGCTCGACCACCCCTCGCCGTACGCGCTCGTGGGCCGTCACATCTCTGTCGATGTTCCCGCGGTCGGTGACTCGGCCAGCATTCGACTTGAAGGCAAGATCACCAACGCCAAGCTGACTCTCAGGACGACCGTCCGGGTCGGCATCGAGTTCGATAGTCCGTCCGCTGAGCTCGCCAGCAAGGTAGGTGGCCACGCGAAGGCGGGCGTCCGTCGTATGCGCGCTCGCTAGAAGACCCCGAGTGGCCCCCACACAGGCGAGTCACTGAGTGCCTGGAGACGCCCGGGGTGCTTCCGTCGACCGCTCAGATTCCCCATTGATCTCCTCCCTTTGAGCGGTCAACAGACGTACCGGTTAGCGACCAATCGTCGGCGTATGTGTGGATGAGGCGGGTACTCCGCCGGGAAACCCCCCCGGCATTCCATAGAATGCGACGAGTGAGCACATTCGTATTTAGGCTCAAGGCTACGCGTCCCACGTTTGCCCTCGACGGCGACGGCGATGGCGTCGAGCGCCCCGAGCGCAGAGCCGCCGGAGGCAGGAACGGAGCTATCTCCGCTGCCGTTGGGCATAGAGCGTTCAACGTCGGATATCCTGCGGTCTGTTCATCAAGAGTGACCTGAGGGACCTGGCCCTACGACGGTCCGGCAGCCGGCTTCGGCACGGTGCCAATGCCAGGACCGATGAGGAGGCCGTCATGACCCGCACTCCGAGCGCGCGACTTCAACCCGTTCCAAGTGTGCGGTATCGAGAGGCAACAGAGCACGATGCCGGTGCCATTGCGGCTCTGCACGCTGACAGTTGGCGACACCACTATCGAGGTGCATACCTAGATGCTTACCTCGACGGCGACATAGTCACGGATCGACTAGAGGTTTGGACGACCCGCCTCACTCCTCCAAGGCTGAATCAGTACACCGTTTGCGCCGACTCAGGCGGCGACATCATCGGCTTTGCTCACACCGTGTTCGACCACGATCCGACGTGGGGAGCCCTTCTCGACAATCTGCATGTTCGGAGCGACCTAAAGGGACACGGGATCGGCACACGATTGCTTTCTGAGGCTGCTTTAGAGCTCATTCGGTGTCGGCCATCGGAGTCGCTCTATCTCTGGGTGCTCGACCAGAACGAATCTGCCCAACTCTTCTACGACGCGCGTGGGGGCAGCCGCGTGGAGAGCACATTGCGCGGACCATTTCCTGGGGGCGGGAGAGCAGTTGGGCACAGGTACTTCTGGCCAGACCCCTCTCGGCTCATCTCGAAGGGCACCTGATGCCCGAGCCCTTCGACGCGGCCGCGGTGCGAGCCGCCTATGACGTCACGGCGGAAGACTATGCAGAAGCGTTCGCCGATGATCTTCTCCGTCTCCCGATAGATCGAGAGGTCCTCGATTCTGTAGCCGAACGGTTAAGCGGTGACTCGCTAGTCCTCGACCTTGGTTGCGGACCCGGCCAGGTTGGTCAGTACCTCGCCGAGCGCCGAATTCGGGTTGTCGGTCTGGATCTGGCTCTGCAGATGCTTCTTGTGGCATGGCGACGCACGGGGAACCGCAACCTCGCATGCGGTGACATGCGCTCGGCTCCTTTCGGGTCGGAGTCATTTTCGGGGGTTGTCGCGTTCTACTCCATCCATCACCTTCCACGATCGGCGCTCGGAAGCGCACTGACCGAGATCCGCAGAATCCTCAAACCGGCCGGCCTGTTCGTGGTCGCAACCCACCTGGGTGAATCAGAGGTGTACAGCAGCGAGTTTCTGGGCCATCGAATAGGGACCGTCGGAGGCACCCTCTACAGGAAAGACGAGCTTCTCGACGAACTTCAGAACCAATCGTTTGTGGTTGAAGACGTCCGCCATCGCGACCCGCTTCCCCATGAGCATCAGTCTAGGAGGATATATGTGACGTCTCGCCTTGCGGGCAGGTGAGTTTTCGACGGCGCGCGACACGGGATCCCGTCTCTGCCTCACAGCCGGCGGCAATGTATGGGGGGAGGAACATCCACCCGGACCTGCCTTAGGCTCATGGAGGTGGGCGGGTTTGATCTAGTCATCTTCGACTGTGACGGTGTGTTAGTCGACAGTGAGCGGCTAGCGGTCCGGGTCGAGGCTGAGATCGTGACCAACCTCGGATGGTCACTCACCGAGTCCGACATAATCGAGCGCTTCGTCGGCCGTTCGGCGGCCTACATGCACCAAGAGATTGAGCGACATCTCGGCCGGAGCATTGATTGGGACTTCGAGTTCGAGGCTCGCTACCGGGAGGTGTTCCAGACGGAGCTCCTGCCGGTACCGGGCGTCATCGATGCACTGCGCGAGATCACGCTGCCGACGTGCGTTGCATCGAGCGGAAGTCACGACCGGATGCGGTTCACCCTCGGTAAGACCGGGCTTCTCGATCGATTCTATGGACGGATCTTCAGTGTTGATGACGTCGAGAATGGCAAGCCAGCGCCCGACATCTTTCTCCATGCCGCCATGAAGATGGGGACATCACCAGACCGCTGTGCAGTCGTCGAGGACAGCGTCTCTGGAGTCAAGGCCGGAATGGCTGCCGGGATGGCGGTCTTCGGGTTCTCCGGAGGAGTTACGAGTGCTGAAGCGCTCTCGATTGGAGAGTCCATCGTCTTCGATGACATGGCGAAGCTTCCGGCTCTCCTTCTTTCGGGGTAGTTGACCCCGACCCGGCGGCAATGTACGGGGGCACCCCGTAGCCTTCTCGCCCGCTGTCGTGTGGGAGGTGTTTGCCATGATTGTGGAATGCAACAGCGCATAAGTTTGGTCACGCTTGGGGTTTCAGATCTCGCCCGAGCTCGACGTTTCTACGAGGCCCTCGGCTGGTCAGATGCAAAGCAACCCGATGACGAGGTGTGCTTCTTTCAGGCCGGGGGGATGGTCTTTGGCCTGTGGACTGCTCTCGGTGGCCATGGTGTTATTGGGATCGAGTTGGCTCACAACGTGCGTTCTGTTGAAGAAGTAACCGAGGTGCTGGACGAAGCCGAGCGAGCTGGAGGT
>DAIQQK010000183.1:0-5587 GCA_036786835.1 Acidimicrobiales bacterium | reverse complement strand
AGCGGTGGACCGCTACCCGAGAGGACCTCTTCATTCTGATTGCTATCGCTCAGCGGGCGACGCGAATACTGCGTGGGTTGCCTTTCGGCCCGGATACCCCACTCCGACGCAATCCTCATGCCACTGGTGGATACACGGCAGCGCATACCCCGAATACCGGTCGGCCTGTCGGTCGGCCCCGTCGTCGCCGTCCAACACTACGGGGCACCCCACGGCCACTTGGCAATGCGCCATCGGCACGAGGGTCCGCCACTTGCTGGGCTCTGGTGTCGACATGTGAGGACACGAGGCAGCTGGGCAAGCGAGGGGCTGAATGTCGCGCTTAGGTCGACCGCACCCGAGGTGGCGTTCACGGCGGTCACCCCATCCAGGTAAGTGCAGAATGACCGCGCACTGGCTTGTGGCGGAGCGATGATCGATGGGACGCGGATGTCCATCAGCACCCAGTCCAGCACCGTGCCCGGATACGGGTTGTAGTCGGACCTGTCAGCCAGGACGAACCGGTAGATGCCGGGGGCCAGGGGGAGCAGAGACTTCCAAGCTTGGCGGGCCGAGACAAGGGGTTGGGCGCCGGTCGGGGGCGGTGCGAAGACAAAGCTGGGTCCACTATTGAAGCTCAGCTCGGCGGTGAACTTGCCAAGGGTCGGCATCTTTGGTGGCTTGAGTGAGTGGGCCGCTGCCCCGCACGAAAGGGGGGCTGCCGAGTGCCGCGCTGGACCGCCGCACGCCGCCGCCAAGGGCATGAGGAGCACGAGGCTCCCGATCCATACGCGGCTCTTCACGAAGGTCGAGCCCTCACGTGCCGCACCCGGGTCCACCAGACACCCCCACATTGTGTGTCAACGGGAACGAAACGCCAAGCTGCGTCGTCCAACTTTGAGTAGGGTGGTAATGGAGGACGAGTTGGTAGGAGTCACTCGATACTGGGTTGCGAGGTTCGCCCCTTTGGTCCTCGCGGCTGGCCTAATGTCGGGTTGCGCATCAGTCGCCGACTCGACTGTCTTGAATGTGGGATGCAATCCAGAGCCTGCACTTGGCACACCTCCGATGCCGTCTCCTCAGCGCCTCGCCACTCCTCTCGCCTTCAGCTTTAACAACATTCGTCTCTATCCTCCATCAGCCGCACTTTCGCCCAAGATCTCGGCGGAACGAGCGTGGAATGCCGTGGTTCATACAAGAGACCCTGCCCACGGGCTCCAACAGAACGGTAGGTACTCCCTGGTCCTGGCCGAGTGGAACTCCAAAGATCCAACAGTCGTAAGTAGTCCGGGGTCAGGCGAGCGACTGCTCGTATGGCTGGTAATCGGAAGGCACATCTGGGTGAGCACTCTCACCGGTGCAAATCATGTTCGCTCGCCTAGATGCATCTACGAGTCGGCCATGTGGCCGGTCAATGCGACCAGCGGACAGCTTTATGGACAGATGGCTTATCCGCCGTCGGCAGAGGCGTTGCACTAGGCCGAAGTTTCCGATGGGGCATGAATGCGTGAACGACGGAGGGCCAAAGGACCTGGTGTCCGGTAACACCCTGTAGCGGATAGTCGAGTTGCGTCCTCGAACTGAGCGGCTCCTGCCATACCGAAGTGTCCCCGGCGCGCCCTGGCAGTGATTGAGCCGTCCGGTAACGCTCCTTCTCCTGAGGCTGCGGGATGATGCCGTCCGGCGTCCAAACCCCCTCCGAAGGTCGCTAGGTTTGCCCCCATGCCACAGCTCCGACCGAAACGTGGCGCAGGGCGATGTCAGCGTTCCTCGGTGCTTGGTGCAAGGAGGACCCACGCCGTTCCGGATTGGGTTACCCCAATAGGCGGTAATCGGCGGGTGCCTATTTGGCGTACCCGTCACGACGCACCTTGGCGTGACGGATGGCCAGCCTGATGACCTGGCCTTCTACCAAGGGAGCAAGGTTCGGATTCTGGGAGGCCGGGGGCGCTGAAGAATCCCGTGGTGACCCGCCTTGCGACTCTCACGTGCTTGGTGTCGTCGTTCGCCCGCGCTTCTGTCGCGGATCAATCCGCGGTATCGCTCAGGGGCGGGCAACCGGGGCCGGCACAGCTCTCCCGTGAACGTCGTCCTCATCACCAGCGTCGATGTTTCAGAAGTTCGCCGGGTCCATCAGGAGAACGAGTCATTCTGTGCCACTCTTCTGTTTGATCACGTCACCCAAGATCGTTTCAACGAAGCGATCAGCCCACTCGTCGATCTCTTCGTCGCCCATGTCCGGGTCGATTCGCCAATAGTGACGCCTCGTCCCGGGCGCTCGACGGCGGAAGGGCATATCGGTCACAGTGGACCTCCCATCGACGGTGGCGTTCGCACCTTGCGCGTCGGCAGGTTGCGGCGGAGTCGACGGGCCACGTCCCTCGTCCGCTCTGGATGGACAGTGGGTCCCAGATTACATTGCCGCAAGGTCTGAACACCGGGCACGTTCGCCCTGCCGGTGCACCACGTGCCAGAATCAGCCGTGCGCCCGTGGCCGAAAGTGGCTTGGATGACGTTGAGCTTGTTGGTGGGAGCAAGCGCGCTCACCGGCTGCGGGGGAAACGCCCAAACCGCCGTCCGCACGACCGGCGGCGAACCGGCCAGAGCGTACGAGTGCAAATACAACACAAATACCGATGCGTTCACTGGCGCCTACGGCACGGCGTCGGCAATCGGATGGGAAGGCAACTATCAAGGTGTTGTCACCTGTCTCGGTGGAACCTTCTACGTCCAAGATGACATCAACAAGGACTTCGGCTTTGGCATCTACGATGGCGCCGTCACGACATGGACGGATGCGGACGGGTACCTTCCCGCGCAAGTCACCACCTTCCGGCGCGCTGGCGCCATCGTTTCCATCACAGAGTTCGCCGACAAGCTGGAGCTTGACGGCGATGCCTACGTCGCCGTGTACAGCCGCGTGTCGGTCCGGAACTCGACCAACCGAGTCGTCATGGCAAATCCCGACCCCTCCTCCGGCTTCGTGCCACTCAACACCGCTCCCAACGCGGTGAAGCCTCATGGGTCGGTCAAACACGACTACGTGGTGGCTGTGGACCGCTTCGGAAACTACTATCCGTGGCCCAGCGCTCAGGCATTGGCCACCGATGGCAGCCTCGATCAACATTACGCGCACATGCGGAGTTTCTGGAACCAGCAACTGGCCGGTATCGCCGGAATCAGTGTCCCGGATTCCTCACTCGACAATGCGTACCGGAGTGGGTTCATCTACACCCAGATCGCTCGGAGCGGCAACGATCTGAACACCGGTGTGAACGGCTACGAGTCGGAGTTCAGTCACGATGTCATCGGCATTCTGAACAATCTCTTCACCCAGGGATACTTCTCCGGCGCCCACGCTCTGCTGCTTGAGGCGGGCAACGTCGAAGGCTCCCAGGCCCAGTACCCGGACGGAGTCTGGACCTACGCCTGGCCTTGGGCGATCTACCTGTTGAAGACGGGAGATCTGAGCTTTGTCAAGGAACACTTCGCCTCGATCAAAGGCACCGCGCACGACATTGCTGCTGACCGGACCGGACCCTCGGGGATCATGGAATCAACGAATGACATCGACACCCAGGGCTATTGGACCACCGACGACTACGAAGCCCTCAGTGGCCTGGCGGCATATCGCTACCTCGCTCAGCGCATCGGGGACAATCCCGAGGCCGCATGGGCGATTCAGCAATACGACAGCCTTCTGTCGGCAACGAACCAGACGCTTGACACAACCATCAGTCGTTTTGGTCTGAACTACCTGCCCTGCTCGATCCTCGCACCGAACAGCGCCAACAGGTGCGTGAATCCCGAGGATGCCAACTGGACGTCGCCATTCGGCTTCGGTGGCTGGGCGTGGAACGGGTCCCTCTTTGGAGCGACACTCAACGGCCCGGGGATTTCCCTGATCGACGCCACCTATGCCTACGGCTTCCAGCGTCTCGAGGGCCTGCTTCCACCGGACACCTTCGGTGGATTCCCGGGCGACTACTACTCGACCGCCTACAACGCGGGCATGGGGAACGCGGGACTGGCGAGCACCGCATATCGCGACCAGGGGATCCTGAGTTACGAGTTCATGGTCCAGAACGGCCAGAGTGGACCGTACTCGTGGTGGGAGAGTTCGAGCGCCCCCTCTGCGAGCACGCCTTGGATCGGGAAACACCCCGCCGCGGGCCAAGGCTCCTCGCCCCACGCGTGGGGGATCTCCCAGGCGAATAAGGTCCTGTTGGACTCACTGGTGGCGCAGAGTTCAGACGGCACATTGATCGTGGGCCGAGGCATCCCTGCAAAATGGTTGAGAGATGGCGCGTCGGTTTCGGTCACCAACTTCCCCACCGCCGATGGCAAGAGGCTCAGCCTCGGGATCTCGTCCGGTGGTCAGTCGGTGTCACTGACCCTGAGCGGCCAATCTCCGGCGGGGCCCGTGCTCTTCGAGCTTCCCTCTTTCACCAACGATATTGCGGGAACGTCGTCCGGCAGCATCAACCAGGAAACCGGAACGGTGACGTTGGCGCCACGCTCAAGGAACGTCACGGTTCAGTTCCGCACGGCTCCTGTGGAGTGAGGACAGCCCAGGATAGAGAATGATCTCGGGGAGAATGGTGAACCTGAAATGGACGTGAACGACCGACTCAGCGTCTCAACGTTTCCCATAAGTTGCCGGTATTCCTAACGGCCCAAGGTGAGTCCGAAGGGCCAGCCACGTGGATGTGGTGAGAGGATCCTCTGCCTGCGGTAGAACTACCGCCTCGGCCCGGGGAGGATCTGGGAGGGCCGTTTCTCGCCGTCGAAGTGGGCCCTCTTTGGCCGCCAGGCAATCGAGGTTGCCGGAAGCGCACCCCTCGGACCAAGCACGATGATCGCGGCCATCGGCGCTGGTTGCCCCTCGTAAACCCCGGGTTCGCGAAAAGGGGGCTGGACGCCTCTTGGAGCTTCGACCCTGGGGACCAAACCTCCGTTGCACGACCGGGTCATTCTTGTCATGCTCTGTGCCAGCTGGGGCGGAGGCGGATGAGTCTCGGGGTGCGGGGGACGTGAGGACGATATGACTGGTCGCCACTTCTGGTCTCAGTGGACGCGAATCGCCGTCGGCTTCGGCGCCATGCTTGTCGGAGCGGCCTCGGTGACTCTGATGTCGTCGGGAGCTGCGTTTGCGGCTGTCGACTGCCACGCCGCGCCGGCACCGAACGTCAACCTTCGAGGCTGCTCCCTCGTCGATGCCAACCTCGCAGGCGCGAATCTCACCGGGGCCAGACTCCTCCACGCCGACTTGACCGGCGCCAACCTGACCGGAGCCGACTTGACCGGCGCCAACCTGACGGGTGCCACGTTCTCCGCGGCAAACCTCACCAACGCCAAACTCCCCAATGCCAGGCTCATCCACGCCGACTTCTTTGACGCCAATCTCAACGGTGCAAACCTCGTCAAGGCACATCTCACCGGCTCCAACTTCTCCGGAGCGAACCTCACAGACGCCAACGTCCTGCGTGCCAACCTCAACGAGACCAAGCTCGTGGGGGCCAAGCTCGTAGGGGCCAAACTCGTCGACGCCAGTGTCATTGCCTCCGACCTCACCGGCGCCAACCTTTCTGGCGCCCACTTCGAGGGC
>DAIQQK010000182.1:0-5590 GCA_036786835.1 Acidimicrobiales bacterium | reverse complement strand
TCGGGCCGGTCCCCGCGGTACCAGAAGAGCTGCCAGACCTCGCTCGGAGTCCCGTCGACGACGACCGAGTACGAGTGCTTCTGCATCTCTCAGTCTGAATCCTTCAGTCTGATCTCAGTCTGACCAGGGCCGCCCGAAGACCTCGCGGTGTGCCTTCTCGCCGAGAGGCGCGCGCCGCGGGGGCCCGAGAGGGCGCGCCGGCCAGCCGAGCGGTACGACCGCCATCGGCCGTACCTCAAAGGGGAACCCCACGATCTCGGCCACTTGGTCACCGAAGACGAGGGGAAGCGTCGTGAGCGCAGAACCGAGCCCGAGCGCTCCGGCCGCCAGAAGCATGTTCTGCGTCGCGGGGAAGATCGACGCGTCGAGGACCCGCCGGTCCGACAGTCGTGTGTCTCCACCGATCACCACGAGCACCGGCGCAGCGGCTATGGCACCCGTGGCTCCTCGATCGACGTCGGCCATCAAGGATGCCGACAGGCGGCCCTCGGAGTGCGCACGCCCGGCGCTCTCCCACGCCCGCCTCGTGAGGTCTCCGATGGCGGCGCGGTTCTTGGGGTCGCGCACCACCACGAACACCCAGGGCTGACGGTTCTCGGCACTCGGTGCGAACGTGGCGGCCTCGAGCACTTTGGAGACGATGCCGTCGTCGAGCGGGTCGGGCAGGAACGAGCGACACGCTCGCTGCCGGTGAACGATCTCGAAGAAGTCGCCTACACGAACCACGTCCAGGTCGCCGGGAGCTCCGTAGGTCTCACCCACCGTTGGAGATGCTAGGGGTTCGCCAGCCGGCCCGAGCGTCATTGGTAGCCAACCTGCGCGGCATTCGGCGCCTGGTCAACCGGCGGCGACTGTGCCAGGCGTTCCCATCACGATGAGCGGTTGTTGGGCGGGATCCATCCACGTGAGCACGTTCAAGAGATCCGAGGTCGGCAACGCCACACAACCGGCCGTCGGCCCACCCGTCGCGACGTGCAGGAAGATCGCGCTTCCGGCGCCCGCCACCACGGGATTCTCGTTGTATGCGATCACCGCGCCGTAGTCGTACGCGGGCTCGTTGTACATCGGCTCGGGATCGGCGCCCGCGGCAGAGGCACCCTGAATGCTCTCGTCTATCCATTGGTTGTAGCTCGGGCTGCTCGGATCGTCGTCCCAAACGTCGGAGGTCGTGGCGGGACGGAACTGGAACTTGAACCCACCGGGATTCGGGTAGTCGCCGAAGAAGAAGTCGAAACCGAGCGTCCCCGACGGAGTTCGGCCGTCACCTTCGTGCTTCTGTCCCGGAGGAGCGAAGCCGTCCGCACCGATGTAGGCCTGCCACGGTCCGAAGACCTGCTGCCAGCTCCCGTTGGTCGATTGGTACGCGCTGAAGGTGGCGACGGTGTCGCCATAGGCCTGAGCGACGACGGTCATGACCTGCTTCGAAGATCCGACGGCTGCGGGCGAGAACGGGAGAGACGGAAGAGACGGAGGAGCCGGTGGAGGAGATGACGGCGCAGGAGGAGCGGTCGTGGTGGTGGAGGGAGGCGGGGGCAACGTCGTCGTCGGCGCCGAGGTCGATGTCGTCGGCGAAGGGGCGTGCGCCTTGCGATGTTGCGAAGAAAGCCTGCTCGCCCCGCTGCTCCCGCTCCCAGATCCACAGGCCGCCCCAACGAGGGACGACACGGTCACGAGGGATGCGAAAGCGGCCAGGCCGAAACGATGTGAGGAGGCGGCCGAACTAACTTCGACGGACGTGACACGCCCTCGGCGTTTGGCCTTCGTGGTCGGCCTCTTGGGCCTGGTCTCGTCCACCGTGCTCACGTCGTGCTCGAGCAGACCGGCGGCCGGGCGGGCACGAGATTCTGCCGGCGCCGGCGCCGGCTCGACCTCGACGTCGACGATCGCCGCGGCTGCGCCCACCACGTCGAACATCCCGCCCACGACCAGTACGACATCGAGCTCCCCTCCTGCTTTCGTGGGAACGGTGTCCGCTGTAGCTGCGGCCGACGTGCCCTCCACGTACCGTGCAGGTTGTCCCGTCGATCCTTCCGAGCTCCGCATGCTCCACATGAGCTATTGGGGCTTCGACGGCCAGCCACACGTAGGCACGATGGTGGTGAACGCGGCCGTGACCTCTGCAGTGCTCAGCGTCTTCGGTCAACTCTACGCGGAGCAGTTCCCCATCCGTGAAATGGAACCCGAGGACGCATTCGGGGGGAGCGATCCCGATTCGATGGCCGCCGACAACACCTCGGGGTTCAACTGCAGGTACGCCGTGGCGCCCGGAGCTCCCCAGTGGTCGGTGCACGCCTATGGGGAGGCGATCGACGTGGACCCGGTCGAGAACCCATACCTGGAGAACGGGCAATGGCTTCCAGCCGCCGGCGCCGCATATGCCGACCGCTCCGACGTCCGTCCAGGAATGGCGGTCGCAGGGGGAGAGCTCGTGAACGCCTTCGCCTCGGTGGGTTGGTACTGGGGAGGCCGCTGGACCGACGGTCCCGACTACCAGCACTTCTCTGCAACGGGCGGGTGAGCCCTCAGGGCCCGTCGAACCAGCCCCAGCTCCACGGTGTGATCGTCTCGAACGGCCCGGCGTGCTCGGGTGCCGGACGCCCGCCCCAGATCTCACGCACCGCTTCCCCGAGTCCGTCCGCGACTGTGAGCGGGGGCTCGTCCAGGTAGCACACGGTCACCCGCCTGTCCCCGGGGTCGAAGCCGAGACGCTCGAAGCCGCGGAGCGCGACGAACCTCCAGATCCCGGCGACCCCCGGCTCGGCGCACAATCGCGCAGCGACGGTGGCGTCGCCGGCCGCCCCTTCGCCCGTCGCATCGGCGAAGTCCGGCGTCAGCGACTCGACGATCACGTACACGCCCAGGTTGGGCCTGAAAGGGAGCACTCGCGCGGACACGAGCGCGCGCTCAGCGGCTCGCTCGCCGATCAATGCGAACGGGCCCGAGAGGCACGATCGGCGGTGCATGTGGAAGCGGCCCTCCTCGTGCAGAGCGGAGCCGAGAGCGCGGAATTCCTCGAGGGTCTTCTCCACGGGTGCGGACATCAGGTAGAGGGTCACGTACTGGGCGGGAGCGAGCTGCTCGCTGTCGAAGGGACGAGCGGCCTTGCAAGCGGGGGTGCACACCCAGCGCTGGCCCATGACCACTCCCGGCAGCCTGTACTGCTCGGGAAGATGGTCCAGCTGGTGCCATTCGTTGTAAGCGTGGTGCTCCGAGGGGTCTGTCACCTCGCTGAAGGAGAAGAAGCCGATCTCCACGTCCGTCGTCACGCGATCAGTTCAGCACGCGTCGCAGGCAGACTGACGGGATGCGAGGCCGGATCTTGTTCCAGCGGCCGGTTCTGGTCGGGTTGGTCGCGGTCGTGTGCGCTGTCGCGCTGAGCGCCTGCGGGTCGAGCTCCTCCCAAGGACACGGCCATGCCCGCTCTTCTTCGACCACCTCCGGTCCAGGAGCTTCTGTGCCGGCCACTTCGTCGCCAGGGACTCAGACCTCGTGGACCACGTACGGGGGGAGCTTCTCGCGGACGTCCATCGATACCGGAGACACCGACCTCGCGCAGTCCCCGGTGGCCGCGTGGACGTCGGCTGTTCCCGACGGAGCCATCTACGGCGAGCCGCTCGTCTACGGGAAAGGGGTCTTCGTCGCGACGGAGAACGACACCGTCTACGGGCTCTCGGCGACGAGCGGGGCGCCGTTGTGGCCTGCCGTCCACCTCGCCTCGCCCGTGCCCTCGAGCGAGCTCCCGTGCGGCGACATTTCCCCGACGGTCGGCATCACCTCCACGATGGTCATCGACCCGACCAGCGGAGTTCTCTTCGCCTCGGCCGAGACCTCGTCTAGCAAGGGGGTGGCCCACTATCTCTACGCGATCAGCACGTCGAGCGGAAAGCTCCTTTGGAGCCGGGACATCGACCAGTCCTGGGACGCGGCCGCCCAGCTCCAACGGGCGGGGCTCGCGATATCGAACGGCAACGTGCTCGTGGGCTTCGGCGGGAACTACGGCGACTGTGGCGACTACAACGGCTGGGTGCTCGGGGTGCCCGAGTCCGGCAGCGGTCCGGTCGTCGCTTACCGCGTGCCGACTGCGCGTGAGGGCGCCGTTTGGGCGCCGGCGGGGATCACCGTGGACCCGTCGGGCGACATCTTCGTGGCGACCGGGAACGGCAGCGCCCTGCCGGGCCAGCCGTTCGACCACGGCGACGCGGTCATCGAGCTGTCGGCGCAGCTCTCGGAGCTGCAGTACTTCTCACCGTCCAACTGGGCGCAGGACAACGCTGACGACGGGGACCTCGGATCCACCTCGCCGGTGTTGCTCGGCAACGGCCAGCTGTTCATGGTGGGCAAGGAGGCGACCGCGTACCTCCTGAACACGAGCTCGCTCGGCGGGATCGGCAACGCTGCGGCGTCGCTCGGCCTTTGCTTCTCGATCGGCGGGGACGCCTATCTCTCCCCGAACGCATACGTCGTGTGCAACAACCAGGGGAGCATCGCTCAGGTCCGCATAGGGCCGGGAAGCTCGCTCGCCAAAGGCTGGACATGGTCGCCTTCTTCGGGCGCGGCGAGTTCGCCGACGATCGCAGGAGGGCTGCTGTGGAGCGTCGACCCGGGGTCGTCCACCCTCTACGGGGTGGACCTCGCCGCCGGGACGACGCGCTTCTCGGTTCCTCTTCACATCGGATCCTTTGCCCATTTCGTGGGCGTGAGCGCCGGTGAAGGGATGTTGGTCGTGGCCGGCTCAGGAGGAGTCGAAGCATTTCACTGACCGACGGCCCGAGAAGGCGACGAGAGCCCCGGGCGGTGCCCGGCTCGCACCGAGGGAGCGGGTCTGAAGCAGAATGGCGCCATGGCCCTGCGTGACCCTTCATCGGACAGCTTCCGCACCCGCTCGAGGATCGACGTCGGCGACAGGAGCTACGAGATCCACCGGCTGGCCGGAGGCCCACTCGAGGACTCCTTCGAGGTCGCGAGGCTCCCCTACTCCATGAAGGTCCTGCTGGAGAACCTCCTCCGGCACGAGGACGGGCGCCACGTACACGCAGCAGACATCGAGGCGGTCGCCGGCTGGGCCAGCGCGCAGGCGGCGGGGACCCCGGTCGCTCCGGAGATCGCGTTCACCCCTGAGCGCGTTCTGATGCAGGACTTCACGGGCGTCCCTGCGGTCGTCGACCTCGCCGCGATGCGCGACGCACTCGCGGAAATGGGGGGCGACCCCACCCGGATCAACCCGCTCGTCCCGGTGGAGCTCGTGATCGACCACTCGGTGATAGCCGAGGTGACCGGCACGCCCGCGGCGTTCGCAACCAACGTCGACATCGAGTACCAGCGCAACATCGAGAGATACGAGCTGCTGCGCTGGGCACAGGACGCGTTCAGCAAATTCAGAGTCGTCCCTCCAGGGACGGGGATCTGCCACCAGGTCAACCTCGAGTACCTCGCCCGGGTGGTCTTCGCGAACGACGACGGACAGGCGTTCTGCGACACCCTCGTAGGCACCGATTCGCATACGACGATGGTGAACGGGCTCGGGGTGCTCGGATGGGGCGTGGGAGGGATCGAGGCAGAGGCGACGATGCTCGGCCAGCCGCTCACCATG
>DAIQQK010000181.1:0-5612 GCA_036786835.1 Acidimicrobiales bacterium | reverse complement strand
TACCGGCACTGCACTACAGCTGTTTGGAATTGGGAGGCACGCCCCGCACGGCACCCTACGCCACCTTTGGCTCTCAGGAGTTGGCCGACAATGTCATCGAAGCACTGAAGGGGCGGAACGCCGCCATGATGCAGAACCACGGTTCGGTTGCCTACGGCTCAACCATGGATCAGGCCATACACCGCCTGGAGCTTCTCGAATGGCTGGCCGAGCTGTACTGGCGAGCCTCTTCCATGGGGATACCCCATGTGCTGACGGACAAGGACTTCGAGGCCATCATCACGGCAGCCATCGAGCGTGGATACGGTGCCCTGAAGAAGGTCGACAAGGGCTGAAGTCAGGATCGGAGGCGGCGATCCCTGACCGCCCGTAGCACGCGACGCGGCTCGCTGGGGGGCGAATGGAGAGCAAGAAGACCGCGACGTCCCAAAATATCGGGGGCGTCGTCGGCAACCTCGAGGGTTCGTCTGATTGCTGTGTCGGGTCTACCTGGCTGCCTGTGACAAAACCCTGTCACACCACGTCGACAAACACACCCTTCGCACATCACGGTCGAAATGATCTCAGCACCCGCGCTCTACTATGACCGGCACCATGTCGCCCTCGCCCTGCAGACGAATCCCCTGGTCGCCTACGGTAGAAGTGTCAACGTGGGATGGGAGCATCGGTGACCACCGACAACGTCATTGCGCTGTTCACCGACCTCGTGGGTTCAACGGAGTTCCAGTCGAGCGTCACACCAGAGATCTCCTACGAGGTGCGACGAAACCATTTCTCGGCCCTGGGCAAGGCCGTGGCGAAGACCGGATGCCCTCCGGGAACGACGCTGGAGGCCCCAAGTGCAGATGGTCCGCGTCTGGAGGACTTCCGGACCCCCAAGGCGGTCGCGACCCATCGCGTCGTCACGATTCCACCAAAAGGTCTTGCCAGTTGGCGGGAACCCGTCCAGCGGGTCCAGGCACGGGTTGGTCGAGGGGATGATGCTGCGGGGGTGCGAGGTGAGGCCCTTCCATGTATTCGTTTGTTCGGTAGTTCCAAAACCAATCCTCGCCTGGCTCGAAGCTGCGGATGACAGAGTGCCCTGACGAGTTCGCATGCGCGGTCGCGTGCCGGCTGGGCGAGTTGTCGCAACATCCAATGTGGCCGCACTCCGTGCACCGTCGTAGGTGTAGCCACCAACCGCCAGAGTCGAGACACTCCACGCAACCGTTCCCGCTTGGTGGAACCTCTGGATCGAAGGAATTCGTCATGTCGGCACCTCCCGCTACGTATCTGTCGGCGGTTATGGGAAAGAGCTAACGTCGGGAACCACAATGAAGTTGTCTTCGGTCAGCCCCAACTCGTCATACCGCAGGTGGCCTTTCGCCCACGGTCCGAACGATGTGTTCACCCGAGTCAGACTGACTCTGCTTTCTGATCGCGCTCGAAAGACTACCTCTCCATGATCCGCCTGATTGCTGCCATGGACACGAACAGGGGTATCGCCACCGACAAGGGCATTCCTTGGAAGTTGCCCGGCGATGCTGCCTACTTCGAAAGCCAGACCACGACCGGACTCATAGTCATGGGCTGGGCCACGTACAGCGAGTTCTCAGCCCCACTGCACGATCGGGACAATTACGTGCTGACCCGCGAGCAGAGTCGCCTAAGGTCCGGCTTTGAATCAATCGCCACTTTGACTGAGCTGATGAAGAGCCACCCCAACAAGGATGTGTGGGTCATCGGAGGGGCCTTCGTATTTGCAGAAACAATCGACCGAGCCGACGAGCTCTTCATCACTCAGGTTCTCGAGGATTTTCATTGCACAAAGTTCTTCCCCGACTATCGCAGCGGATTCACCAGGTTCGAACAAGGCAAGGACCAGGAGGAGAGCGGCGTTCGATACCGATTCGAGAGATGGCGCCGGAGCATCGAACCCCGGATCGGACTCTGACGTAACGAGAGCGTGCCCAACCTCCACCCGCCCCATATCCACCCCTCCCCTCGTGCCCGTGTGGCCCGCCCGCTCGGCCACGTCGCGCCGCGAAGGTGTCGCATTGCCGTCGGCCGCCACGTCGGGCTCATGGACCGGCAACCGGAGGTCCAGCCAAGAGAGCGCCTCACCCATGCCATTTGAACGGGAATTGACAGCAATAGGATTGCGGCCGCGCCATACCGGGTGGGTCGGGGTTCCTCTCAGGTCCTACCGGGGGTGATGTATCCGGCTTAGGCCACAGACATTTCCGAACACTGGTACAGCTAGCCATCCTTCTTTGCGATGACTGTCCGCGAGGAGTGCCAGAGCGTGCGGAGGTTTCCCCAGTCGGGATACCGTTCGACCATTCGGGCGATGATGCCAGCTGCCGTGGTCTCCTCAGTCACGATCCGGGAGAAGTCGCGCAGGTACTGCTGGGATTCTCCGATGATCTTCGGATCGTTGTCGTTCTCGACTTTCTTGTGCCCGGCGACAACGAAGGTGGGATTGAGGGCAGCAACCGCGTCCAGGTTGGCGATCCACTGCTGCCGTTCGGCTTCACCGCATTCCGCCGTCATCATGTGCACTTCGTTGTAGGCCAAATCCCCGGTGATGACCGCGGCCAGCGACGGAACGTGGAGCACAGTCGATTCGGCGGTATCCGCCTGACCGATCTTGATGACCCGGATCTTGTTGCCTTCCAGGTCAATCGTGTCGGTCGTCAGAAGCTGCGGCAAGACCTTGTCGGCTCCGGTAGGAACTTCGCCGGGGAAGATCCCCTCCCAATACCCGGCCATGCCCGCTCCCGCCTCGAACTCCACTCGGGCGAGAACCTCAGGCGTCGCCAGACCCGTAGCGTCGAAGATCTCGCCGTCGTAGTCGCCCGTGTGGGCCGGGTAACCGTGGGGATTGGCGACGTCAAGGAGCGCCTCGACCATCTGGAGCGTACCTTCGGCACGTGAGCTAGGGCCTTGCACGCGCCACCTTGCGGCGTCTGAGCGGGTCGAGATCGAGGTTCTCAGCCTGCTGGGATGACACGGCGAAGACATCCACCTCCGGGCGTCAACGAGCACCAAGGCCAAGAGGACCTCGTCACTCGTCGATTAGCACAGTCAGCGGCGTTTGGCACCGACATCGCCTTCAAACTCCGAGACACCATCCGGATCGACACGATCCCCGCCGGAGGACCCTCGTCGGCAGTCTCGGCCAGCGCAGGCGACGGGCGCAAAGACTCGTAATGGACCCAGTCGGCCCTTGAGCAGTCAACGGGACCCTCCCCCATCGCTGTCGGGCGCTCCCGAGCCCGCACAGAACGTCACCCACGTGGACGTCGTGGGGAAGATCAACGGGATCGGCGTATAACGGTCGACGACTCGCCTCCTGCCTCAATCGACCCGACGTGACCTCATCAACATTGACGAAGGGACGGCCCCAACTTGGGTCATTGGCATCCAAAGCGCGCCGGCATGACAGTTGGACTGATCAAGGCTGGCTCCCGAGTGGCAAAGGGAGCAATAAGTCTGATTCTCGGACCAAGTGTAAGGTCAAGGAAGGAAGATTTGACTCCCAGTCAGTTCCTGACCAGTGCAACACGTTGGTCGCTCGTAGCCAGCGACCATAGGGTGGGGGAGCATCATGAGGTTGGACGGCTGGCATCCAGACCCTTTTGGGATTCACGAAGAGCGCTTCCTCAAAGATGGTGAGGCGACGCCGCTAGTTCGAGACAGTGGCATCGGTTCATACTCAGAACCACCCGGTGCTCTGAATGTCGTCCTGTCATCCCCACCGGCTCCACCCCCACCGCCACCGGATACCCCGGCGCCAGCGATCTTGATTGGACCATCCTCACCACCGCCACCAGCTACCCCATCTCCGGCGAGCGCGGTGGAAAAGAATGGCTGGCATCCAGACCCTTTTGGGATTCACGAAGAGCGCTTCCTCAAAGATGGTGAGGCGACGCCGCTAGTTCGAGACAGTGGCATCGGTTCATACTCAGAACCACCCGGTGCTCTGAATGTCGTCCTGTCACCCCCAGCAGCGACCCCACCGCCACCGGCTCCACCCCCACCGGCTACCCCGGCGCCAGGGATCGTGCTTGGATCGTCCTCACCACCGCCAACGGCATCGACGGACGGATCTGGGAGCGATCTTTCTGAACAGTGCCATCATTGTAATGCCGCCCTTCGTCCCGGAACGAAGACTTGTGAGAACTGCGGTGCTCAGCCGGGCTCCGAAACTGGTTGGTTTCAGGATCCGGCTGGTCGATGGGAAGCTCGATACTTCGATAACGGACAGATGACTAATCAGGTGCGGGTGGTGGGGAGCACGTACCTAGAGTCGAAGCTCAATTTCGCGGACATCGAAGAGAGTCGCATCGAAGCCATCTTGATCAATGGTGAACGACTGCTGCATGAGGCGTGGGTCTACAACGATAAACGTGGCATCTTGGCCTTGACGTCATATCGTGCCCTCAAATACCACACTGGAAGGGGTGACCGGTCGACCAGACGGGGGGCTGGTTCGCTCAAACTCCACTGGGAGCTTGTATGGAATCCCCTGTACCTGGAGGTGCTTCGAAAGAGTGAAGAAACGGGTCAAGGAGGTGCCCCGGATCATCGTCGCACAGGAGTGAAGGTTCTTGCCGGCTATGAATCAGGAGTTTTCAAGAGGGTAGGGAGGAGTGATCCAGAACTTGTCGGTTCCAAGACGATCACGCTCTGGCGAAGAGTGGAGATGAATAAGGACCAAGTACCAACTGAGACACCCGGTGCCGGAGAGGGACCCTTGCGCTCCGCCATCCGCCTCAATCAGCGACTGGGTAAAGCGTTCAGACGGCACAATCAGGTTGCGACTGAAACGGGCAACCAGGCTGGATCGGTACCCTCAAGAGTTGAGGACAAAGTATTAGAACTACAGCTGGTGGGCCGGACTCCCGCCCTCTTGCGAATCGATGAGTTGTTGAAAGCAGCAGCGGCGAAGTGATTCGACCCGGGAAGCCTGGAGAGGCTCTAGGAAACCCGGGCCGTGTCATAGGGTTCTGACCAGGCCCTCGACGCCGTGTTCTTGGACTGTGCGCGGCCCATTGCCGTGGCTTGTGCGTCGAGGCTGCTCTCTCCCCAACACTTCGAGTGGGCGCTAGTGGAGTCGAACATCGACCACCCGCCCGCGGTTTGCCGGGGGAAACGCTCGGGTCGGATGACCCTGACACGCAAAGATAAGGGTCAACGGCCCACCCCCGAAAAACACCCAACAACCCCACCGAAAAACACCAAGATGTGGTGTGTGGTGCAAATGTGGTGCGCCTCGCTCTCAAACGCGCCACGAGAGGCCCATTTCGGCCTCTCGCACCGTCCACTACCTGGACTTTCTTGGAGCGGACGACGGGATTCGAACCCGCGATCCTCACCTTGGCAACAAAAAGGGGCCCAACTCCCCCGCCTGCATCTTTGCAATACACGCAGCGTCAATCGGCAATTTCGGTTGACCACAATGAACCGCGAGTGACCGAAATTGTCAATGGCGCGTGCGTCTGATGTGGAGCGTGAACCCGGGAATCCCGTACCACGTGCACCACATCACAACCCGAGGTTGCGCTCTACCGAACTCATCTTGATGGCCAACCTCAACGGAAACTGCGCTACGGATGTGACGCGTATGA
>DAIQQK010000047.1:0-21668 GCA_036786835.1 Acidimicrobiales bacterium | reverse complement strand
CTCGTAGAACTTTCGGTACCCGGACGGCGTTCTCTCGGGGTTGACCAGCCCTTGGCTCTCGAGGAACCGAATCTTCGAGATGGTCACATCCGGGAATTCGCGACGCAGAAGAGTGAGGACGTCGCCGATGGAAAGGTAGGTTCGCCCGCTCATGCCTTCGTCCCGGTCACTCGTCCGCGGCAGCCAGGTAGACCAACTTGAATTTGCCGATCTGCACCTCGTCGCCCGAGGAGAGCGGGCAGTCCTCGATTCGCTCGCGGTTCACGTAAGTCCCGTTCAGTGATCCGACATCGCGGACCGAGTAGCCCGAGTCCTTTCGAACGAATTCGGCATGGCGTCGCGACACGGTGATGTCGTCCAGGAAGATGTCGCTCTCGGGGTGACGTCCCGCCCGCGTCACGTCGGCGTCGAGCACGAAGCGGGCCCCGGCGTTGGGTCCCCGCTTCACCACCAGCAGGCCGGCGCCGCTAGGGCGGTCCGACAGCGTGACCGTGAGATCTTCTTCCCCGGACTCGCCTTGAGAGTCGACCGGATGCAGCGTCACGGTCGTATCCGAGCTCTGAGCCGTCAGCACGGACCCGCACGACGAGCAGAAGTTCGCGTCCGGTGGGTTGCGATGCCCGCAGTTGTTGCAGAACACGCTCTCCAAGCTACTCCGTCCCCTCCCTGGTCCCCAGGCCGTCCGGACCACGCCCTCCACCACGCGACCTCGGCTTCCCCGTGCAGCCCGAGGGTCTGCTACTCGGAGATGAGTTGCTCATACTCGGGCGCTGCGAGGAGGCCGCCGAACGAGGTCCCATCGGCAGGAGCTATCTCGCAGATCCAGCCCTCGCCGTACGGATCGGTGTTCAACTTCTCGGGCGCCTCGCCGAGCGACCCGTTCACCGCCTTCACCTCGCCCGCCAGGGGCGCGTAGATCTCCGAGACCGATTTCGTCGACTCGACTTCGCCGAGCACCCCGCCGGCTTCGACCTGCGCGCCCACCTCGGGCAAGGAGATGAACACGACATCGCCCAAGGCGTCCTGCGCGTAGTCCGTGATGCCGACTCGGATCACCCCGCTCTCCAGACGCGCCCACTCGTGGTCGGACGTGTAGCGCAGATCACTCGGCACTGTCATTTCCCGGACCCTACTTCGGTCAGCGCAGGCTCTGCCTTATGAACGCAGCCTGCTCCTGAGCGCGCTCGCTGGCAGCGGCGTCCGAGGGCCCTTCTGCCCAGACATGGGTCAACGGCTCTTCGGGGTCGGGGAGGACCAGGGTCCAACCGTCCGGTTCCGGAAGCTTCACGCCGTCGACGAGGATGACGCTCTTTCCCTTGGCCCGCTCCACGGCCGTTCGCATGACCGTGCCCTTCTGCTCCCACGGTGTGGCCACCTCCTCGTGGGCGACGTGTATGGGGGGAAGCGACTGGGAGAGCTTGGAAAGGCGCTCTCCCGTTGTTGCCAGCATGGCCAGCAATTGGGTCAGGGTCGCGACGGCATCGAAGGCAGGCAGGAAGCGGGGGAAGATGAATCCGCCGAGTTGGCTCCCCGCGAAGCACACTCCCCCGCTGCTCGCCACCTCCATCAAGTGGTTCGAGGACAGCTTCGTCCATGTGATCTCGGCGCCCGCAGAGGAGCAGATCTGCTCGGCGGCAGTCGGGACGGCCACCGGCAGAGCCACCGAAGCTCCGGGGACGGTCGAGACCACCAGCTCCAGCATGACCAGCAGAGCCTCGTCGTCGCTCAGGACCCGACCCTCGTCGTCGATCAGGATCAGGCGCTCCCCTCCGGGGTCGATCACCGCGCCTAGGTGTGCGCCCGAAGCGCGCACTAGGTCCGACACATGGCTCGCAGCCGAGGCTCGGTCGCGTGTGATGACGGAGGATGTCACCGCGTAAGGGTTGACCACGAGTACGTCCGATCCCAACTTGGCGAGGACGTTCGGCATGACGAAGCTGACGGACCCGAGGGAGTAGTCGAGAACCAGCTTGAAACCGGCGCGCGCGATCGCATCGACGTCGACGGCGCTCGTCATGGCTGCGGTGTAGTACTCGAGAGTTCGCGGCGGGAACCCGATGTCGCCGATCTCGGATCCGAGCGCGCGGCGAAACTCCTCGCGGTGGTAAAGCCTCTCGATCTTTCGTTGACTCGACTCGGTGACGTCGATTCCTTCTGCGTCGAAGAACCGGATCGTCACCGACTGGGGATCGTCTTCGACCAACCGCACGGTGATGCCGCCCAAGGAGGGGCCCGTGCGCACCTGGAACCGTGTCACCGGGACGGTGGCGACCTCGAGGTCGTCTACGTTCACACCCGCCGCGTTGCAGCCGACCATGATCGCCCGTTTCAGCACGCGTGCAGCCCTCGAGGTGTCCCTCGACGCAGTTATCGTTGCACCCTTCTCGAGCGTGCTCGCCCACGCCATCGACAGACGCATCACCAGGTCCGGCGAGATGTCGACGTTGGCCAGACCGGTGATCCCTCCCCGCCCGAACAATGTCCGGGCGCCGCGCGACTCCCACACGATCGAGGTGTTGACGATCGCTCCCGACTCGACCGTCTTGAAGGGGTAGACCCTCACCCCGGACTTGATCACCGCGTGGGCACCCACGAACGTGTCGTCTCCGAGAACTACTCCGTCTTCGCAGCGCGCGCCCTGGCGGAGATCGCAGGAGCGGCCGAGAACGCTTCCGTCGAGCCGCACCATCGGACCGACGAATCCGTTGTCATGGATGACCGTGCGGATCGCGGACGCTCCTTCGCCGATGCGAACGTTGGCCCCGATCACGCAGTACTCCCCGAGATGCGCATTGGCGCCTACGTGGGAGTTGTCACCGATGAGGGCGGGGCCCGAGATGGTGGCCGACGGGTCCACCTCTGCCCCCTTTCCCAGCCAGACTCCTGGTCGAAGCTGAAATCCCGTCATGGCGACACGGACCTTTTCGTCGAGTATGTCCTGGTGCGCGCGCAGATACGCCCCGAGGGTCCCCACGTCCTCCCAGTAGCCGCCCGCTACATAACCGAATAGGGGCTTTCGCCCGGCGAGGACAGCCGGGAAGACCTCCTCGGAGAAGTCGACTGGCCTCCCTTCGGGGATGTAGTCGAAGATCTCGGGCTCCAGCACGTAGATGCCTGTGTTCACCGTGTCGCTGAACACCTGGCCCCAATTGGGCTTTTCGAGGAAGCGGTCGATCGACCCGTCGTCGCGTGTGATCACTATGCCGAACTCGAGGGGGTTCTCCACCGCCTTCAACGCGATCGTCGCCAAAGCGCCCTTCGACACGTGGTAGTCGAGGAGTGCACCGAGGTCGATATCGGTGAGGACGTCGCCGGAGATCACGACGAAGCGCTCGTCGAGCTGCTCGCGGGCATTCCTGACGGATCCCGCAGTACCGAGGGGCGTCTCCTCGGTCGCGTACGCCATCTTGACCTCGAACTCGGACCCGTCGTCGAAGTAGCTGCGCACGACGTTGGCCATGAACGCGACGGTCACCACCACCTCGTCGAAGCCGTGCCGTCTCAACAGCGCCACGACGTGCTCCATCATCGGGGTGTTGGCCATGGGGAGCATGGGCTTCGGCTGGTTCGAGGTCAGTGGACGGAGCCGGGCGCCTTCCCCACCGGCCATGATCACGGCCTTCACGGGAGCATCATTTCACGGCGTCCGGCGCGTCCGGCACGCAGTGCGGCCCGTCCTGCAGGAACGTAGAAGAGGGCCGCGATCCAGGCCAGGGTCAGCCCCCCGATACCGCCCACCCATGCCAGCACCTCGATCGGATGCTGCCAGCCTGCCGTGCCGTGGGCAAGGAGAAAAGCGGGATAGGCGAACATCAGGCCGAAGGTACCGGCCTTCCCGACCCAGAGGACATCGATGCGTTCGGCACCAAGGAGCCCGAGGGCTATCACGGTCGCCGAGACAAGAGCCTCGCGAACCACGGTCGCGAGGCCGAACCACAACGGCACCGCACCTTGAACCATGACCGAGATCACCGCCGTCGCCACAAGGACGCGATCTGCAGTGGGGTCGAGGACCTTTCCCACCGTCGACACCTGCTTCCAGCGTCGCGCCGCGTACCCGTCTGCGAAGTCCGTCGCACCGAGGACCGCCAGGAGCACGGCCGCCGCTGTCTGGCGGTGGGCACCGAAGAGCAACCAGCAGAAGACCGGTACGCAAGCCAGGCGCGCACTGGTGATCGCATTGGGAACCGTGAGGATTCGGTCGAGAGACTCATCGGTTCCCTCCCCGGGTCCCGACGGAGAGTCCCCGGACGTCACGAAGGCATTCTAAGAGTGTGGTACGCAGTGGTCGTGCCACGCTTCGAGCCCTTCTCGGGCCTTCGCTACGACCCGACCGTCCCGCTGGACAAAGTGATCGCGCCGCCCTACGACGTCGTCGGCCCCGAGGAGCGCGCGCAGCTGGCGTCCCGCCACGAGGCGAACTCGATCCACGTCGAGCTGCCCGAGGACGACTCGGCGGGCGGCTTGGACAAGTACCAAGCTGCTGCACGACTGCTGCGCTCGTGGCTGGACCGGGGCATCGTGCACCGTGACTCCGTACCCTCGATGTACGCCTACCGGATGATCGAACCCGGGGGCGGGGTCACGACAGGAGTGATGGGGGCTCTTGCGTGCGAGCCCGACGGAGGTGACGTGCTCCCCCACGAGCAGACGATCCCCAAGGACATGAGCGACCGGCTCGACCTTCTTCGCGCGTGTCGTGCCAACCTGTCGCCGATCTGGGGCCTGTCGCTCACACAGGGCCTCTCCGAGACGTTCGAGCCTTCGGGTGACCCCGAGCGTGAGGCTACGGACGATCAAGGGGTCGTCCACCAGCTGTGGGTCGTCGACGATCCCGACGCGATTGCTTCCGTCTCGGGCGCCGTGGCGCAGTCGCCGGTGGTCATCGCCGACGGACATCACCGCTACGAGACGGCGTGCGCGTACAGGGCAGAACGGCGCGCCTCGGGGAACCAGCCCGGAGGCTACGACTTCGTCATGGCCCTCGTAGTCGAGCTCGCCGAGGACCAACTCTCGGTGGGGGCGATCCACAGGCTGCTGAACGGCGTGCCGAACCATGCCCGGCTGCCCGAGGGTCTCTCGGACTGGTTCGAATACGAGCGTGCCGGTGAGGCGAGCGAACAGGTCGTGGGCGATCTAGTGAGCTCCGCGACCCTCACCCTCGTCACGCATGGCGAGGCGTGGGCGCTCACACCCCGTCCGGAGACCCGTAGCGCCGCTTCCTCCGACCTGGACTCGAGCCTTGTGGCCGTCGCGCTCGCGAAGCTGCCCGAGGTCACCGTCTCGTACAGCCACGGCTGGTCCGAGGCGATGACCTCGGTGAAGGACGGGCGCGCCGAGGCGGCACTTCTCCTGCGGCCGGTCAGCGTGGCCCAGATCTCCGATTGGGCGCATGCTCGCAGACGAATGCCACCGAAGAGCACCTACTTCCATCCCAAGCCGCGCACAGGCATGGTCTTCAGGCCGCTCGAGGACTGAAGGGGCTCCGGCGAGGCTTCGGCTCCCAAACTCGCAACGGTTTCCGAGAAGGAACGGGGGACGCGGCGACACCCTTCGCCGCGGCCGATGAGGCCGCCGCTTCGCCGCGTCCACCCTGTTCCTCTGCCCCCCGAAGGCACCTGGTCCACCCCGCAGACCGGGTGCCCCCCTCGATATCGGCGCGAGACGACGCAGAGTTGAGGGCGTGTAGCCGATGATCACGCACTCAAGACGGAGCGGCTTTGTGACGATTAACCCTTCGTGGGGGCCGAAATACACCCTTGTTCTCGTCATCCCGCACCCGGTAACGGGGAGTAGCAATGGCGCTCCTGTCTCGCCCGTCACCCGCAAGCGAGGATGCCCTGGCCGACGCCGCCCGCGTCGCCCTCGGCACAGCTCTGTCCGTGCGGATCAGCGAGGTTGCCGCCACCGTCGCCGGTAGGTGGCGAACCTCGAGCTCTCGAACCAGCGGCGCAGACACTCAGGCCGCCCTCCACAACGAGCAGATCGGGCGCGAGGTCCTGCGAATCGGGTCGTCGGCGACGTTCGCTCTGGCGAGATTCCTCACCACAGGGCAGCCCGTCTCAGAGGAGGAATCTGCAACCTGGGAGGAACAGGGAAGTGCCCCCCTTCACGGCGTCCTGCCGCTGGCCGAGCTCACCAAGCTTGCCTTGCACTGGCGCACGGTCGTGGCCGAGGTCATCGAGGAGGAAGCGGCTCACCTCGGTGTCGACGACCGCACGGTCTCCGAGGTAATTGCCATTGCCAGAGCAGGCTGTGACGCCTCGCTCGTGGAGATGGCCAAGCAGTACGACTCGGAGAAACAGCGCCTGCAAGCCGAGGTCGCTGCCGGGCAGGCACGCCTCGCGCACCAGCAGCTCCACGACGCCCTGACGGGCCTCGCCAACCGTCCGCTCCTCCTGGACCGCTTGTCCCACGCCCTCAACGCCTCGGCCAGGCGAGATACTTCAGTCGCGGTCCTGTTCGCCGACATCGACAATTTCAAGACCGTGAACGAAGTCCTCGGGCACTCGGCCGGCGACAGCTTGCTGGTGGAGGTGGCGAGGAGGCTGCAACGGCTCGTCAGGCCGAGCGACACGGCGGCGCGGTTCGGCGACGACGAGTTCGTGTTGCTCTGCGAGGACCTGGGCACTCCACAAGCCGAGTCCGCGACGGTGGCCAGACGCGTGATCGACGCACTCAACGAGCCCTTCACGATCGGGGGGCAAGAGCTCTTCACCTCTGCGAGCATCGGGATCGCGATCGGACGTCCCGGCGACGAACCCGAGGTGCTCATCTCACAAGGCGATGCAGCCATGTACCTCGCCAAGCAACGCGGCCGCGCCAGGTACGAGCTGTACGAACCGGCTGTCGACGAAGGGCGGCAAAGGCGCGTCGAAGTGACGAACGCGCTTCACCGTGCGCTAGAGCGCGGGGAGATGCAGGTGCACTACCAGCCCGTGAAGAACCTTCACTCCGAGGACCTGGTCACGATGGAGGCCCTGCTCCGCTGGAACCATGCGGGACTCGGGAACGTCGGTCCCGCTGAGTTCATCCCGATCGCCGAGGAGACCGGGCTGATCGTGGACCTGGGCAGATGGGTCATGCAGACGGCTTGCCAAGCCTGTCGATCGTGGCGCGACGCCGGCCACGAAGTTGGGGTGTCCATCAACCTCTCGGGGCGCCAGCTCACTGCTCCGAACCTCGTTCAGGACGTGATCGGGGTACTGACGAGCACGGGTCTGCCCCCGAGCTCTGTCACCTTCGAGCTGACCGAGAGCATCCTCGTCACCACCGACGGCGGGTCGCGTGCAGCCCTCGAGTCGCTCAAGGCTCTCGGCGCTCGCCTCGCCATCGACGACTTCGGGACCGGCTACTCGTCGCTGTCGTACCTGGCGGAGCTTCCCGTCGACGACCTGAAGATCGATCGAAGCTTCATCTCGCGCCTGGGACGAGACGACCAGAGCCTCTCGATGGTGGGAGCCGTCGTCGAGCTCGCCCACACGCTCGGGCTCTCGGTAGTCGGTGAGGGAGTCGAGACCGAGATCGAGCTCGCCGAGCTCAAGCGCACGGGGTGCGACCAGGCCCAGGGCTACCTGCTCGGGCGGCCGAGACCTCTGGTCGGCCCGGACCTCGAGGTGTCCCGGGAAGCGGCGTCCTAGGAGGAGACGCCCCTAAGAAGCGGATTCCTCCACGGTCCAGGTCCCACCTGACTCGAGCAGGTCGGCGAGGTCTCCGGGGCCTCTTCGCTCGTTGGCCTCGACGAGCTGTCGCTGCATGGCGTCGCCGTACTCGGTGCGCTCGACCGCTCGGAAGACCCCGATCGGCGTCGGCTCGAAGGGCCCGCGGGCCAAGCGAGAAAGCTGGAACGCGAGTCCGGGGTCCTCGCGCTTCTCGTCGTGGACGAGAAGCGCCTCCTCCCCCACCTCGGCGACCTCCGCCACCCGCAGGCGGCCGTCGGTGTCGAGCACGACCCCGTGCTGCGCATCGGCGCCGAAGCGAATCGGCTCGCCGTGGACGAGAGGAATGAGGTTGTCCGAGCGCACGTCGCGGCCGGTGATCTTCTCGAAGGCTCCGTCGTTGAAGACGTTGCAGTTCTGGTAGATCTCGACGAACGCCGCACCGGTGTGCTCGTGGGCCCGCCGGAACATCTCCTGCATGTGCTTGCGGTCCATGTCGTGGGTGCGTGCGACGAATGTCGCCTCGGCCCCCAGGGCGAGGCTGATCGGGTTGAAGGGGGTCTCGAGGGAGCCGAAAGGCGTGGACTTGGTGACCTTGCCCTGCTCGGAGGTCGGCGAGTACTGGCCCTTTGTGAGCCCGTAGATCTGGTTGTTGAACAGCAGGATCGTGAGGTTCACGTTGCGCCTCAGCGCGTGGATCAGGTGGTTGCCCCCGATGGAGAGGGAGTCGCCGTCACCTGTGACCACCCATACGTCGAGATCAGGGCGCGTGACCGCGAGCCCCGTCGCGATCGCCGGGGCACGCCCGTGGATCGAGTGCATGCCGTAGGTGTTCATGTAGTAGGGGAACCGAGCCGCGCACCCGATCCCCGAGACGAAGACGGTGTTCTCCCGGCGCACTCCGAGCTCGGGCATGAGCATCTGGACCGCGGCGAGTATCGAGTAGTCCCCGCATCCCGGGCACCAGCGGACCTCCTGGTCCGAGGTCCAGTCCTTTCGGGTGGTCGTGGGCACCTGTGTGTCCGTCATCAGCTCGCCACGTCCTCATCTGCCGGGCTCACCTGCTGCTCCACACCGAGCATCGCGAGCACCGCCTCTTCGATCTCCGCTGCACGGAACGGCACTCCCTGGACCTTCGTGAGCGACTTGGCGTCCACGAGGAACTCGGCCCGCACCAGCTTCACCAACTGTCCGAGGTTCGCCTCGGGAACGAGGATCTGTGGGTACGACCGCAGCACCTCACCGAGGTTCTCGGCAAAGGGGTTGAGGTGGAAAAGATGCGCATGAGCCACTCTCAAGTCCCTTGCCCGCACTCTCCGAGCGCCGGCGGCGATGGCTCCGTAGGTGGAGCCCCATCCGAGCACGAGCACGGGTGCACCGCCGAGACCGTCGGGGTCGTCGACCTCGACGGGACCGATGTCCTTTGCGATCCCCGCCACCTTGGCAGCGCGAAGGTGCACCATCCTCTCGTGGTTCTGGGGGTCGTAGGAGACGTTTCCTGACCCGTCAGCCTTCTCCAGGCCGCCGATGCGGTGCTCGAGTCCCGGGGTGCCCGGAAGTGCCCAGGGCCGTGCGAGGGTGCGCTCGTCGCGCACGTAAGGCCAGAAGACTCTCTGTCCGTCCTCGTCGGTGTGGTTCGGCTCGGAGGCGAAATCCACCGCCAATTCGGGAAGATTCTCCACCTCGGGAAGGCGCCAGGGCTCTGAACCGTTTGCCAGGTACCCGTCGGAGAGAAGCAGCACCGGTGTGCGATAGGTGACCGCTATGCGCGCCGCCTCCATCGCGGCATCGAAGCACTGAGAGGGCGTGCGCGGGGCGATGATCGGCACGGGTGACTCGCCGTGGCGTCCGTACATCGCATGGAGCAGATCGGACTGCTCGGTCTTGGTCGGAAGTCCCGTGGACGGCCCACCGCGCTGAATGTCGATGACCAGGAGCGGCAGCTCGAGGCTGACCGCCATTCCGATCGACTCGGACTTGAGGTCGATGCCGGGCCCGCTCGTCGTCGTCACGGCCAGGGAGCCGCCGAAGGCGGCTCCGATCGCAGCCCCGATGCCGGCGATCTCGTCCTCGGCCTGGAGGGTTCGGATGCCGAACTCCTTGTGCTTCGAGAGCTCGTGGAGGATGTCGGATGCGGGTGTGATCGGGTACGAGCCGAGGAACAGTGGCAACTTTGCCTGATGCGACGCGGCGATCAAGCCCCACGCAAGAGCCGTGTTGCCGGTGATGTTGGTATAGGTGCCCGGGTCGAGCAGCGCCGGGCGCACCTGGTAGTTCGACTCGAACAGCTCGGCGGTCTCACCGAATGCGTGACCGGCGCGAAAGGCGCGGGTGTTGATGTCGGAGATCGCAGGGTTCGACGAAAAGCGCTTGGCGATCCAGTCGAGGGTTCCGTCGACAGGCCTGCTGTAGAGCCAGCTGATGAGACCGAGGGCGAAGAAGTTCTTCGCGCGTTCGGCGTCGCGGGGCTTCACCCCGACCTCCTTGCCCACCTCCAGGGTCAAAGAGGTCATCGGCACCTCGTACACGGTGTAACCCGAGAGGCTGCCATCGGTGAGAGGGTTCGAGGAGTACCCGGCCTTCTCGAAGGCGCGCTCGTCGAACGCGTCGACGTTGACGATGAGCGTGCCCCCGTTGGTGACCGCCGGGAGGTTCGCCTTGAGCGCCGCCGGGTTCATCGCCACGAGCACGCTCGGAGAGTCGCCCGGGGTGAGGATGTCGTGGTCCGAGATGTGGACCTGGAATGCCGACACTCCGGCGAGCGTCCCTGCCGGAGCGCGGATCTCCGCCGGGAAGTCGGGCAAGGTGGCAGTGTCGTTGCCGAAGAGTGAGCTGACTGAGGTGAATTGCGTCCCGGTCAGCTGCATGCCGTCGCCGGAGTCACCGGCGAACCGGATTACGACCCGGTCCAGCTCGATCGTGGGTGGCTGTGTCGCGGTGGACACCGAACCTCCGTATCTACCTTCTCCGCTCCCTTGCGAGGCAGCCCAGGTTCCCCTGGCGCCCAGCTCGGGCACGGTGCGCGTCTTTGCGGCTTCTGTGAGGATCATACTGCGCAGGTAGCCGACCCCCTCGACGGGCCGGCTTCGTGAGTCAGGCGATCGTGACCGAGCTGTCCAGGAAGACGTCTTGGACGGCGTGGAGGATCTCCACTCCTTCTGCCATCGGGCGCTGGAACGCCTTGCGCCCCACGATGAGGCCGGTGCCGCCGGCGCGCTTGTTCACGACCGCAGTGCGAACCGCTTGGGCGAGGTCAGCGCCGCCCTTGGACTCGCCGCCCGAGTTGATGAGACCCACCCTGCCCGCGTAGCAGTTCAGGACCTGCCAACGGGTCCAGTCGATCGGGTTGTCCGTGGTCAGCTGGTCGTACACGAGCGGGTCGGTCTTGCCGAAGGACAACGCCTCGTATCCGCCGTTGTTCTCGGGCTGCTTCTGCTTTATGAGGTCCGCCTCGATCGTGACCCCGATGTGGTTCGCCTGACCCGTCAGGTCCGCGGCGAGGTGGTAGTCCACCTCGGGGGTCTTGAAGGCGGGGTTGCGCAAGTAGCACCACAGGACGGTGAAGAGCCCGAGGTCGTGCGCCTGCTCGAAGGCGGCCCTCACCTCCTGGAGCTGACGGTCGGACTCGTCGGAGCCGAAGTAGATGGTCGCGCCCACACCGATTGCGCCGAGGTCTGCGGCCTGGCGCACCGAGCTGAACATCACCTGGTCGTAACGGTTCGGGTAGTGGAGGAACTCGTTGTGGTTCAGCTTGACGATGAACGGGATGCGGTGCGCGTAGCGCCTGGCCACGATGCCCAGTCCCCCGAGCGTCGTGGCGATGGCCGAGGAGCCCGCGGCGAGAGCGAGCTCGACGAGGTTCGCCGGGTCGAAGTACGCGGGGTTCTTGGCGAAGCTGGCGGCCGCGGAATGCTCGATCCCCTGGTCCACTGGCAGGATCGACAAGTAGCCGGTCCCTCCCAGGCGCCCGTGCCCGTAGAGCGTCGCGAGGTTGCGGACGACCGGGATCGGGCGGTCCGTCGCCAGGACGACCTTATCTATGTAGTCAGGGCCGGGGAGCGTGAGCTCGTCGGCAGTGACTCCCTTGCACTGGTAGGTGAGCAGGGACTCGGCTTCGTCCCCGAGAATCGCCTCGATGTCTGTGGCCATGGCACTGAGCCTACCGGGCGTCACGACCCGGACCCAGGGCCGAACGTCGCTTCGGTGCGAGCCCATGATCGTCTTCAGGGCGCGCCGGCGATCGCTTTCAAGGCGCGCCGGCGATCGCTTTCAAGGCGAGCTCGATGCCCGGGTCGTCCACGTCGTGGTGGGTCACCAAGCGACAGATGCCGGGCGCGATGGTCCCTCCGAGGATCCCCTGCGAGCGCAGGTGGGTGAACAACGCATCGGGGTCGTCGTGAGCGAAGACGACGATGTTGGTCCGGACGGCCTCGGGGTCACACCCGGCGTGCGGCCAGCGCTCCGCCACCGCTTGCGCAAGCTTTCGCGCCCGGTGGTGGTCCTCTTCGAGGCGGCCGATCATCGACCGCAGAGCGACAAGACCCGCGGCGGCGACGACTCCGGCTTGGCGCAAGCCGCCGCCGAGGCGCTGGCGCTCGATCCTCGCGGCCTCGATCACCTCCTCCGCACCCGCCAGCAACGAGCCGACCGGCGCGCACAGCCCCTTCGACATGCACGTCATCACCGTCGTGCACTGGGTCGCGAACACTTCGGCGCGGATGCCAGTCGCCACTTCTGCGTTGAACAGCCGCGCCCCGTCCATGTGAACCGGCACCCCCGATCCCGAAGTGACCCTCGTGATCGACGCGAGCGCTTCGAGGCTCCAAGGCACTCCCCCGGCAGGCATGTGCGTGTGCTCGATGCAGACGAGGCCGACACTCGGCTGGTGGTGCGCGCTCGCCTCGATCGCCCAGGTGACGTCCCTCGGCGCGACCGTTCCGTCGGCGTCGTCGACCAGGTGGAACTGGACACCCGAATTCTCCGCTGCCGCGCCGTGCTCGTAGATGACGATGTGCTGTCTGCGACCCGCCACGACGAGCGACCCGCGGGGGCACAGCACACGCAACGACAGCTGGTTGGCCATGGTCCCGGAGGGGACGAAGAGCGCGGCCGGCTTGCCGACCCGTGCTGCGAACTCTTCCTCGAGCCTGCGCACCGTCGGGTCCTCTCCGTACCCGTCGTCGCCCACCTCCGCGTCGTGCATCGCACGCCGCATCTCGTCCGTCGGGTGCGTGACGGTGTCGCTTCGCAGGTCCACCAAACCGGAGGCCACCGGACGCGATGTTAAGGGTCGGGCTCGGCTCGAACCGCTTTCGCCGGCTCCGATCGTTTCGCCGGGGGGTCTATCGCCTTCGCCTGGTACGGCCGAGCTCGGCGAAGCGCTGTGCGGCGTCGGCGAGATCAGGGTCCGCTTCGGCGACCCTTGCGAAGAGCTCGCGGGCGCGGGCGAAGTCACCCGCTCGCTCGTAGAGGTCGGCCAGCACGTACCACTGGCGCAAATGACGCTCCGCTGGATGCCGAAGCTTGCGCGCGGCTCCTGCCGACACAAGCACTTCGATCGCCGAATCGAGCTCGCCTTGTTCAGCCCTGTGAGCAGCCAGCACGAGACGCCCCTCAGCGAGGACGTCAGCCGTCGGTGAGGCTGCCCGGAGCTCTTTCCAGAGGGCGTCGACCTTGTTGCGGTGTCCCATCGCGCGTCGGCAATCCATGATCACCGGGAGTTGTGAAGGATCGTCGCCGGAGAACGACCTCGCGGCTTCGAGATGCTTCGCTGCCTCTCGCCATCGACCCAGCCGGTAGCAAACGAGCCCATGAAGCTCACGGACCGCCGCCGACTCGGGCACGCGATCGGCGAGGGCCCGTGTGATCCTGAACGCTTCCAGATAGCGGTCACGCTCGTACGCCCTGATCGCGTGCTCCATACGCCCCCCGAGGTCGCGACCGCGTGCACGTCCGACCGCGGCGGTGAGCTCTTCGGCCACGTCTTTGGGAAGAGTGACCTCCTCGGTGGTCCTGGAGCGTGGTGAAGTGCCCGCAGGCCGACTGCTTGCACGGGCCCGGGCGACGGGCCCGGTGGCCGATTCGGGAGCTTTTCGCGATCCCCTGGTTCTCGGCTCTTGTGTCGGACCTTCGACTGCTTCGAGGACCCACACGTCCTCGTCGCGCTTTCGAGGAGCGCTGAGAGGCTTCGTGAGACTCGAAGGGCGGGACCCGGCGCTCCGCTCTGCGCCTGCGACCTCAGCGTCAGAAAGCGACATCGCCCGCGCTCCCCTTCGGGCGACGCTCCCCCACGAACGCGGGAGTTCGCGTGCTCGCTCCGGAGCCACCGGCCTCGTCGGCCTCGAGGTCGTTCGCGAGGTCGAACCCCGGGAGGTGCCCGCGGCCCGCGCCGGTTGGCCCTGCCCGCGGCGGGAGCTGCTCCGCGCTCGAGGACCGCTGTCGTCGCTCGTTCTTCTCAGGTCCCGCCGCGCCCGATCGCCTCGACCGGAGTCTTCAGCGTGAGGCACCCGGTCATGGCTCGGCGCACGGCGATCTCTTTGTGGGCGGCTGTCCCTTTGTGGGCGGCTGTCCCTTTGTGGGCGGCTGTCCCTTTGTGGGCGGTCGTCCTTTCGGGCGCGGCGAACTTTGTCGCCAGGGCCTACCCTGTCGGCGCGCACCGGCGGTATCCCCCGCGTGCGCGCGCCGTCCGGAATGCGGCGCCGGCTCGTTCCGCCAGAACTGATCCCGTCACGAGGACGATCAGGGCCTCTTCGCATTGTTCGGTCGTTGTTGCGAATGGCCGGCTCGCTGCGATTGCGAGATCGAGAAGACCGCTCGGGACGACCAGAGGCATCGTCCCTGGGCATCACCGCAGTCTATTGAGCGGAAGATGAACACAACGCGAAGAAGGTCGCAGAAGTGTAACGTTTTTGTCATCTGGCAATAGACCACTCGGACCTCGAATGCGCGGTCGAGAGCTAGGGGGAATTCATGGGACGGTTTAGGTCGGTCTTCCTGGTAGGTGTCGCCACGGCAATGGCTGCTCTGCTACTGGCAGCGTGCTCTTCGTCGAGCAACTCGTCGACGCCGAGCGCCAGCGGAGCCCAACGCGGCGGAGTCCTCAAGCTGGTCGGACAAGGCGACGTGGACTTCATGGACACCGCTGACGGCTACTACGACGCGACCTATACCCTCGACCGCGGCATCTCGCGCCAGCTCTACACCTGGCCGACCGCCTCCACTCTCGCAGCCGAGGTCAACCCCGTGCCGGACCTGGCCACCGCCACGCCGACGATCACCAACGGCGGGAAGACCTACACGGTGACCATCAGGTCCGGCGCGATGTGGGACACGAGCCCGCCCCGTCAGATCACCGCTCAGGACGAAGTGACCGGGATGAAGCGCCTGTGCAACCCGGCCTCTCCGACCGGGGCACCCGGATACTTCGAGGCGACCATCGTCGGCATGCAGGACTACTGCAACGCCTTCGCCAACGTCGGCAGCGACGTGACAAGCATCGACAACTTCATGAGCTCGCACGACATCGCCGGAGTGAAGGCGACGGGCCCGGAGACCGTGCAGTTCACGCTCACCCAGCCGGCCTCGGACTTCATCGACATCCTGTCGCTGCCGTTCTCGTCGCCGGTGCCGAAGGAAGAGCTCTCTTACGTCCCGGGGAGTGCGCAGCTCGCACAACACTTCGTCTCCGACGGTCCCTACACGATCAAGAGCTACGTCCCGAACACGTCGATCGATCTGGTACGCGACCCGGCGTGGAGTGCCTCCACCGACAATGTCCGCAAGGCCTACGTCAATGAGGTCCAGATCACCGAGGGGGTCGCCGAGGCGACCACCGCGCTACAAGAGATCCAAGCCGGCACCGAGGACATGTTCTGGGACCAGGTCGTGCCGACGGCACCGCTCGCAACTGCGGTGGCGTCGCATGACCCGAACCTCAACGTCTCGCCGGACGGGAACAACTTCATCACGATCAACCCGTACCTTTCGATCAACCTCCAGAGCCCGAACAACGGCGGGGCCCTCAGCAAGCTGCCCGTGCGCGAGGCGCTCGAGTACGCCATAAACAAGTACGCCGACTCGCAGGTCTACGGCGGGAGCCCGGTCTCCAACGTGCTGGACCAGCTGATCCCGAACGGCAGCGTCGGCTACGTATCCGGCTACGACCCGTACCCGACTCCCAACGGTCAAGGTGACCCGACGAAGGCCAAGCAGCTGCTGGCCTCAGCGGGCTACCAGCCCGGCCAGATCACGCTCAAGCTGATCTACCGCACCAACACTGTGCACCCCCAGGTCGCACAGAACGACCAAGCCGCCCTTCAGGCAGCCGGGTTCAACGTGCAGCTCATCCCCGTCACGCCGGCCAACACGATCTACACGAGCTACCTCGAGAACCCGACGGCCTCCAAGAGCGGATCGTGGGACATCGCCGAACCCGGGTGGATCCCTGACTGGCTGGGGAACAACGGTCGATCGGTAATCGAGCCGCTATTCGACGGCCGCACCTACGGTCCGAACACCCAGGACTACGGGGACTACAACAGCGCGACCGTTAACAGCGACATCGACCACGCGCTGTCTGCTTCGTCGAACGCCCAGGCGACGTCCTACTGGCAAGCGGCGGCGAAGCAGATCATGTCGGACGCTGCCGTCGTTCCCATCGGAGCGCAGAAGGTGGCCATCTATCACTCGCCGCGTCTGCACAACACCGAGTTCTGGTTCCCGGGTGAGGAGTACGACATCACCAACGTCTGGCTGAGCAGCTGACAGCCGTCCGGGTGACCACCACTCGCTGAAACGGATATGGGGGCTCCCGGCGCGCCGGGTGCCCGGGAGTCTCCCCTTTCCGTCCTCACGCGGCGTAGATTGACCGCGACTCGACGCGCGGAGGTGTCGCGAAGTTGCTGCTCGAGGTGGAGGAACTGACGGTCTCCTTCCCGACCCCCGACGGGGTCGTCGAGGCCGTCCGGGGAATCAGCTTCTCCATCGACGCCGGCAAGACTCTGGGCATCGTGGGCGAGTCAGGCTCTGGAAAGAGCGTCGCAACTCAGACCATTCTTGGACTCACCCGTGGCGCCGATATCTCGGGAACGGCACTGTTCGAGGGGCACGACCTTCTCCAGATGGGATCTGCGGAGATGCGCGACGTGCGCGGCCCGAAGATCGGGATGATCTTCCAGGACCCTCTCTCGAGTCTGCACCCTTATTACAAGGTGGGTTGGCAGATCGCCGAGGCGCTTCGCGTGCACCAGAAGATGAAGAAAGCGGACGCTCGCAAGCGAGCCGTCGAGCTTCTCGGGATGGTCGGCATCCCTCAACCCGAAAGCCGCGTCGACGACTATCCGCACCAGTTCTCGGGCGGCATGCGACAACGAGCGATGATCGCGATCGCCTTGGCGCTCAATCCGGCCCTCCTGATCGCCGACGAGCCCACAACGGCGCTCGACGTCACCGTCCAAGCTCAGATCATCGAGTTGATCAAGCGCCTACAGGGAGAGTTCGGGACCGCGGTCATCATGATCACCCATGATCTCGGTGTGATCGCCGACATGGCCCACGACGTGATGATCATGTACGCGGGAAGGACCATGGAGCAGGGGGCCCGCCGGAGCATCTACTACGAGCCTCACCATCCCTACACATCGGGGCTGCTCGCCTCGTTACCTCAGACCGGACGCGAGGGACAGCGGCTCCTCCCGATCGCGGGGCAGCCCCCGAGCCTGATCAACCCTCCCCCAGGGTGTCCGTTCCACCCACGCTGCGCTTTCGTCATGGACAAGTGCCGTGACCAGGTGCCTCCTTTGCAGCTCATCGGAGGGACTTCGGTGCACCGCTCGTCCTGCTGGCTACCCGCTGAATTGACCGGCACCTCCTTGGAGGTGGACGCCCAACGTCACAAGGTGGTGGCGGCTGCCGGAGGGTCGGTGGCAGTCGGCATAGCCGGTAACGACGACCCCGAAACACCGGACGCATCGCCCCAGTGGTGAGCACCGAGAGCGGCGTCGCAGCCGAAGGCTCTTCCACCGACGCCCTCGTCCGGCTCGAACAGGTGACGAAGCACTTCCCGGTGCGCAGCGGCGCTCTGTGGCGCCACGGCTCCGAGGTGGTGCACGCCGTCGACAAGGTGACGGTGGACGTGATGAGGGGCGAGACGCTCGGGCTCGTGGGCGAGACCGGTTGCGGGAAGTCGACACTGGCAAGGTGCATCACGCGGCTTGTCGATCTCACATCCGGAACTGTGACGCTCGGTGGCGAGGACATCTCGAGGCTTAGCCGTAGGCGGATGCAGCCCTATCGGCGCCGGATGCAGATGATCTTCCAAGATCCTTACGGCTCGTTGAACCCCCGCCGGCGCGTCGGCTCGATCATCGGCGACCCCTTCGCCATCCACGATGTGGCCAGCGGTGACGAGCGAAAACGGCGCGTGCAGCACCTCATGGAGCTCGTAGGTCTCAACCCGGAGCACTACAACCGCTTCCCCTCCGAGTTCTCGGGAGGACAACGACAGCGGATCGGTGTCGCCCGGGCGCTCGCACTGCAGCCGGAGTTGATCGTCGCCGACGAGCCGGTCTCCGCTCTCGATGTGTCGATACGAGCGCAGGTGATCAACCTTCTCGCCGACATCCAGGACGAGTTCAAGTTGACGTATGTGTTCATCACGCACGACCTGTCCGTCGTGCGTCATGTGTCCGACCGCGTGGCGGTGATGTATCTCGGTCAAGTGGTCGAGATAGCTGATCGGCACGACCTGTATGCGACTCCACGCCACCCATACACGAAGGCGCTGCAATCGGCTATCCCGACTCCCGACCCCGACGAGGCCGACAAGAGGCGGCGAACCGTGCTCGGCGGAGACGTCCCGTCTCCGATCAACCCCCCTTCCGGATGCCGCTTCCATCCGCGTTGTCCCAAGGCCCAGGAGCGCTGCAAAGTCGAAGAGCCTGCACTGGAGGTCAAGCCCGCCGACCCCGCAGGGCACAGCGTGGCGTGCCATTTCCCACTTGCCGACGGAGAAGAGCTCTCCAGCCATGGCGAGGTCACGGTCATCCCTGCTTCGGCAGAGGCGGGTGAAACGTGACGACCCTCGGCGAGCTCACAGCCGAGAGCCCTTCGGGATTGCCCTCGGTCGCGCCCGACGGCACGGAACCGAAGGCCATCGAGGGTCGGGGCCCGTGGCAGCTCGCGTTCGAGCGCCTACGTCACGACCGGGTGGCCATCGGATGCGTGGTGGTCATCGTCCTCATCGCACTGATGGCGGTGGTCGCGCCGCTGGTCGCCCACCTGGTGGGCCACGGTCCCGACACCCAGTACCACGAGCCTGGTTCATGCGGACCAGGATGCACCGGCCTCACCTCGTCGGGTATCCCGGTGGGCCCGGGCGGGCATTTCCTCCTCGGCACGGACGAGCTCGGACGCGACGTCCTCGTCCGGATCTTCTACGGCGCGCAGGTCTCGCTGCTCGTCGGCGTGGTGGCGAGCGGCATCGCCGTGAGCGTCGGCGTCTTGCTCGGAATGATCGCCGGCTACGTGGGTCGTGCGGTCGACACTGTTCTCGCAAGGTTCTTCGACGTCGTGCTCGCGATGCCCTACCTGGTCTTCGCCATTGCGCTGTTCGCGGCTCTCGGCGACCGGGGCGGGCTCACCCTATCTATCGCCGTGATCTCGTTCTTCTCCTTCGCCTCGGTCGCCCGCATAGTCCGCGGCCAGGTCCTGTCCATCAAGGAAAAGGAGTACATCGAAGCCGCCAGGTCCCTCGGGGCGGGCCCTCTGCGCATCATGTTCGTTGACATCCTGCCCAACGTGATGGCACAGGTCATCGTCTACTTCACGTTGCTCGTGCCTCTGTCGATCGTGTTCGAGGCCACCTTGGCGTTCCTGGGCATCGGTGTCACCCCTCCAACGCCGGACTGGGGAAGCATGCTCAGCGAGTCGATTCAGTACTACCAGGTCGCTTGGTGGTATGTCGTCTTCCCGGGCTTGGCGCTTTTGCTGACGACCCTGTCGTTCAACTTGCTCGGAGACAGTGTGCGCGACGCGTTCGACCCGCGTTACAACCGACTGTTCATACGCAAGCGGCGGGCGTAGCTCATGGCTCGTTTCCTCGTTCGAAGGATGTTCCTCGGAGCCATCGTCGTCTGGGCAGTGGCCTCGCTCGTATTCATCCTCTACTACGTCGCCCCGCACGACCCGGCTCGGCTCATAGCCGGAAAGGGAGCGACCGCCGCCACGATCAAGGACGTCACGCGCCGACTGGGGCTCAACAAGCCGATCATCGACCAGTACGGCAGTTATCTGTGGAACCTGTTGCAGGGCAACCTGGGCTACTCGTACTTCGACCAGGAGCCCGTCACAACGATCATAGGAAGGGAGCTTCCGGTCACGGCCTCGCTTGCAATGGGAGGAGCCATCCTATGGCTCTTGATCGGCGTGTTCTCCGGTGTCCTCGCATCCACCCATCCCAGGTCGATCGCCGACCGGACCGTGACCGCGCTGGCTCTCTTCTTCTACTCGATGCCCACGTTCCTTCTGGGACTCCTCTTGCTTCTCTTGCTCTTCTACCGGCTGCACCTCGCGGGCTTCACCTTCTTCCCAGGTGGTGGTTACGTCGGGCCGACGACGAGCCTCTACCAGTGGTTTCAGCACATGATCCTTCCCTGGATCACGCTTGCCCTGGTTACCGCCGCGACATATTCGCGCCTGACGCGCGGTTCGATGCTCGACGTGCTCGGGGAGGACTACATCCGCACCGCCCGCGCCAAGGGACTTAGCGAGCGCCGCGTCGTCTACCGCCACGGACTCCGAAGCGCGCTCACTCCGGTCGTCACGCAGTTCGGAGTCGACGTCGGCCAGCTCCTTGGCGGGGTCATCGTCACCGAGACCGTGTTCGGCCTCCCAGGCCTCGGACAGCAGATCGTGAACTCGATCACCCGTCAGGACCAGCCGGTGATCATCGGCCTCGTCCTCCTGGCCGCCGCGTTCGTCGTAAGTGCGAACATCCTGGTAGATGCCCTATATGCGGTCCTCGACCCCCGGGTCAGACTCACCTGACTGGGCAGCGGTCGCGTGGCCCGGGGTGTGCCGAGGCCTTCGGGGTCATCGCCGCTACTCCCGGTCATTGCACGCTCTTCACGTTCGTCATCATCATCACGACAGGCCGGGCTACGGCAGGCTCCGCGGCTGCCCCTCGTTCCCGCTGTTCGTGGCGCGAAGACAGCGCGAGCGACTGCAAGACAGCTAGCGAGATGACGGCCAGCCCCACTGACGTGCGCTCCGTCAAGCCCCGGAAGGCCGGCGAGCCCATCTCGAAACCGAGGGTCGCTGTCAGCTGTACAGCGGCAAGCACTTCGAGGCATCTCCCGCGCGCACGAGCCGAAGAAGTGAGCGAGAGCTCGGAACCGAACAGAAAGGTGGCGGCGGGCAACCCCAGAGAGATCATCAACATGCCCATGCCGTGCAATGAACCGGAGAGGGTCTCGATGACTCGAGGGTGATCCGTGTTGAACGCTGTGTCGAGGAACAGGCCGAGCGCTGCGATCACGAGGAGCACGAGCCCTGCGGATCGCCACGTGGAACGTTGGAACACGAGGCGAAGGGGTGCTGCAGTGGCGAGCACACCGACGCCGAGGGCCGCGAACGCGAAACGCATGAGCCAGCCGTAGTTGCCAAGCGAGTACTCGCTGATTGTGTGCGCTTCCGGGTTCAGATCTGCTCGAAGTCCATGAAGGACCGAGATCGCAACGACGAAAGACGTGAGGCCCGAGACGGCAACGAAGACGAATACCGCACGAGCTACAGGCTTATGACCAGGGACCGGAGTCATACCTGATTTCAACTCTACGTGGGCTTGGAGTCAGTGGTGCCAAGTCACCGGCAAGAAGTCCGTCACGACGAAGGCCCCGCCGCTATCGCGAGGGGGCCTTCGAGAGAAATCCCGGCGACGTCCTACTCTCCCAGGGGGCTGCCCCCCAAGTACCATCGGCGCTGGCGGGCTTAACTGCCGTGTTCGGAATGGGA
>DAIQQK010000046.1:0-21895 GCA_036786835.1 Acidimicrobiales bacterium | reverse complement strand
CACCATTTCCTGAAGGAGTACTCGCACTGCTCGAACCCTGAGGTGCTCTACGGGGCCATCGCGGCCCGGACCGAGCGGATCCGGCTCGGCTACGGCGTGCGGCTCATGCCAAAGCCCTACAACCACCCTGTTCGCACCGCCGAATCGGTCGCGGTGCTCGACCTCATCTCCAACGGGCGGGTCGACTTCGGCACGGGCCGCTCAGCGACACGCGCGGAGCTGGAGGGCTTCGGCATCGACCCCACCGAGACCCGTGACATGTGGCAGGAGGCGATCAGGCACGTCGTCGGCTGCTGGACCCACGACGAGTACGAGTTCGAGGGGGTCCATTGGCAGATGCCGCTCAGGCGCGTCCAGCCGAAGCCCCTGCAGAAGCCGCATCCCCCGCTGTGGGGCGCCACCACCAGCGACGAAGGTCACCGCCAGGTGGGCGAGCTCGGACTCGGGCTGTGCTCGTTCGCGGTGGGCGTCTCCCCCTCGGAAGTGAAGGCGAAGGTCGACATCTACCGCGAGGCGGTGCGTGCGTGCACCGATCCCATCGGGAAGTTCGTGAACGACGCAGCGGCCACTTTCACGATGGCGGTGTGCTCTGAGAGCCGTGCGGATGCGATGGAGGTCGCGCGCGAGTCCTTCGAGTGGTACCCGAAGACCGGCGCGCGTCAGATCGGAACGCTCACCGACTGGATGGCCGAGCGCAACCAGGCTCTCGGCAACTACTCGTACGCGGCCGAGATGAAGTCTCACGAAGACAGCGGCGCTCTGGACCTGCTGAGCCTCGAGTACCTCATCGACGCGAACGCTTGTGTCCTGGGGACTCCCGCAGAGTGCCTCGAGACGTGCCGGCTCTACCAAGAAGCAGGGATCGACCTGCTGCTGTGCCTGGTGAACCCCTATAAGGTCCCCCACGAATCGGTGATGAAGACCATCGAGCTGATGGGGACAGAGGTGATCCCGAAGCTTCGCGATTGAGCCACCAAGCCCTTCATGCGGGCGTCACTGCGTTCGGTGGGGGGATGGTACCGGGACCGGTCGTACGACAGCCGGCTTTGATGCTCGGGTCGGGAGCCTTCGGGAGCGACGGTGGAACCACGAACGCAGGCTTCGCTCCGAGGTCCACCATGTCGAGCAAGTCGCTCGCGTTGGCATCGCGTCTGGTCAGCGCGGGAAGGTTCCACTTGGTCTCGACCAGCTTGAGGATCGAGGTGTGGTCGTGGACGACGTGGGAGACGTAGTCGCGCTTGGCGTATGGGCTCACGACCCCCGCCGGCACTCGGAACCCGTAGCGGTCGTAGGCGCCGGGCAGATCGGGTGGAACCGTGATCGCCGGTGGGACGTCGTCGGGTAGGACCGCCTTCGGAGGCGGCACGTGGTCGAAGTACCCGCCGTGCTCGTCGAAGGTCCACACGAACAGAGTCTTCGACCATCCGGGCCCGGTCATGAGCGCGTTCACCACCTGTCCGAAGAAGGCCTCTCCGTACTGGATGTCCTGTGGGTTCTCTTCCGAGGTGGTGTCGAAGTCAGGGTCGACAAGCGAGAACCCTGGCAGGGTCCCGGCCGCGGCATCGGAGAAGAAGTTCTCGATCCCGACCACAGAGTTGTCCTTGTTCGTCTCGCCGATGAGAGACGGGTAGATGAACGACGTGGGAAGGGTCGAGTAGTAGTTCTTCCAGGCGACGCCGTAGCGGCTGAGTGTCGTGAAGATCGTCCCGTTGGGAGGCACGGGGCTCGGGAAGGTGTCATCCACCAGCCCGTAAGCGGTTCCGGACACGAGGAACCGGCGATTGGGCAAGGTCTGAGCGAGGACGGAGCTGAAGAAGCGGTCGGCGATGGGAAAGGTCCTGGCCAACGCGTAGGTGAAGGGGAGGTCGCTCTCGGTCCAGTAGCCCATGGCAACAGGGCCGCTCGGGCTTCGCACGAACCCGCCCAGCTTCCCGTCGTCGTACTGCTGGTGTGAGGCGTCCCAGTCCTGCGACGGATGGCCGTTCAGCTGGCAGGGAGTGGGCATCTCGAACGCGTGGACGAGGTTGCCGCTCGCGTCGAGGTTCGCGGCTGTCGGCTTTCCGTCCTTCCCGATTTTGAAGCCGTCGCCGCGTCCGAGCACTCCCAGGTAGTTGTCGAAGGAGTGGTTCTCCAGCATTAGAACCACGATGTGCTCGATCTGCGGCATCGTGTCGGTTCCCGGTGGGACATGGGAGAACGGCAGCGATCCCGCCTCGCGAGTCGCAGCACCCGCGGGCACGCTGACGGCTGCCGACCGGGAGGTGGTCCCACCCGAGCAAGCCGAGAGCTCCAGCCCACCGAGAGCCGCGGTCGTGGCGCCTGCGAGCGCCCCCTGCAGAAATCTTCGCCTGTTCATGTCGACACTCTTGCATTCATCAAACTGTGGCCCCTCCAAGACAAACGCCCTGGTGACGAACACTAGATCCGATAATTGTTCTCAAGTTGTTGAGTTCATGGTCCGAAATAGCTACGTGCGTTCGGGCGGCCCTCTCGCAAAGACAAAGTCCTGGTTCGGCGCCAGCCCGGCGAGGTTGTTCGCGATCCTGAGCGTTCTTCCGATCGTCGTGCTCGGTTTGGTGCTGAGCGCAACCATGCGCCAGGTGGTCCAGAACCGGTACCTGAGCACCTATGCCCAGACCTCCGACCTGACCATCAACTCCCTCGCCTCGATTGTCGTGGCGACACCCGGTTTGGCGGACAGCTTCGAGAACGCCAGTCCCAACTCCGCCAATTCCGCGGCCGGCGTGCTCCAGTCGATGATCGCAGCCGACCGCGAGACCGCCAGCCTCGCCGGCCTCGTCGCCTTCGACCCGCAAGGCGACGTCGTCTTCTCCTCGAACGCGAGCCTGGAAGGCAAGAGGTCCGCAGCCCCTCCCAGCGTCACCAAAGCCTTCAAGTCGGGCCTGACCGTCGCGGACTTCGTGAGCGCCGCACCCCGCTCGTTGCACCTGAACGGAGAGGTGGTCGAGTTGGCCGTGCCGATCCGGATAGGCAAGACAATCCCCGTAGTGGTCCACGCGTACAGCTCGGCCGCCGGTCTCAACTCGAGCATCTCCGCCGGTGTCCTGCGCGTCAATTGGGTCCTCGGCGCGGGACTCGCCGTGTTGTGGCTGATCCTCTTCCCGGTCGTGATCTCGGCATCGCGCAGGCTCAGGCGTCAGTCCAGCGAGAACGCACACCTGGCCCTGCACGACTCCCTCACCGGCCTCGCGAACAGGAACCTCTTCGCCGACCGGCTCTCCCACGCGATCGCCGAAGCCAGACGTCGCGACGAGAAGGTGGGGCTGCTCTTGCTCGACCTCGACAGGTTCAAGGAGGTGAACGACTCCCTCGGCCATCAAGAAGGTGACCGCCTGCTGTGCCAGATCGCAGAGGCCCTCGTCGGCGCGGTGAGAGACCACGACACCATCGCGCGTCTCGGTGGGGACGAGTTCGCGGTGATCCTCACGGGCGTAAAGGACATCGACGATGCACTCGTCGCTGCGAGGCGCGTATCCTCGGTCCTCGAAGTACCGCTCGACTTCAACGGAGTCGCGGTCACACCTCAAGCCAGCATGGGCATCGCGTTCTATCCCGACAACGGGCACGACGGCGACACCCTTCTCGTGAAGGCCGACATCGCGATGTATTCGGCGAAGGCGAACCGCCAGGATCTGTGCCTATACGACCCGGACAAGGACATGAGTGCCTCCGCCCGGCTGGGGCTGGTGACGGAGTTGCGGCGCGCGCTCGTGCACGACGAGATCATCTGTCACTACCAACCGCTCGCGCGGATGATCGACAAGGGCGTCTGGGGAGTAGAAGCACTCGTGCGCTGGGAGCATCCCACGCGCGGCACGCTCTCACCCGCAGAGTTCCTTCCGGTGGTCGAGCAGGCCGGTCTCATCGACTCGCTGACTCGACGTGTGCTCGCGGTCGCGCTCGCGCAGTGCAGGTCTTGGCGCGACGACGGCCTCGACCTCGTGGTTGCGGTCAATCTGTCGGCGCGCTCGCTCAGGGATCCGGCGCTTCCGGACCTGATCTTCGACGCCTTGTCGGTTGCCGGGGTGCCGCCGGACCGGCTGGAGCTGGAGATAACCGAGGAGGCCCTGTTGGAGGACCCCACCCAGGCGAAGATCATGCTCGAGACGCTCGCCGCCGGCGGCATACACATAGCGCTGGACGACTTCGGGACCGGGTACTCGTCGCTTGCGTACCTGTCGCATCTGCCGGTCAGCAAGGTCAAGATCGATCGCGCCTTCCTCCAGGACATGGGCAGGGACGAGATGAGCGAGAAGATCGTCGCGACCGTGATCGACCTCGGCAGGCGGCTCGGCATGGACGTGCTCGCCGAAGGTGTGGAGACATCCGAGGTCTGGGACCGCCTGGTCGGGCTCGGTTGCCCTCAGGCACAGGGCTACTACCTGGCGAGGCCGATGCCACCTGATGCGATGAGGGACTGGGCATCCGACCACCAATGTGGCGCGCCGATCGAGCTCGAACCCGCTCGCACCTGACCAGCCGGGATCCCGGTGCTGCTGCCGGACAGAGCTCGACCAGCCGCCCGCATCTTTGCTTGTGACCTTCGGTCAGGCAGCCTCGGGGACCAGGCCGCTGTTTCGCAGCGCCTCGTCGACGAAGCGCCGCACCGTCGCAGACCAGTAGAACCCGATGTGCCCGCCGTGATACGTGGCCAGGGCAGGGCGGTCCCAGTGGAGCCAGAGGCGCCTCGCGTGGCCGAAGGTCGCCATCCGGTCGCCCAGTCCCCCGAATACGTAGCGGTGCTCGAACGGCACCCGACAGCCGAGCGCGAACGGGGAGACGACCCGGTGGACGGAGTCCGCCATCGGCCCGAGCGCGCCGAAGCTCAGGGCTCGCCCGGCGACCTGCGGCGGGCTGTGACGCCGGAACAGATCCGGGAGGTCCACGACGGGAATGCCCGCGATCACACAGTCGAGCCCGTCTTCGAGGCCGGCTACGAGCGAGACGACGTGGCCGCCGAGCGAATGCCCGAACAATCCGATCCGCCTCGCAGAATGCCGAGAGCGCAGAAGTCCGACGACACTGCGCACGTCCCAGGCGGCTTGTGCCAGCCCATGCATGCTGTCGACGAGGTCGATCGACATGAACCCCTCTCCCGGTGTCGACCCCGATGCTCGAGGACCGTGCAACGGGAGGACCACCACGGCGACGTTGATTCCCTTGGCATGCAGCTGACCGGCTTTGAAGGATCGCAGGTCCATCAAAGGGTTCTGGCCCATGCCGAAGCCGTGGACACAGACGAGCCACGTCCCGGTGTCGTGACTCGAAGGAGCTCGGGATATCCACGCGTGCGCTCTTCGATTGCGCTCGTGGGCCAGCCAGCGCTCGCGGCCCGGCTCGCCCGGGTGAGGCTCCCAGCCGCTCGTAAAGCGCACGTGCTCGTACCTGAAACCTGCGACGGGCCGGACGCGGCTCGTGACCCCTGACGGCTCCGGGGGGGTCCGGTGGTACGCGGCCGGATCGTCCAGCCAGCCCCTCTCGGCGAAGAGGCCTTGTGCAGCAGCCAGGTCCGCGACGGCGAACGCAATGGCGTCGTCATCGGGGATGAGACGCGGATGGCGGAACATCGCGATCATCAGCTCGTCCAGGAACACCTGCGCGGCCAGCCCGAACGTCGTGCGAACCGGAACCACTGTGTCGTCGCCGGCGTTCGCGGTCGTCCGCACGTTGGCGCGTCGCAGGAACACCGCCGCGCGGGGTAGGGCCTGAAGGGCTCCGAGAGTGCGCGGATCGAGAGCCGCGCCCCTCGCACCAAGGTAGAGGCGTTCGACGGGGCTCTTCGAGGCAGCCCCGTCTTCGCGCACGTGGTTCAGCCTAGGTGTGCCAGTGCTCGAGGGCGCGCCACCGAATTTCGAAACCTCTTCGATCGCGCGAGAGGCCGCACCGTGGCACGCTCTTCTCAGGCGTCCAACACCGCCAACTCGCGTGCAGCCTGCGATGCCTCGTCCTCGGGAGCAGGTTGCGCGCTGGGAGGTTGAGCAGGGAGGAACGCGACCGACATGGCGGCTCCCGCGGCGGCAACCCCGCCGGCGACGAGGCAGCCGATGCTCATGCCATGGATGAATGCGTGCGAGGCCGCGCTTTGCACTGCGCGTCCCGCGCTGGTCTGGCCGGCCGCACCGAGGCGGCTCGCAACCTCGAGGGCGGCCCCGACCGACTGGTGCGCGATGTGAGTGAGCGTTCCGGGAAGGCGGGCCGGCAAGCTGCTCGTGAGCCGGCTGCCGTAGACAGACGCGTAGACGCTCCCGATGACGGCGACGCCCAGCGTCCCTCCGAGAAGCCTGGTCGTGTCGTTCACGGCCGACCCGACACCTGCCTTGAACTTGGACACGGCTCCCATGATCGACTCGGTGGCGGGCGCGGCCGTGAATCCCATCCCGAGGCCGTAGAGCACCATCTGGGCCGCGATCGTCCCGTAGCCGATGCTCGTGGTGAGGTTCGAGACCCAGACGTAGAAGCCCGTCACGGCCAACAGCCCGGCCGTGACCACGAGCTTCGTGCCGAACTGCACGGCGAGCTTCGTCCCAAGGACTGATCCGACCGCGACGGAGGTGGCGACGGGCAAGAGGTGTACGCCTGTGGACAGTGGGCCGAATCCCCTCACGAACTGGAAGTACTGCGTCATCAAGAAGATGAAGCCGAACAACGAGAAGAAAGCGACGGTCACAGCACCACTCGCAGCGGTGAAGCGCGGGATCTTGAACAGCGAAACGTCGAGCATCGGCGCGCGAGCTTGACGTTCCCAGAGGATGAAGGCTCCAAAGACCACCGCGGTGACCGAGAATCCGATCAAGCTGCGAGTGCTCTGCCATCCGTAGGTGGGCGCCTCGATGATCGTGAAGACCAGGAGCGCCATCGCTGCCGTGGACATCGCGAAGCCCGGTACGTCGATCTTCTCGGCGCCCGGGTCACGCGAGGTCGGGACGGTGAACGCGACCAGTGCTGCACCCGCGGCTGCGACCGGTGCCATCACGTAGAAGATCGACTCCCACCCGAAGTGCTCGAGGAGCCAACCGCCGATGATCGGGCCGAGAGCGACTGCGATCCCCGCGTTGGCTCCCCAGAGCCCGATCGCCTTTGCCCTCTCCTTTCGGTCTGTGAAGACGTTGGCGATGATCGAAAGAGTCGCGGGGAAGATCATCGCGGCCCCCACCCCCATCACCGCGCGGGCGACTATCAGCTCACCGGCGGTTGTGGTGAGACCACCGGCGAGGCTCGCGACGCCGAAGAGTGCCAAGCCGGCGATGAGCATGCCCTTTCGGCCGAGACGGTCCGAGAGGCTGCCCGAAGTGAGCAGCAGCGCCGCGAACGCAAGGTTGAAGGCGTCGACCACCCACTGCAACTGGCTCGTCGACGCGTGCAGCTGGCGCACGAGCGTGGGGAGAGCCACGTTCACGATCGTGGTGTCCAGGTTGATCGCGAACGCTGCGAGCAGGAGAGAGAACAGGATCAGCGGTCGTCGGTTCGAATCCATGAGCCTCACTCTCCGATATGGACTTGAGAAAGTCAAGTAATAAGTTGTAAAACTAAAGCACCGTCGGCTATGATCGAGAGGTGCGCTCCTACGGCCAGTACTGCGCGGTGGCGAAGGCTCTGGATGTGATCGGGGACCGCTGGAACCTCCTCATAGTCCGTGAGCTGCTTCTTCGAGGGCCCATTCGCTACACCGACATCCAGAGAGGACTCCCGGGAATCGCGTCGAACCTGCTGGCGGAGCGCCTGCGGGACCTCGAGGAGGCGGGAATCGTCGGCAAGGAAGCCGCCCCTCCGCCCGTGGCGACGACCCTCTTCGAGCTCACCGACTCGGGAGCTGAGCTCGGGTCCGTGATCGCGGCGCTCGGGAAGTGGGGCGCGCGCTTCATGGCCGACCCCACCGGCGACGAGGTGTTCATGAGCCACTGGCTGGCTTTCCCTGTTTCTCTCTACCTCTTCGACCAGCCACCCTCCGAGCCGCCGGTGTCGATCGAGGTGAGAGCCGCGGACGAGCCGGTGGTGATCGAGACCGTCGAGGGGCGCGTGCGAACGAGGCTCGGGACCGCTGCCGATCCGGACCTCGTCCTCGAAGGCCCGGCCCCACTCGTGCTCGGCGTGATCAGCGGACAGCTCCCTGTCGGCGACGCCAGAGCGCTCGGACTCGAGACGATCGGCGACCTGAAGGCGCTCGCGCGCCTTCGCACAGAAGTGCGCTCGGAGCGCCCCGACGACGAAAGCTTCTCTGACGACGCTCGAGTCCTCGCCGGTCGCGTGCATGCGGTGCGGTCACGTGCAAGCGGTGCGGTCGCGCGGTGACCGAAGAGGAAGGGGATCGTGGTCTCAGCCCGAAGAGATGGGGACTGCACCGAATGAGTCGTAGGCGCGTCCCTGAGTCTCTGCGAGGGCGGACCCGGCGCGGACCTGGAAAGGGCTGATCCCACCCGGCTCCCACGGCCCGACCGAACCGAGGCGCACGGCGTCCGCCGACTTGGGTGTCACCCCGAACAGGTTTCGTGCCCACGAGACAGGTCTGTCTGCGATCTCGAACCAGTCGAGTCGCAGATAGTCGATGCTCCCCTCACAGAGTGCACCGCGCCGCATGGCGTCGGCGAGCCGCACCGCCATCCCGGCCTCCGAAAGGTGGCCAGGGGAGGACTCGAACAGCCCGGCGCCCGACGCGAGGTAGCCGGTCTCGAACAGCGAGACCACCATTGCGAGCAACGAGAAGGCGTGCATGTCGTCGTTCGCGCGGGCGATGAAGGCGAACACCTCGAGCTCCGATTCCACTGAAGTGCCGAAGTCCGCGAGCACGTGCACCCAGTCGTGCTGGGCCAGGAGCGGAGGTGCCGAGCCGACCATCCCGGGATAGACGAAACCTCGTGCTCGGTAGAACTCGGTGACTCGCCGTCCGAGTGTCCCGGGCGGAAATTGCTCCAATTCCGCCCATTGCACGGCGAGCGCGGCATCGTTCACATCGAGCTCCCATGCCGATGACAAAGAGCGCGAGGTGTGCAGGGCTCGAGTGTCGGCTTCGGTCCAAGTGGCCGTGTAGCCGTTTCGCTCGAAGTCGAAGGCGGCAAGGCCGAGGCTCCCTTCGGCAAAGCGCTGCGCGACCTCCAACATGCTCTCGTCGACCAGAAGCTCTGCCGCGAAGCCCCCGACCTTCGCGGTCACCTCGGCCGGGATCGGCCGCAGGACGAGGGCACCGAGCACCATCATCTGGACGATCCGCGTCCGGAATTCGATCGTCCTCGCCGCCAGGGCTTCGGCGAACTGCTCGGGATCAATCGGCTCGGGGTCGAGGATCGCCGAGTACCCGGTCATGGCGTTGAAGACGGCGCCGACCAAGGCTCTTTGGGTCGTGGTGAGGCCCTGGGCGGGGGCGATCGCCGAGATCACTCCGCGCGAGAGCATCTGCACCTCTGCCGGGCCCGGGGGGTGAAGGTTGGCCGTGTCCGCTGTCGGAGGCGGGGTTGGCACCTCGCCGCCTAATCCGTTTCTCCGGCGGCGTTGTGGAGCCCGGTGTGAAGGAAGTGCACCGCGGCCTCCATCCAGTCGCCCTCGGGTGTGAGATCGCTTCGAGTGAGCGCTGCCCCGAAGGGCGCGTTCCAAAACTTCGTGTCGCCCGGGCGCTCCGGCCCCCAGGGCCCGATGTACAGATAGGGCGCGTCGCTGTAGCCGTCTCCGGGAGACGCCCCGAGGTTCACCCGTGCACCCGACGCGGTCGCGACGTTGGTCCCGGCGTCGAAGTGCTCGGGCCAGAGCTGGATCGCCGCCGGGTCGCCCTCCGGCGGCGAGGAGGCCAGGACCCGGTCGAGGGCCTTCCAGGCCAGTTCGTACCAGTCCGCCAGGATCGCCGGCCGAGTGGTCGTCGATCTGGATCTTCCGGTCGATCTCCCCGAGCGGAGGCGTGTCGGGCCCGGTGGAGAAGTCGGAGCGCAGGTCGGCGCCGGCGAAGAGTGCGAGGTCCCGAAGCGTCGAGCCCGAAATGGCCATCGAACCTGCGCCTTCGGTGGTCTCGCGCACGAGCACCCCGCCCGCGACCCTCAGCGTCTCCCCGCCGTCGCCGTAGGCGGGGGTCGCGAAGCCGCCGGGACTCGCTCTCAACCCGAAGCGACCGCTCACCGCATAGCGCCGCCTGCCCATGACGTGCGCAGCGATCCGGTGAATCTCGTTTCGGGTCGTCGTGTAGCCCGGCGGCAACTCGCCGGTCCTGCCGTTCACCTTTCGACCACGTGGTCGCACACAGCTCCTCCTTCGCCCCCGCACCTATCATGACGGCCACGACGGCCCTCAAAGGGAGGCGACGCGATGCCATCGATCAGATACTCGGCACGTCCGGCGGAGAAGGTGCGCAACCGAGAGGTCGAGGCGACGTCCACCCCGATCTGGTCGAAGGCGGTGACGGTCGTCTTCGAGACCGATCCCGAGCTCGTGGCCTCGGTCCTTCCGAGGCCCCTCGAGGCCTCCTCGCACACGGCCCGCCTTCGCATCGCGGTCGTCGACATGGGGACAGGGCTGCCCCAGTTCGGTGCCGGGTGGTTCGGGGTGAGGGCGCGCCACGGGGACGTGCAGGGCGAGTACTCGCTGTTCATGCCCATGAGCACCGAGCAAGCGACGGTCGGCGGGCGTGAAACCTTCGGTGAGCCGAAGAAGATCGCGCAGATCTCGCTCGACGTCACAGGGGATCGCGTGACAGGGCACATCGCGAGGATGGGGTCGAACATAGCGGAGGTCACCGGGACGCTCGGCCCCGAGCAGCCCGGCTACGAGATCGACAAGGTCGACTTCTACTTCAAAGCGCTTCCGAGCCCGAGCGGCACCGGCCTCGACTCGGACCCTCTGTTCGTCTACTGCAGGCGTCACGAGATCGCCCGGAGAGTCCGCCCGGTCGACGGGGAGTGCAAGCTGCTAGAGGCGCCTCTCGACCCGATCGCTGACTTCCCGATCCGCCGGATCGTCTCGTTCGACTACGCAGAGATCGCCTCGAGCCAGACGGGCGAGGCGATGGGAACCGTCCCCGCAGAATGGTTCGTCCCGTACTTGCACCAGCGTTACGACGATCTCTCGGTCCTCGGGGCGAAGCCGTGAACCAGCCGGCGAATCGCGTGCCTCGAAGCGGCTCGGAGCGCTACACGGTCATCTCCGCGGACGGCCACGCGGGTTTGTCCTGTGAGGAGTACCGCAAGTACCTCGACCCCAAGTACCAACCTGCATTCGAGGACTTCCTCGCAGAGCGCATCGCACGACGCGAGGAGTCGCTCAAGTTCAACTACGACTACATCATGGGTTGGGAGAAGGACAACGAGGAGGGCCTGAAGGGGGCGTACGACCCGGTCGTTCGTGACAAGGAGCTCGACACGGACGGAGTCGCAGCCGACGTTCTCTTCGCCGACGCCGACGCAGTCACGGGGATGGCATCCCCGCCGTTCGGTGCCGGTCTCTTCGCGGGTGCGATCGAAGACCCTGAGCTCGCATTCGCAGGTGCCCACGCTCACAACCGGTTCCTCGCCGACATGTGCTCGCACTCTCCGCACCGCCGCGGCGGGATCGCTCTCGTGCCGATAACCCACGACGTCGAGCGCGCGGTTGCAGAAATCGAGTGGGTGGCGGCGCAGCCGGGGATCAGGGGGATCATGATCCCGACGATGTGGCATCACCGCGCTCCGTACAACGACTCGGTGTACGACCCGGTCTGGGCCGCGTGCTCCGAGGCGGGCCTGCCGGTGCACACGCACTCGGGTGAAGCACCGATGGAGGAGTTCGGGGAGCACACCGGGGTGTACCTGGCGGAGGTGGTGTGGTGGGCGGTGCGGCCCGCCTGGCATCTGCTCTTCAGCGGCGCCTTCGAGCGCTACCCGAACCTGAAGTTCGTCGTGACCGAGGCGGCCGCCTACTGGGCGCCCGACATGATGTGGAAGTGGGACCAGTACATGGGTGGAGGTCACACGACGGCGAAGCTCGCGGCGTTGCTGAAGGGCAAGATCTCGAAGCTGCCCTCGGACTACTTCGGCACGAACATCTTCATCGGGGCCTCGACCATGTCGAAGGAGGAGATCAGGCGGCGCTACGTGATCGGCACCGAGGTCGTGATGTGGGGGACCGACTATCCCCATCCGGAGGGCACTTGGCCTCATACCCAGGCGAGGCTCAAAGCCGACTTCGCCGACGTACCCGTCGACGACGCCGCTCAAATGCTCGGGCTCACCGCGGCCAAGGTGTACGGCTTCGACCTCGAGGTGCTGGCGCCGATCGCATCGCGAATCGGCCCCTCGCCGGATCTACTGGGTCAGGACGCGTCGAAGCTCGCCGACCCAGGTGAACGAGCGGCCGCCAGGTGGTGGAAGGTCGAATACGGGGTGCAGTCTCCGGCCTAAGCCGGGTTCGCTTCTACCAGGAGCGAAGCACCTGGTGACGGTCGAAGGCGTTGCAGGTCGAGTCGAGCGGGTACTCGTCTTCCGGCAAAGGGGACGCGATCTCGGCGACGGTCGGCCCGATCGAGTCTCCTATCTGACGGAGCGCATCGAGATCGAAGCCGTAGAGGCTCGCGGCGTTGCTCTCGACCATCTGCGTGGTCTCTGCAGGGTCGCACTCGCCGAAGGCGGCCCGAAGGGCCTCTCGGCTGTAGGGATAGCTGCCCTCGGAGTGCGGATAGTCGGCTCCCCACATGATCCGTTCGACTCCCACCTCGTGACGGACGGCTGACTCGCTCGAACGAAGGAAGCTCGCCGCGACGTGGAAGTTGCGCTCGAAGTACTCGCGAGGTGTGAGCGACATGCCCTTGGCCGCCGCACCGAAGAAGTTGGACTCGGCAGCGTTGCCGAGGGTCATGCGGCCGTAGAACCAGTCGAGCGTCTCGAGCCCTCGGGGGATCCACGCGAGTCCCTGCTCGGTCAGAACGATCTTCAGACCCGGGTGCCTCTCGAGGATCCCGCCGAAGATCAGGTGCCACACGGGCCGGTGCGAGAACCACGGGAGCTCGACGAGCATGATCGCCCGGGCGAGCTCGCTCTCTCCGTAGTCCGGTATGCCTCCTCCGCCATGGATGTTGATCACCACTCCGAGCTCCTCGCAGAGCTCCCACAGCGGCTCGTAGTGCGGCTCCCACAGCGGAGGGAGTCCTCCGCCCGGAGGCACGGACGGAAGAAGGATCCCTGCGAACACGTGAATCGACTTGGCGGCCCAGCGGATCTCGGCGAGGGCGTCGTCGATGCGGTTCACGAATACCTGTGCGACCCCGGCGCGACGGCCGGGTGCTTTGGCGCAGAAGTCGGCGAGCCACCGGTTGTGGGCCTGGAGGCCGGCCCAGCGTCGCTCGTAGTCGGCCTCCGACGGCGGCAAGGCGACGAGGCTTGATTGCTCGAAGAAGGGCGGGACGGTGTTCGGGAAGATGACCTCCGCCGTGATCCCGTCCCGCTCGTTCTCGGCCAGGCGGCGCTCCGAGTCCCAGCTGCGGTAGGCAGTCGGAGCCAGAAGATCCGCGAACGGGTTGACGTAGGAAGCCGCCCAGGCGTCGAACTCGCCGTGCCAGCTCGACGCGAGATAGTCGCGATATTCGGGGATGTCGCCTCCCGCGTGCGCGTCGGCGGAGATGATCGTGTAGCGACGCTCGTGGGAAAGCTCGGTGCTCAACGCAGCTCCGTGTTCGTTGGCATTGCCCACATGGTTCTACTCGACCCAGGGCCTGGCTTCCCGACCGATCCCAGCCGGCGCAGGGACATCGGTCTCAGCCGAGCGCGTCGAGCGCCGACGGAGGCAGCTCGCCCTTGGATATTGCGTCGGCTCTCGCGTGGAGGAGACGCCCGGCCGAGTCGAGGTTGTGGCCGATCACGAAGCGGCCTTCCTTCACGCCCTTCACGGCGAAGCGACCGAGCTCGGTGAGATCGACGCTGTCGGTCGGCCTCCCGGCAGCAGCAAGGGCGGCCTTGAACTCGGCGAAGGTGGTCCCCGGAGCCGGCGGACGTGGCTTGGTCCTCGCGAGCTCGGGCGGGCGGTTTCGCTGCGCCTCCCAGAGCCCCGTCTCCAGGAGTCCTCCCGAGGGATAGAAGATGCACGCCTGCAGGTTCGTCTTCTGCGCGGCGAACTGGTGCGCGAGCGACTCCGTGAAGCAGCTGATCGCCGCCTTGGACGAGGCGTAGACCGAGGCGTAGGGGACCGGGGCGATGCCTCCGTCTCCGGAGGAGGTGGTCACGACCACACCGGGTTCACCGGAGGAGATCATCCTCGGGACGAACGCGAGCACTCCGTTGGCAGTTCCGAAGACGTTCACCCCGAAGCACCAGCGCCAGTCGTTCGGTTCCTGGTCCCACGGGTTGCCACCTCCGCCCGAGGTCACGCCCGCGTTGTTCCAGAGGAGGTGGCAGCACCCGTGCTGCTCGAAGACCGTGTCGGCCAGGGCTTCGACCGATCCGTAGTCCGAGACGTCGGTGACGACCCCCGTCACGTCCCCTCTGCTCTCGAGCTCGCGCACGGTGCGTTCGAGAACGGGAGCTTCGACGTCTGCGACGACCACGCGAGCACCCTCCTCGAGAAGGGCCTCGACGATGCCGCGCCCGATTCCCGCGGCGCCTCCCGTGACCACCGCCACCTTCCCTCGAAGCTCGAGCATCGTGCACCTCGGCTCTCGGAGGCGACGCGCCGCCGCCTCGGCCCGGCCATGCTTCCACGGCTCTGCCCGGCAGACGAACCGGACCGGCCTACAGGCGTGGCGCGCTATGCGAGGCCACGAGCCTCCTCCACTCGGTGCTTCCAGACGATGACGAGGCCGAGTGCCGCTGCGTACGCCGCGAGCACGAGCCAGTGCAGCGCCCCGAGACCGTGACCGTCGATGACAGCGAGGCCGAGCGACGCCTGGTGGTAGCTGGGCAGGATGCGAGCCGTGACCTGCAGCGCGTACGGCATGTGGTCGACCGGGTTGAACAGACCGCCGAAGTACCCGAGCACGAACATGAGGCCGGTCACGACCGGGAACGCTGTCTCCGCGTGCACCATGAATCCGACGAACGTCCCGAGCACCGCAAATGGCAGAGCTGTCACCCAGAGAAGAGCCGTGAGCTCGAACCAGGTGCCGACCCCCAGCCGTACTCCTCCGAATCCGATCCCGACGATCTCGACCAACATCACGACCGGGAGCACGACGAGCATGCTGGCGGTCACCTTCGTCGCCACGTAGGACCACGAAGGCAGGGGCGTGACTCGTAACTGCCGCGCCCACCCTGACCCGCGCTCTATGGACAGACGGCTTCCTCCAGCAGTGAGCGACGACACGAGCGCGCCGAAGGAGCACATGGTGACCATGAGGTACACCCTCCATGGCGTGGCGCCGTCGATCACCTTCCCCGCGCTGTGATCCCCGAGGAAGAGCATGTAGAAGATCACCGGGAAGCCGACCGTGATGGTGAGGAACTTCCAGCTTCGGATCAGCCGGCCCACCTCGAATCGGCCGAACGCGAGGAGCGCGCTCATACTCCGAGCTCCCCGGTCGGCGCCGGGCGGCGCTCCGTCAGGGCGATGAACGCCTCCTCGAGCCCTGCACTTGTCAGCTCCAGATCTCTGAAGGCGACCTGGCTCTTCACGAGGGCTTTCACGGTCGCGTCCGCGTCGAGCGAGTCGAGGACGACTCCTTTGCCTCGCACTTCGACGTCGGTGACACCCTCGAGGGCGTCGAGGACCCGTTCGTCGGGGTTCTCGACGACGAATCTGAGACGCCGAGTGCAGACCGCCGCCTTGATCGTCGTGCCGGGGCCGTTGGCGACCACACGGCCGTGGTTGACGACGATCACACGGTCTGCGATCTCGTCGGCCTCCTGCAAGTGGTGAGTCGCGAAGACAGTGGTGCGGCCTTCTCGACCGAATTGACGGATCATCCTCCAGAACGAGCGGCGGCTGTCCACGTCCATCGCCGCGGTCGGTTCATCGAAGAAGATGAGCTCCGGGTCGCCTGCAATGGCTATGGCGAAGCGGACACGCTGTGCCTGCCCACCGGACAGGTGCTGAGTCCGCCGCTGTAGGAGATCTCCGATGCCTGCACGCTCGACGATCAAGTCGAAAGGCGCGGGTTGCCGGTACAGCCGCCGGACCAACTGAAGCGCCTTCTCGACTCGAACCCCGGGCGGAAGCCCACTGCTGGACCCGGTCTGGAGCATCGCCCCCACCCGTCCTTGCGCGACGGCCTGCCGGGGGCTCGCTCCGAGCACCTCGACGCTGCCTAGGCGAGGGGTGACGAGACCCAGGAGGATGGAGATGGTCGTGGACTTTCCGGCTCCGTTGGGACCCAGCAGGGCGAGGGTCTCGCCGCGGTCCACCTCGAGGTCGAGGTCATCGAGCGCTTTGTGATCGCCGTAGCAGTGCGTCACGCCTTCGAAGCGGATCACCTGCTGAGCGCGTGGGGACGCGGGAATCGAGCCGGGGAGCTGAATCCGACAAGCGGCCGCCTTCTCGTCGAGTGCCCCTCGCGCTCCTAACCCGGCCGCCGACAACGCTGCGTCGGGTCGAGATCGGACGTCGACCCGAACCTCACGACCCGAGTCTAAATGGTCCTCAGTGAGTTCGGCTGTCGGGGGCTCTCGCCGGCAATCACCGGTTCGTCCCGCCGCCATCCCGCCATCGATCGATGCGAGGTGCAAGTAGTTCGGCCAAAGAAGGTGTGCCGTTGTCGCGAAGTGAGTAACGCGCCCGACGAAGGGGTTGTCCCACGTTCACCAGATGTCCGAGATCGAAAGGTGTTCCGCACACGACGACGTCGCAGGGCACAGCTGCGATGGTCTGCTCGAGGTCTCGGACCTGAGAATCCGAGTAACCCATCGCAGGCAGCACCGGGCCCACGGAGGGGTAGCGCTCGTAGAGGTCACCGATGGATCCCACTGCGAAAGGACGTGGATCGACGAGGGTGGCGCCGGCGCTCGTCGCCGCGACCGTCCCAGCCCCGAATGCCATTCCCCCGTGGGTGAGAGTGGGCCCGTCTTCGACCACCAGCGCCCTAAGGCCAATGAGGCTGGGCCCGGGATCGAGCACGACCGGCGACTCCGCCCGCACGATCGGAGCCGCGGCGTTCAGCTCCCGGACGTCCCTCTCGATCTTCTCGATGTCGCGGGCATCTGCGGAGTCCACCTTGTTGATGACGACGATGTCGGCAAGCCGCACGTTGAGCTCACCGGGGTGGTACGCGAGTTCCTGCCCCGGGCGAAGAGCATCGGCCACGGTGATGTGCACGTCGGACGCGAAGAACGGCACGTCGTTGTTCCCGCCGTCCCAGACGATCACGTCTGCATCCGTTTCCGCACTGTGCAGGATCTCGGCATAGTCGACTCCGGCGTACACGACCGTTCCCATTCGCACCGGCTCCTCGTACTCCTCGCGCTCTTCGATCGTGGGACGCGCTCCGTCGATGTCCGCAAGAGTGGCGAAGCGCTGGCAGCGCATCTCCTCGAGATCGCCGTAGGGCATGGGATGCCTGACGAGCGCGACGGAAAGACCTGTGCCTGTGACGAGCCCCGCGACGTAGCGGCTGGTCTGGCTCTTGCCTGCGCCCGTGCGCACAGCACACACGGCGATCACAGGCTTCGCGCTCCTGAGCGAGGTGAGCTCGGGGCTCAAAAGCCTGAAGTCTGCTCCGGCGGCGAGCGCGGTCGACGCCTTGTGCATCACCTCGTTGTGTGACAGGTCGGAGTAGGCGAGTAGGACTTCGTGGACGGCCTTTGAGCGCACGAGGTCGGTCAGATCGGCTTCAGGGACGATCTGGATGCCGTTCGGGTACAACGGACCGGCCAGTGATGGCGGATATGTGCGATGGTCGATCCCGGGTATCTGGCTCGCGGTGAAGGCGACGACTTCGAATGTGGGATCGTTGCGGAACACGACGTTGAAGTCGTGGAAGTCGCGGCCTCCGGCGCCGAGGATCACCACCCGTCGCCTTGCCACGGGCTAGTCCGTCACAGGTCGTTCACGGACGCATCCGCCGGAGCCGTCCCAACGGGATCACGGCGAATTCGCCTTCGGCCTCGACACAGACGATGCCGTCTTGGATGAGTCGTCCCCGGCTTGTCACCCGCCTGCCGTCGTTGGAAACGACTTCGCCTTCGAAGCGCGTGTCCACTCCCACGAGCGTGGGGCGCTTGTAGCGGGTCGTCAGCCACACCGTCGGCCCGGCAGAGTTCGAGAGCTGGTTGGCGGCCGTGAGGACGATGTCGAAAGCCGCTGCTATGACCGCGCCGTGGACCCAGCCGGGTCCGCCCTCGTAGGCGGTGGTGAAGCACGCGTTGCCGACGGCGAGCGGGGGCTCGAACGAGATGGACACAGGAAGCGCCAGCGGATTGAAGTGCCCTATCACAGGGTCGTACGGCATCGCCGCGTGCATGTCGTGATCGGGGTCGAGGCTTCCCCTTGCGACGTCGTCCGGAACGACGAAGCGCGGGTGCGGCTCGGACGGCCGGTAGCCGGCGAGCAATCCGGCCGCCGCGTCGAGGTCGGCGGCTACCCGATCGAGCACCTCTGGTGGGGCGACGTTGGTGACGGTCAGGTCGATCAGCCGGCGCACCGAGTCTGCGAGAGATGCCAACTCCCGCTCCCTGCCCCTTACGGCGGGATGGAACGTTTGTGATGGCTCAGCGGCGGCGGTCACCGCCGCATCACATCAGATACGAGTGGTCGGGCTCCAGTCCGATCCTACGAAGCCAGCGGCCCGACGAATTCGTCCATGTGCAGCCGGGCGTCGATGCGCCTGCGAGCTCGCATGGCTCGCATCGCCGTGTCCAATCCCTCGACGAGGTCGTGCCACTCCTCGATGGTCCGCTCGGCGGCGCTTCGTGGGGACGCTTCGATGCGCTTCCGGATCTCGTCGTCCTCGAGCCGCTGGATCGTGCCCCAGAGCCTCTTCTGACGTGCCGCCGCAATCTCGCTGATGCTCCCAACCACCGGAGCCCCCCTTCGTCGGTTCCTAATGGCGGGAACGCCGGGTCACGCTGGAGCTTGCGGTCCGTGCTGATATAACCACTCTCCGTACTTATCCGGGAGGTCGGGCCCTCCGGCACTGGGCGTCTGACCCAGAGAGACGCACAATTGGCCCGATGCGCCGCAGCCCTGGAAGCTCCGATCGCCCGAGGGACCTAACCGTCGTTGCGGTCCCCTTCTATTTCGCCAGCATGGGAGCCGAGTACCTCTGGTTGCGGCACAGGGCGAGGCGCACAGGCCCGACGGCGGGCAGCTACGAGCGGCGCGACACCGTCGCCAGCCTCACCATGGGAGTCGGAAGCCTGCTCGCGCCGATGGCGACGGCGAAGCTTCTGAAGCCCTTCACACCGGGCCGGGGCCGCTACGGGAAAGCGCTCGTGAAGGCTGCCATCGGCGCGGCGGCGGTGACGACGGCGGCCGACTTCGTGTCGCGGCGGACCGCCCGTCCGGACGACGTGGCTTCGCCTGGGCCGGCCGTGGGCCTTGACGGTTCGAACGGGTCGCAGCCGCCGGCCCCACGTGCGTTGCGGCGGGCAACTGCGCGCGCCTCTGCGCGCGCCGCTCGGCGCGTGGGGTCGGTCGCCGGTGTGGGTGCAGTCGTGGCGGGCGGGGTTGCCGTCACGACGACTTGGGCCTCGCGCACCACCCCGGAGCGTCTCTGGCGCCGGCGCATTGTCCCGGACATGGGAACCGGACTGCTCGCCGTCGCAGCTGCCATCGCAGCTTGGGACTTCGTCTACTACTGGGACCACCGTTTCATGCACACCAGCCGTTACATGTGGGCAGTCCACGTCGTGCACCATTCGAGCGAGCACTACAACCTCTCCACCGCGCTCCGACAGCCCGTCGCCGAGGCGTTCGGGACTTTCGTGCCGTTCGGCGCGTTGTGCCTCTTCGGCATCCGCCCCGGCTTGGTCGAGACGGCTCGCGGGGTGAACCTTCTCTACCAGTACTGGATCCACACCGAGGCGATCGGCCGGCTCGGCCCGACCGAGGCCCTGCTGAACACCCCTTCGCACCACCGTGTCCACCACGGCTCGAACCGCCAGTACCTCGACCGCAACCACGGAAGCATCCTGATCTTGTGGGACAAGCTCTTCGGCACCTTCGAGCCCGAGGACGAGCGCGTGGTCTACGGGCTCACGAAGAACATCGACACGTTCAACCCCCTTCGCATCGCCACCCACGAGTACGCCGAGATGCTGCGCGACGTCGCCGCGTCGACGAGCTGGAGGGAGCGATTGTCCTACGTCGTTCGTGGACCTGGCTGGGCCAAGTCACACAGGGCCGAGGTCGCGAACGGCGCAACCGCCTTTGGCGCACCTGACGGTCAGGGATCTCCGCAGAGGAAGCTCGAAGTCGCAGTAGGCACGTAACGATGCGCGAGCTCGTCGTCCTGGGCACTGCCAGCCAAACCCCGACCCGCTATCGGAACCACAACGGCTACGTGCTGCATTGGGACGGCGACGGGATCCTTTTCGATCCCGGGGAAGGCACCCAGCGCCAGCTCCTCTTGGCGGGCGTGTCTCCGTGGAGCTTCCGGCGTATCTGCATCACCCACCTCCATGGAGACCACTGTCTTGGGCTCCCCGGCGTCGTCCAGCGCCTGTCGCTCGACAGGGTGGGTCACGAGGTCGAGCTCTTCTATCCCGCCAGCGGCAAGCCCTACGTGGACAGGCTGCTGCACGCGGCGGTGTTCGACGAGCACGTCCGCATCCGCGAGCGTCCGGTCACCGAGTCCGGGACGGTGGAACCGGGCCCGCCGTTCGCGCTGTCGGCCATGCGTCTCGACCACTTTCCCGACACATTCGGATGGCGTCTCGAAGAGCCGGCGGGGCGCAGCATGCTGCCGGAGAAGCTCGGCGCAGCCGGAATCGCCGGACCGAGAGTGGGCGATCTCCAGCGTGAGGGTGCCGTCGAGGCCGGAGGTCGGAGTGTGACGCTCGAGGAGGTGAGCGTCGAGCGGCGCGGGCAGGTGGTCGCGTTCGTGATGGACACAGGACTTTGCGATGCCGCCTTCGAGCTGGCCGAAGGGGCAGACCTGCTGGTGTGTGAAGCGACCTTCTCCGACGCCGACGCGGACCTCGCTCGCAGATATCGCCACCTGACCGCGGCGCAGGCGGGCCGGATAGCCGCCGAATCCGGGGCGCGCCGCCTCGTCATCACGCACTTCTCCCAGCGCTATCCCGACGAGTCGGTTCTCCTGGCGGAGGCCAAAGGCGAATTCGACGACGTCGTGGCAGCGCAGGACCTGTTGCGAGTCGCGGTTCCTTCTCGCCCGAGCCCCAGGCCGTCTTCCGCCGTCGGCGTTTGACCGGCGCGCGGCTGGTGATCGAGGTCTGGAACGCCCCTTCGACTGCGGCTACGACACGCTAGGCAAGGGGGTGGTTCGTCTCTCGGCCTCGAGCCACCATCTTTCGAATTCGTCGGCGGGCATGGGTCGTGCCCAGAAGAAGCCCTGCGCCACGTCGCAACCCATCGCCGAGACCAGGGTGCGCAGTCGCGCGCTGCTCACTCCCTCCGCCACCACACGCAGACCCATGACGTGGCTCATCTCGATGATCGCCTGTACGACCGGCGCCGAGTCGTCTGCCGCGCCCAGACGCTCGATGAAGGATCGATCGACTTTCACGGTGGTGACGGGCACGGTGAGGAGGTAGGCGAGCGAGGAGTACCCAGTTCCGAAGTCGTCGATTGCAAGTCTCAGCCCGAGCTCTTTGAAGTCTTCGAGCGTCCGGCGAGCCGATTCGCTGTCGGCCATCATCACCGATTCGGTGACCTCGAACGCCACGCGACCGGAATCGACGCCGTAGCGGTCGAGCACGTCACGCACCATGTCCGAGGTCTCCGGGTCGTCCAATTGCCGGGCCGAGAGGTTGACGGCGATCACGTTGAGGCGAGGTCCTCCGGGCGCGGCGTCCCACGCGGCGACCTGGGAGACCGACTGCTCGAA
>DAIQQK010000045.1:0-21914 GCA_036786835.1 Acidimicrobiales bacterium | reverse complement strand
CCCGCGCCGCGAAACGCGGGTGGGATGGTCGGGATTCATGCGACAGCCTCATACGGCCCGATCTCGGTGTCAGCGCTCGAGGACCTGCTGGCGGGCGCAAGTCCGTTGGTAGCTGCGATCTTGACGAAGGGAAAGGCCATCGCAGGGGTCGCCCACCTCGGACGAGCTCCTACCGCCCATCAGCAAAGCGCTTTGGAGTGGCTGTATCCCTCGTGTGCGGCAGAGGGATGTGTTTCAAAGGCACGTCTCGAGCGCGATCACAGAGTCGACTGGTCGAAGACCCACTTCACGATGTTTGACCTGCTCGATCTCCTGTGCTCGCACCACCACGATCTGAAGACGCGGGAGAACTGGGCACTGGTCGAAGGAAGGGGCAAGCGATCCTTCGTGTCACCTGAGGATCCACGACATCCCCGACACAAACAGAGACGAACCACGAACCCGGCGAAAGGGCCCCCGAAGCAGGCGGCGTGATGCGCCGCGTCCCGATGGTGCTGATATCCCGTTCGACCGCGCACGATCGATTGACAAAGGAGCAGGACACAAATGTCGATCCGGGACAACGGGGGGCCTCCATCGGAGATCCGTTTGAGTCTCGAAGAAGCCCTCGACCTCGTCGGCGTCCTCGAGGACGCGCGAGATGCGCTTCTCAGCACCGACCACCTTCTAGAGGTAGCGCTGGTCGAAGGCCAACTGGCCCGGATCAACCGTAAAGTTGGATTCCCGAACCCTGAAGGAGGCGAAGATGGCGGCTGAAGTGCTACGGGCGACTCAGGCGGCGCGGCGCCTCGGGGTGCCCACCAAGGAAGTGCTCCGACTGGCGCTCGAGAACAAGATCCGTTTCGTCATGGTCGACGGGGTGGTCCACTTCCCCGAGGATGCTCTGGACGAATACGAGGCCGAGGCGTCCTAAGCGCCGTTCGAGTGCGCCCCGACAATTTCAGTCGGCGAGCCCTCCCACTACGTGGTTGACACAAGCGCATAGAGCTGCAACGTCGTCGGGTTCGATCGCTGGGAACATCGCGATTCGCAACTGGTTGCGTCCCAGCTTTCGATATGGCTCGGTGTCGACGATCCCGTTCGCACGAAGGGTCTTGGCCACCTGAGCCGCGTCCACAGCGTCGACGAAGTCGATGGTGCCGACCACATGGCTTCGCTCCGAGGGCTTCTCCACGAATGGCCTGGCGAAGCCCGACTGCTGCGCCCAGGTGTAGAGGATCTCCGCCGAGCGGTCGCACCGGCTGGCGCTCCACTCGAGTCCGCCGTTCTCGTTCATCCACTCGACCTGTTCTGTAAAGAGATAGACAGTGGCGAGAGCCGGCGTGTTGTAGGTCTGGTCCAAAGGAGCGTTCTCGAGCGCGATCTTCAGGTCCAAGGAGGCCGGCACCCATCGCCCCGACGCGCTCAGACGTTCGACGCGTTCGATCGCGGCGGGGGACAGGAGCGCCGCCCACAGACCGCCGTCGGCGGCGAAGCACTTCTGCGGCGCGAAGTAGTAGCAGTCGAATTGCCCGGGGTCGACCCTCAGCCCACCGGCAGCCGAGGTGGCGTCGACCGCGACGAGCGCACCGCCGCCGCCCCCGTCCCCTGACGAGGTCCCCGCCGGCCGGCGGATCTCCATCGCCACCCCGGTCGAGGTCTCGTTCTGCGTAAGGGCATAGAGGTCGACTGCCTCGCTCGCAACGGGCTCGGGGTGCGTCCCGGCAGCTGACTCGATCACCTCGGGGTCCTCGATGTGCGGAGCCGCCTTCGCCGCAGCGGCGAACTTGGAGGAGAACTCCCCGAAACTCAGGTGTTGGCTCTTCTGTTCTATGAGGCAGAAAGTGGCAGTGTCCCAGAAGGAGGTCGTCCCGCCGTTGCCGAGCACCACCTCGTAGCCGTCTGGCAGAGAGAACAGATCGCGCAGCCCGGAGCGCAGTCTGCCCACTACAGAGCGCACGGTCGACTGCCGGTGGCTCGTGCCGAGATAGGTGGGCGCGGCCGCCACCAGGCCCGCCAGCTGCTCGGGGCGGACCTTCGAGGGCCCGCTTCCGAAGCGCCCGTCGGAGGGCTTGAGGGAGTCGGGGATCTTGATTTCGGGCACGGGCTTGGTGTCGGGAGAGTCAGCCATATGTGTCAGCATTGCAGCAATGACGACTATTCCTGACACGACGACGACCGCCACCGCTCGGCGGGTCTCGGCCAGGGTCGCCGCCGTGGCGCCCTCAGCCACGCTCGCCGTCGACGCAAGAGCGAGGGCTCTCAGGGCGCAGGGGGAGGACGTGATCTCCTTCGGTGCAGGAGAGCCGGATTTCGCGACGCCCTCGCACATCGTCGAGGCTGCGATCGAAGCCTGCACCAACCCGATCAACCATCACTACACCGCGACCCCGGGGCTCGCGGAGCTGCGCGAGGCGATCGTCGACAAGACCAAGCGCGACTCGGGCTTCTCGGCTTCCCCTGGGCAAGTGGTGGTGACGAACGGAGCGAAACAGGCCGTCTACCAGGCTTTCACCGCTCTCCTCGACCCCGGCGACGAGGTGCTCGTCCCCGCCCCCTACTGGACCACCTACCCTGAGGCGATCGCCCTGGCGGGAGGCGTCCCGGTGGCTGTCCCGACCCACGAGGGCAGGGGCTTCCACTTGGGGCTGGAGGCCCTCGAGGCGGCGATCACGCCGGCGACGAAGGTGCTGCTCTTCGTATCCCCGAACAACCCGACGGGTGCCGTGCTAGGGCCGGACGAGGTCACCTCCATCGGGCGCTGGGCGACCGAGCGGGGATTGTGGGTCGTTACGGACGAGATCTACGAGCACCTCGTCTACGGCGGGCGGGAGTTCTCCAGCTTGCCGACTCTCGTCCCCGAAGCAGCCGACAGGTGCGTGGTCATCAACGGAGTCGCGAAGACCTTCGCGATGACCGGCTGGCGGGTGGGATGGCTCATCGCCCCGCCCGACGTCGCCGAGGCGGTTACCGCGCTCCAGTCGCAGGCGACCTCGAACGTCTGCAACGTCGCGCAGCTGGCAGCACTCGCCGCGCTCACCGGCGACATGGGTCAAGCCCACGCCATGTGCGAGGTATTCGACAGGAGGCGTCAGCTGATCTACAGGATGCTCGGTGAGTGCGAAGGAGTCACATGTGTGGAGCCGGAGGGCGCCTTCTACGCGTTCCCGTCTGTGCAGGGCCTCTTCGGCCGAACCGTCGCAGGCCACGAGATCACGAGCTCGGCTGACGTCGCGGAGGTCGCGATCGACGAGGCGAAGGTCGCAGTCGTCCAGGGTGAGGCTTTCGGGGCACCCGGGTATCTGCGGATGTCCTATGCGCTCGGCGACTCGGCGATCGAAGAGGGTGTCTCTCGCCTGGCCCGGCTCTTCGCCCAAGCTCGCTAGTTCAGACAGGGCGCGATAATCCAGACATGGCGAGAGTGCTGATCACAGAGAAGCTGGCCGAGAACGGGCTCAAGCTGCTGGCCGACGCCGGCCACGAGGTCGACGTGCAGCTCGGTCTCTCACCTGAGAACCTGCAGACTGTCATCGTTGGCGCAAATGCGCTAATAGTCCGCTCGGCGACCCAGGTCGACGCGGCGGTCCTGGAAGCCGGCGCCGATCTCGAGGTCGTGGGGCGCGCTGGAATCGGGCTCGACAACGTCGACGTCGAAGCCGCGACGCGACGCGGTGTGATGGTCGTGAATGCACCACAGTCGAACATCCTCTCCGCTGCCGAGCACGCGATCGCTCTGCTCCTCGCCCAGGCGCGCAACATCCCCCAAGCCCATGCAGCGCTCGTCGCCGGCAAGTGGGAGCGCTCGAAGTGGGAGGGTGTCGAGCTTCACGGAAAGACCCTCGGGGTGGTCGGTCTCGGCCGCATCGGCGCCCTGGTCGCTCAGCGTGCCCTCGCCTTCGGCATGCGCCTCTGCGCGTACGACCCGTACGTGTCGCCCGAGAGGGCAAAGCGCATGGGGGTCGAGCTCATGTCGCTCGAGGACCTCGTGGCCGAGAGTGACTTTCTCACCATCCACTTGCCCAAGACGACAGAGACCGCCGGACTCATCGGAAAGGACCTTCTCGAGCGAGCCAAGCCCGGCATCCGGATAGTGAACGCCGCGCGTGGCGGCATTCTCGACGAGCAAGCGCTCGCCACCGCGATCCGAAGCGGCCGGGTCGAGGGGGCTGCGCTCGACGTGTTCGCCGCAGAGCCGTGCACCGAGTCGCCGTTGTTCGGGATCGAGAGCGTTGTCGTCACCCCGCACCTCGGCGCCTCCACGGTGGAAGCCCAGGACAAGGCGGGCATCACCATCGCCGAGCAGGTCAACCTCGCTCTGGCGGGAGACTTCGTGCCCTTCGCCGTGAACGTCGCAGCCTCGGAGGTACCCGAGTCGGTGCGGCCGTTCCTCGGTCTCGCCGAGCAGCTAGGTCGGGCCTTCTCCTGCTTGAACGACGGGCTTCCCGACGCCCTCGAGGTCGAGTACTCCGGGGCTCTCGCGTCGGAGGGCGCGGGAACGAAGATCCTCACCCTCGCGATCCTGAAGGGCATCTTCGCCGCCGGGACCGAGGAGCCGGTGTCCTACGTCAACGCGCCCCAACTGGCGACCGAGCGCGGCCTCGATGTGCGCGAGGTCACCACGAGCACGACCCGTGAGTACGTGAACCTCCTGACGCTGCGGTCGCCGGGCCATTCGCTCGCAGGGACGTTGTCGGGGCCTCGCATGGACCCGCGCATCGTGCTCGTCGACGATCACGAGGTCGAGGTGCCGCCGGCCGATCACATGCTGGTCGTGAGGAACGACGACCGCCCCGGGATGATCGGGGTGGTCGGCACCGTGCTCGGAGAGGCGGGTGTCTCGATCTCGTCGATGGCGGTCGGGCCCTCGCGCACCGCGCCCACTGCCCTGATGGCACTGTCGACCGACCGAGCCGTGCCCGACTCCGCCGTCGACGCGCTCGCCGCGGCCGACGGCATCCTCGAGGTCCACCGGATCACCTGTTCCTAGTCAGCGATTCAGCAGCGGCGACGCAGCTCTCAGTCGCCTTACACGCGAGCACGAAGGGTGATCTGTCGCGGCTGGACCTCGGGGATAGCCTTTGCAGATCGAAAGCGATCGTGAGCGTGCTTCACGCAAAGACCGCGAGCTGTGCGACGCGGCACGTTCCGGAGATTCCTCGGCCCTCGAGACGCTGCTCCTTGCCCACTACGACCGAGTCCATGCGCTCTGCGTGCGCATGCTCGCGAACCGAGCCGACGCCGAGGACGCGACCCAACAGTCGATCCTGCTCGCGGTGCGTTCCCTGTCACGCTTCGACGGGCGCAGCAGCTTCGGGACCTGGATGTACAGGATCGCCACGAACACCTGCATCGACGAGCTTCGTCGCCGGCGCAGGCGCCCGACCGACGCGCTCGCAGGTGACGAGAGCCTGGAGACCCTCGAGGGGCGTGGCCGGGGCCGTGCGCACCACTCGGATCCTGCCGAGGTCGCCAGCGAGCGGGTCGACGTCGACGCGGCGCTCGGCTCACTCCCCGTCGAGTTTCGGGCAGCAGTCGTGCTGCGCGACCTGTGCGACCTGACCTACGAGGAGATCGCAGCAAACCTCGAGATTCCTGTGGGAACGGTTCGCTCCCGGATCGCCCGTGGAAGGGCGGCTCTGGCAGCCCTCCTCCAACAGAGCGGGAACCAGAAGCCGTCCCCGAGCGTCGAAACATCAATGGGAAGACAAGACCTCGTCACATGACGGGCACGAACTGCGTTACCCACGAAGAATGACCGATCACCACCTGAGCGACGAACGGCTGTCGGCGTACATCGACGGCGCCGAGTACGAAGAGAGCTCTGTCGCGCCCGCGATCGATGATGTCGAGGATCACCTCGCGCGCTGCGGCACCTGCGCGGATCGGCTCGGCTCGCTTCGCGAGGCGATCACGCTCGTCTCTGCACCGGTTGCCCCGGCCTCGGCTGCCACGAAGGCGAGGGTCGTCGCAGAGGCCCTGCGTGCAGGCACGAGCACCGCCGGCTCAGAGATGAGCGCGGCTGCACCGACGCAAGCGGGGCAAGCCCCTGACACGCCCGTAGCGATCGAATCCAGGCGAGCCAGTCGCTGGTACAGGCGCCCCCAGGCGCTCGTAGGGGCTGCCGCCGCGGTCGTGGCCCTCGGGGTTGCGATACCCCTCGCCGTCTCTAGCCAGAGCTCGACCAACTCGAACCCCACGGCGGCGCGCGGAAGCTCGAACAGCCCCAAGAACGCCCCCAAGAACGCCCAACAGGGCGTTAGCCCTGCCAGCCCCTTCGCGCCCGGAGCAGTCCCGAGCTCGGGGCCGGGGGAAGCGCCCGGCGCCCTAGGGGCTCAGCCCGCCGGCGGGCCAGCCTCGGAGCCATTGCCCGACCTCGGGACCGTCGGGTCTGCCGCCCAGGTAGTGGAGCGCCTGGGTCTGGTGGCTGTGCCGACCTACACCTCTGCTCAAGCCGACACCGCATACGGCCTGCCGGTGACGAGCTTCTTGGCATGCGTCGCCGGCACCCGGAGCGCCGCGCACGGCGGCGCGCACGGTCCGGGGCTCGTGGCGACCGCCACCTACGCCGGTGAGCAGGCGCTCGTGATGGAGTTCTGGCCGACGACGTCGAGCCCGACAGCGGGGCAGACCGTCGTCGCCGTCAGCGCAAAGAGCGGTTGCAAGCTCCTGACGCGGACCACGACCTGAGGTGATCTCGCAGGTGCGACGTCGAAGGCTCGTCGTCTCGGCCGTCGTCGCTGCTTTGCTGGGTTCGGTGTTCGCTCTAGCGCTCACCGACCTCCACGGCCGCGCCCAGGTGAAGCACAACGACTCGCAGCTCGCCGTCGCCGACCACCAGGTGGCAGCCCTCCGCAAGAGCCTCGCCTCGACGAGATCGCAAGCCGACTTCGTCGGCCAGGAGATAAGGGAGGTCGCGACCTCGATCCTGCAGACGCAGGCGAACGACACGAGCACCGAGTCGTCGATCTACGTCACCGAGGCGGGCCTCTTCTTCGCCGGATACGACATCGGACAGCTGGACGTCTGCCTCGGCGGCGTCACCCAGGCGCTCGACCAAGTGGCCGTAGGACAGAACCGCGGCGCGCTCGCCTCTCTCGGCTCTGTCTCCTCCAACTGCAACGCGGCGGGGTAGAGCGTGACCGACCGGACCTTCGCCCCGCACCCGGGCACGAGCACCACCGATGTATCACCCGGGGACCTCTCCGACGGCCACTGGTCGTTGCATTGGACCGACCCCGCAGAGGGCGAAGCCTGGAGTAGAGCGCACGACCATCACGAGAATCACGAGCATCACGAGCAGCATGCGCGACGCCAGCGGCACCGTCGGAGGATGCGCCGGCTAAGACGGACGGTGCTCTTCGGCGTGGTGCTCGCAGCGCTCGTCTACGGGTTGACCGACGACCTGCTCACCCAGGTGCGACTTCATGCCCGAGAGGTGCAGCTGACGAGTACCGAGTCGGTGCGCCACGCGACCGCCAGGCTCCTCGCTTATACCGAGAACCTGCTCCGTTCCACGATCGCAAACCGCAACACCGACCAAGGGACGCTCGACGCGTTGTCGGCCAAGTTGGCCTCCGACCAACAACAGCTGGCGTCGGCGAAGCAAGGTCTCTCGGCCAAGATGCTCGACCTGTCGACGCTGAACACGTGTGTCACCGGCGTCCGTCAAGCCGTCGCCGACACCCAGACGGGGAACCAGCAGGGGGCCATCAGCGTGCTCTCGAGCGTTTCGAGCGCGTGCGAGAACCTTCAAGGGAACAGTCCGGGAGGGCCCGTTTATCCCTTTGATTTCCCGGACCCCGACGTCATCCTCGTCGGTGCGACGTATTACGGATACGGCACGAACTCCGCAGAGGGCAACATCCAGATCATCAGCTCGACCGACCTCGTCCACTGGTCGCCGGTTGGGAACGCGCTCCCGAACGTGCCCTCGTGGGCATCGCCCGGAGCCACGTGGGCACCTTCCGTCGCCGACTTCGGGGGGAGGTATCTCCTCTATTACGCGGTGCATGCCGGGTCCGGCGAGTGCATCTCGGTGGCCGGGTCGGCAAGCCCGCGAGGACCCTTCGACGACTCGTCTCCCGGTCCGATCGTGTGCCAGCCGACCCTCGGAGGGTCGATCGACCCCTCGCCCTACTTCGACGGCGCCGGCAACCCTTATCTCACCTGGAAGTCGAACGCCGGAAGCGGCCAACCCGAAACGATCTGGGCGCAGCCGTTGGCCCCGTCGGGGACCTCGACCGCTCCGGGGAGCTCGCCCTCTGCGCTGCTCCAGCCCACCCAGGGTTGGGAGGGGTCGGTGGTCGAGGCGCCCGACATGTGGGACGACGCCGGGACCTACTTCCTCTTCTACTCAGGTAACAAATGGGACTCCTCGTCGTACGCGGAAGGAGTCGCGCTCTGCGACGGCCCGATGGGCCCATGCCACAAGCCCCTCGACCAGCCGATCTACGCCTCGCAGTCGAACCTCGTGAGCCCGGGCGGGGGATCGGTCTTCATCGACACCCATGGGAACCCTTGGATCGCGTTCCACGCGTATCTTCCCGGAGCCGTCGACTACCCGAACGCGCGTCTGTTGTTCCTCAGGCGTGTCGTTCTGACGGGCGGCGTCGTTCAGGTGGGCGCGGCGAGCTGAGCTCGCTCAGGCAGTGCCGGTTCCGGTCGAGCGACCCGGAGCCTGAGGGACTGGGGGCCACGAGTCGAAGCTGCCCGTTCGCTTGCCTCCGGCAGACGGCTCCGACGGCTCCGACGGCTCCGACGGCTCCGACGGCTCCGACGGCTCAGACGGCTCCCCCGGCTCACCGGAGAGTTGGCCTGCCAGGGCCCGGGCGCCGGCGACCAAGCCCACCAACACGGCGGCCAGCAGCACCAACTTCAGGAGCCCGCGCAGCAGCTTCAACATGCGGCACGAGAGTAGTTCTCGTGCCGGGGTCATGCGGCTCACGCCGAGGTCACGCCGAGGCCACGCCGGGGTCACGCCGGGGTCACGCCGGGTCGTCTGCGACGCAGGATCCGCGCGACGACCAGCCATCCGAGACCTGCGAGGACGAGCAACGGCAGCGCCCACCCTGCGCCCACCGCGAGCCCGTCCAGCACCACGAGAGTGTTGTGGCTCGCGTAGTGCCACGCGGATCGAAGGGTGTTGGCGTGCGGACGTGGCGAGGGGCCGACCGGGACGGGCGCGCCCGGCGCCGCGAGGTCGACCGTGACCGTGGCGAAGGCGACCGATCCCTGGAGGACGGCCTGCTGCGACTGGAGCTGTTGGAGTTGTTGCTGGACGGGAGCAAGCTGTCCTTCGATCTGTAGGAAGGTGTTGATGTCGGTGGCCTGCGACAACTTGGACTGAAGCAGGTTCACCTCCTGCTGCAACACCTCGATCGTCGCGGCGTTCTCGGCCACCTGACCGGTGACGTCCTGGCCGCTCACCTGCTCGGAGCTGAGCTTCCCGAAGGACGCGACCTGGTTGAGGAAGTCTCCGAAGTCCGTGGCCGGCACCCGCACTTCGAGCTGCCCGGAGACCGGTGAGGTCTGCGGTGTCCCGCCCGACAACGAGGAGCTGTCGATGTAGCCGCCGTCTGCGGTGGCTATGTCTGCGACCTTTGACATGCGCGCAGTGACCGTTCCCTTTCCGACCTGCAGGCCCACAGTCGCCGTGCGCACCACGTCGGGTCCGACTGGCTGGACCGGGGTCGCGACCACTTGGTTCGGGGATGTCGTGGCCGGGCCGCTCGAGAGTCCCTGAGCGCCTCCGGCGACCGCGCCTGACCGCCCCCCGCTGGTCGGCGCAATCCCGGCACTGCCGGGAGCGCCGGCGCCCGTCTTCGCAGGAGGCACCGCCGATGACCCGCGGGGGTTCTGTGCAGCAAGCAGCGCACGGCCGCCAGCGGTCGCGCCCGCGACGATCAGGAAGACCAGCGCGCCGACCTTGAGCCTCCGGCGTGCTCGGGTTCCGAGCCTGTGCCCTGGGCCTGCCACCGCGGCGTCGACCGCCGCAGGGTCAAGCTCTACCGCCTCAGCTGTCACCGTGTCCGCGTTCCCGACCATCGCCGTCCTCCCCGTCATCCCCGTCATCCCATCCGCCGGGTCCTCCGGTCCGCCCGGTCCTCCGGTCTTGGGCTTGACCTACCGTGTCTGCACCTCGGTTGGACGAAGCCGAAGGGTGCGGAGTTCCCGGCTTGCAGGCACGGTGGGCGGTACCGCTTGACCAGGGAGCGAGGTTTCGCGAACATTGAGACGATGCGCGGACGGCTTTTCGTCGAGAGCCTGCTTCTTACCTGACGGCGAGCGCCCCATCGCGCTCGCCGTGCACCCCCTGAGCCGGAAGGCCAGGGGGTTTTCATTTGGGCCGGGAGAGCGACCTCAGGAGAGTCGGAAACGAGAGGAACGTGAGAAGAGATGAGCGACCAGGACACCAATCGAAGCGAGAGTTCCAAAGCATCTGCGGGAGCAGGGGACAGCCCGGCGTCGGGTCACCTCGTGATCTTCGACACGACCCTGCGTGACGGAGAGCAGTCGCCCGGTATCTCGCTCGACGCGGCCGAGAAGATGGAGATCGCCGAGCAACTGGCCCGGGTCGGCGTCGACTACATCGAGGCCGGATTTCCCGTCGCGAGCCAAGGGGACTTCGAGGCCGTGCAGGCGATAGCGCGCTCGGTCGGGACCGCCCCGGACGCGCCAGCCATATGCGGGCTCTCGCGCACGCATCTCTCCGACGTCGACCGCTGCTGGGAGGCGGTACGCGACGCAGCCCGCTCGCGAATCCACGTCTTCATCTCCACGAGCCCCCAGCACATGGAGCACATGCTGAAGATGACCCAGGCCCAGGTGCTCGCCGAGACCAGGTCCGGAGTCGCCCGCGCACGCGAGCACACCGACGACGTCGAGTTCTCCCCCCAGGACGCGACGCGCACCCCGCTCGACTTCATGCTCGAGGTCCTCGCGGCATCGGTCGAGGCGGGCGCCACGACCTTGAACATTCCCGACACCGTCGGATACGGCATCCCCTGGGACTTCGGTGCCTTGATCCAGCACATCCGCAAGGAGGTGCCCGGCGACTACGTGCTGTCCACCCACTGCCACAACGACCTGGGCATGGCCACGGCCAACACGCTCGCCGGGGTGCAGGCCGGTGCGCGCCAGGCGGAGGTCTGTGTGAACGGGCTCGGCGAGCGCGCAGGCAACGCTGCCCTCGAGGAGGTCGTGATGGCCGTGCGGATCAGAAGCGACCAGTTCCCCGGCGTCACGACCACGGTGCGCACCGAGGAGCTGGCGCGCGCCTCGCGCCTCGTCTCGAGGCTCACCGGTTACCCCGTCCAGTACAACAAAGCCGTCGTCGGCCGAAACGCCTTCGCCCACGAGTCGGGCATCCATCAGCACGGGGTGCTCGCGGACCGCTCGACGTACGAGATCATCGACGCCTCGACCGTCGGCCAGGTAGGGCGCCAGATCGTGCTCGGCAAGCACTCGGGTCGCCACGCCTTCTCCAACTCCCTCGAAAAGATGGGCATCCGCATCCAAGGAGACGCGCTGAACGTGGCGTTCACCCGCTTCAAGGAGCTGGCCGACCGCAAGGTGGAGATCACCGAGGCCGACATCGAGGCGATCGTCGTGGAGGAGCTTGGGCAGGACCTCGTGGAGGACTTCCAGCTCGAGGCGCTCGAGGTGTCCGGGGGGACGGTAGGGATGCCCCGGGCCCGGGTGGTCGTGAGCCGCGCCGGCAACAAGGTCGAGGCGAGCGCGGAGGGCAACGGCATGATCGACGCAGCGAGCACTGCGATCCGCAAGGCAACCGCTGTCGAGTCGAAGCTCATCGGCTTCAACGTGTCCTCTGTGACGGGCGGGGTGGACGCTCTCGGCGACGTCGTGGTGCAACTCGAGGCCGACGGGCTGAAGGTGTCAGGCCGTGGCGTTTCCACCGACGTGGTGGAGGCCTCGGCCCGCGCTTACCTGGCCGCGGTGAACCGCCTCCTTAGGATCAGGGCGCGAAACGAGGTGCGCGACATCGTGACCGGGCCGTAACCCGGCTCCGGCCGGGCTCCCTGGTCAGGCTGCCGCGGCAGGCAGTTCCGTCGTGCAGTACTTGCACCTCGTCGCGCCCGTGGGCAGGTCGTCGGAGAGACACGCCGGGCAGGTCTGAGTCACAGCGGGTTCGCCGAAGACGGTCTGGCCACGCCGGGCCATCAGCATCCGGTACGGCAGCACTATCAGGAAGTACACGACCGTCATGAAGATGAAGAAGTAGACGACGGCGGAGATCAGGTCGCCGAAGTTGATGAACGTGCTCGTGTTCCCGGCCTGGCCCAGTTGGACACCGAGGGAGATCGGGTTCTTGCCCTGAGCCCTCGTCACCAGGGGAGTGATGACGTCGCTGGTGAACGACTTGATCAAGGTGCTGAAGGCCAGCGCCACCGCCAAGCCGACCGCCACGATGATCACATCACCTCGCATCATGAAGTTCTTGAAGCCTTTGAACACGGTCCCTCCTCCTGCTCGAGCAATTGTCCGGCCTACTGCGGCCTACTGCGCCCTACTCGGGCCTTCCCCGTCCACGAGGCGACCCGTTGTCCGTCGCATGCACGATACGGGAACGCTCGCCGAAAGGCTCGATTGAAAGGGGACTAGGACTCTGATCCGTCTTCTTCCCCGAGCCGATGAACCAACCCATGGCGTGGAGTGCGAGGCGGCTGTCTGTGCTCGGCACTGGCTCCAGACGCCCATTCCTCGTCGCATCATCCCTGGCCGCGGTCGCCAGTCTCGTCTTCCTGCTGTGGATGGTCCTCACTGTCGGAGGGACGCGCCTGACCGATGCCGTCGACGACGTCGGGGAGCTGGTGGCCGCCCTGGTTGCGGCTGCTCTGTGCGGCTTTGCAGCATCCAGGTCCGGGTCGCATCGCAAGAGTTGGGTGCTGATAGGCGCTTCGAGCGCCATCTGGGCTGTCGGCGAGGCCATCTGGACCTACTACGACTTGATCAGGGGGGTGCAGGTCCCGTTCCCCTCGGCGGCGGACGTCTTCTTCGTCGGGGCGATCATTCCTATGGTCGCCGGGCTCGTGCTCTTCCCCCAATCGTCTTCTCGCGCAGCCCACCGGGTGCAGGGAATCCTCGACGGCTGCATCATCGCCACCGCGCTCCTGTTCGCGAGTTGGGCGACGATCCTCCACCCCATCTACCGATCGCACCAGGGCGGGGTCCTGAAGCAGGTCCTTACGCTCACGTACCCGATGAGCGACGTCGTGATGTTGTCGGTGGTGGTGATCCTCATCTCTCGAGCGGGGCTTCACCGGCGGACGAGCCTGGGACTGGTGATGGCCGGTGTCGTCGCCTTCGCCGTCGCCGACAGCTCCTTCGCCTACCTGACCGAGGTGAACAACTACGGGATCGGCAACTTCCTCGACACCGGATGGGTCGCCGGGTTCCTGCTGATCGGACTGGGTGCGCTGTGGCAAGTGACCGTGCCCGCCCAGGAGACCGTGCGCCAGGAGACGTCGGCGATGTCACTCGTAGCGCCGTACGCCCCGGTACTGGTCGTGCTGGCCGTGACCGCGATCTCGCTCATGCGCGGGAGCCACATCGATCGCGTCGCATGGGTCATGGCCTTGGCACTGGTGGTCCTGGTCCTGCTCCGGGAGGCGCTGCGCCTTTGGGACCAGGGTTTCGTGGCCCGCCTGCGGCCCCCGAGGCCGGACTCAGACAAATTCCTCGTGGGGCGATGAGCCATGGTCGAAGAGGTCATCTGGAACGCGCCCTCTGGCTACAGAGCCGGTCAGCGCCAAGCGCGAATTAAGACCGCGAGCCGTGACGCCGGCCGGAGGTTCAAGTGGTGGATCGTCCGCTCCGTCATCTTCGGCACGACCGCCTTCGCCCTGATCGACCTCTACCTGCTGGCGTCAGGCACGCACCACTGAGCGAGCGAGTTGGCTAGCTGCCCGCGGCGGCCGGCATCCACCCCGGCCGCGAGCCCTCGAAACGCGAGATGTCGGCTTCGTGGCGAAGTGTGAGGCCGATGTCGTCCCAGCCGTTGAGCAGCCGCTGGCGGGTGAATTCATCGAGAGAAAAAGTCCCCGACAGCCCCGCCGCCGGAGCCTCGATGGTGCCGCGGGCGACGTCGATGGTGATCTCCAGGGAAGGGTCCTCGCCAACAGCGTCGAGAAGGGCGCGCCCGAGCTCGGGCTCGACCTGAACCGGCAACAAGCCCTGCTTCGTCGAGTTGATCCTGAAGATGTCGCCGAAACGCGGTGAGACCACGGCCTCGAAGCCGTAGTCCATGAGCGCCCACACCGCGTGCTCGCGCGAGGAGCCGGTGCCGAAGTTGGGGCCGGCGACGAGGATCGTCGCGCCCGCGTGCTCCGGCTGGTTGAGCACGAAGTCACGCGAGTCGCGCCATTCGGCGAACAAGCCCGCGCCGAAGCCGGTGCGCTCCACGCGCTTAAGCCAATCAGAGGGGATGATCTGGTCGGTGTCGACGTCGGAGCGGTCGAGGGGTACGGCGCGGCCGGTCACCACTCGGACCGGCTTCACGGCAGGTCTCCCGGAGCGCTGAAGTGTCCCGTCACCGCGGTAGCGGCGGCGACTGCCGGTGAGACGAGGTGGGTGCGTCCGCCTCGGCCCTGGCGCCCTTCGAAGTTGCGGTTCGAGGTGGACGCGCAGCGTTCGCCGGGGGAGAGCTTGTCTGGGTTCATGGCCAGGCACATCGAGCAACCGGGCTCTCTCCATTCGAACCCCGCCGCCTCGAACACCTTGTCCAGCCCCTCCGACTCGGCCTGGGCCTTCACCCTGTGCGAGCCCGGTACGACGAGGGCGCGAAGTCCGGTTCTCACTTGGCGGCCCTCGAGCACACCTGCCGCCTCGCGCAGGTCCTCGATCCGCGAATTCGTGCACGACCCTATGAAGACCGTGTCGACCGCCACGTCGCGCATTTGGGTGCCGGCGCTCAGCCCCATGTAGTCGAGCGCCCTCGCCGCGGCTTCACGCGCGGCGGGCTCGGCGAAGGAGTCGGGATCGGGGACCGAGCCGGAGATCGGCACCACCTGGCCGGGGTTGGTTCCCCACGTGACGTGCGGCGTGAGAGCCGAGGCATCGAGGCGCACCGTCTCGTCGAACTCGGCACCCTCGTCTGTCCCGAGCTCGCGCCAGTCGGCGATCGCCTCCTCCCACTTGGCGCCATTCGGCGCGTAGGGGCGGCCCTCGATGTAGGAGAACGTGACGTCGTCTGGGGCGATCAGCCCGGCGCGCGCGCCCGCCTCGATCGACATGTTGCAGACGGTCATGCGCCCTTCCATCGATAGTGACCGGATCGCAGGTCCCCGGTACTCGATGACGTGACCTATCCCACCGCCGGTACCGATCTCACCGATGATCGCGAGCACCACGTCCTTCGCCGTGACGCCCTGTGGCAAGGAGCCTTCGACCTCGACCGCCATCGTCGAGGGGCGGTTCTGGGGCAGGGTCTGGGTGGCGAGCACGTGCTCTACCTCCGAGGTCCCGATCCCGAACGCGAGCGCCCCGAACGCGCCGTGGGTGGAGGTGTGGCTGTCGCCGCACACCACGGTCATCCCTGGCAGGGTGAGCCCGAGCTCGGGCCCGATGATGTGCACGATTCCCTGGTTGGCATGGCCCATTGGGAAGCAGGTGATGCCGAACTCTTCGCAGTTCGCGGCGAGCACCTCGAGCTGCTTGCGCGACACGGGGTCGGCGATCGGAGCATCGGTGCCGGTGGTGGGCACGTTGTGGTCCGCAGTCGCCACGGTCAGCTCGGGATGGCGGACCCGGCGCCCCGCCAATCGCAGGCCGTCGAAGGCCTGCGGAGAGGTCACTTCGTGCACGAGGTGAAGGTCGACGAAGAGGAGGTCAGGCTCACCCTCGGTCGCGCTGACCAAGTGGCGCTCCCAGACCTTCTCGCTCAAGGTCTGCGGCCTCGCTCCGCCCACCTGGGCGGCGCCGGCTGCGCTGCCCGGGCTCAAGCGTCGCTGCCTATCTGAACGATCTCGACGCGCAGCTTGCCGCCCGGCGAGTCGTACTCGACGGTGTCGCCCGGCGCCTTGCCGAGCAGGGCCTGCCCGAGCGGGGATCGCGGCGACACCACGTTGAGACCGTCGTGGCGCTCCTCTATAGAGCCCACGAGGAACCGCTCGACGTCTTCGTCGCCCTCGTAGCGGATCGAGACGATGGAGCCTGCCAAGACGGTCCCCGACGCCGATGCCGCCCCCATCTCGTCGACGATCGTGGCCTTGGCGAGGGTCGCCTGGATCTGGCGGATCCGGGACTCCATCGTCCCCTGGTGGTCCTTGGCGGCGTGGTAGTCGCCGTTCTCGGAAAGGTCCCCGAGCGCCCTCGCGGCCTCGATGGCTCGGGCAATCTCGACACGCCCCCTCGTCGTGAGGTCCTCGAGCTCGGCCTGCAGCCTTTCGTACGTGGCCCGGGTGAGGTGCGTCGAGTCCTCGCTCACCCAGACGAGGTTACCGGGTGTTCCGGGCGTCTCCGGAGGCCGCGGGCGCACCAACGCCCACCCGGATGCGCCCTGGACTGGGCTCTATTGACGTCCTGGTCGAAGGTGGGGGAGACTGGTGTCTCCATGAGGAGCACGACCGGCGCAACCCGCGTAATCATCATCGAATAGGCGCACACACACCCGTGTGCGCCTGCCCGACCGTCCACAGAAGTGGGCGGTCTTTCATTTTCCGGTAGGAATCCGGGCAGAGGAGAAGGCGAGGAAGGTGAGAAGGTGAGCGAGGCCCGACGACATCAGGTCGCGGTCATAGGCGGGGACGGCATCGGCCCGGAGGTCCTTGCAGAGGCCCTCAAGGTCGTTGCCGCGGCCGGGGTGGTCCTCGACGAGACCCCGTTCGAGTTGGGCGCCGCGCACTACCTGCGCACGGGCGAGGTGCTCCCCGACGAGGTGCTCGAGCAGCTGCGCAGCCACGACACGATCCTGCTCGGCGCGGTGGGCCCCCCGGTCGGCACGACCGACGTGCCTCCCGGGCTTCTCGAGCGCGGGCTTCTCCTGCGGCTGCGGTTCGAGCTCGACCTCTACGTCAACCTTCGCCCGTTCGTGAGCCCACCGTGGCTTACGACCGGCCCCGACGGCAAGGGCGCGTGTGACTTCTCGATCGTGCGCGAGAACACCGAGGGCACGTACGCGGGCGAAGGCGGGTTCCTTCGCAAGGGGACACCCGCCGAGGTCGCGACGCAAGGATCGGTCAACACACGCATGGGGGTGGAGCGCTGCGTGCGCTTCGCCTTCGAGCTCGCGAGCCGAAGACAGCGCCGGCGCCTCACGCTCGTTCACAAGACCAACGTGCTCACCTTCGCCGGAGACCTCTGGCAGCGCACGGTCGACGAGGTCGCAGCCGCTTACCCAGGGGTGGACAGGGACTACCACCACGTCGACGCCGCGTGCATATATATGGTGGAGCAGCCGGTCCGCTACGACGTGATCGTGACCGACAACCTCTTCGGCGACATCCTCTCGGACCTCGCCGGCGCGGTGTCGGGGGGCATCGGCTTCGCGGCCTCCGCCAACCTGAACCCTGCCCGCACCGGGCCGTCGCTCTTCGAGCCCGTGCATGGAGCCGCTCACGACATAGCGGGGACCGGAAAGGCGAACCCGCTCGCCGCGATCGGATCCGCGGTGCTGATGCTCGATCACCTCGGCGAGAGCGACGCAGCAGAGCGAGTATCGAAGGCAGTGTCCTCGTACCTCGCAGAGCACGACCCGTCCGCCCCGTTCCCTTCAACCGTCGCCGTCGGCGACGCCATCGCAGAGAGGCTGTGAGCTTGTCCGGCATTTCGCTCCCACCTTGCATCCCATCGACCGTCGCCCCGAGCGATCCAATCGCAGAGAGGTTCTGACAGAGTGCCCATCACACCAACCGACAAGATCTGGCTCGACGGCGAGCTCGTCGACTGGGACCAGGCCCGGGTCCACGTCCTCACGCACTCGCTGCACTACGGATCGGGGGTCTTCGAGGGGATCCGTGCGTACCCGACCAACTCCGGGGTGGGTGTGTTCCGCCTGACCGACCACATCCGCCGGCTTCTCGCCTCGGCGAAGGTGTTCATGATCGACGTGCCCTACAGCCTCGAGGAGCTCGTCGCTGCCACGAAGAAGGTGGTCGCCGTGAACGCGCTCGACGACGGCTGCTACATAAGGCCGATCGTGTTCCTCGGTTACGGCGAGATGGGGCTCAACCCGCTGCCCTGCCCCACTCAGGTGGCCATCGCCGGTTGGCCCTGGGGTACCTACCTCGGCGATGAAGGTGTCAAGAACGGCGTGCGCGTGAAGATCTCCTCGTGGCAGCGCCACGACCCGAACGCCGTGCCGACCGCCGCGAAGGGCACGGGCATGTACGTGAACTCCTCGCTCGCAAAGGTCGAGGCGCTGAAGGCCGGCTACGATGAGGCTGTTCTTCTCGCGCCCGATGGGCGCGTCTCGGAGTGCACGGGCGAGAACATCTTCGTCATCAAAGGCAACAAGCTCGTCACGCCCCCGCTGTCGGAGTCAGGCGCCCTCAAAGGCATCACCCAGGACTCGGTGATGACGATCGCGCAGGACCTCGGGTACGAGGTCGCCTTCGACGGCCTCGTGCGCACCGACCTCTACCTCGCCGACGAGGCTTTCCTGTCGGGGACTGCGGCTGAGGTCGTGCCGATCCGCGAGGTGGACGACCGCCAGGTCGGAGAAGGTCGGCCCGGGCCGATCACCAAGCAGATCCAGCAGACTTACTTCGCCGCGGTGCGCGGCGAGGTGGACCGGTACAAGGACTGGGTCGAACATGTCGAGTGATCACGTCCCCCCCGACGAGATGGGCAATTCAGGCGACAGACACCTCGAGGGGGACCTCGTCGGTGGATCCGGGCTCGACGAAGGTGCCTTCGTCGGTGCCGAGTTCACTGGCGGCGGCTTCGCCGGTGAGAAGCCCATCCCTGGGCACCCTCACGTCCACCATGGTCCGGCTGGAGGGACATCGCACGCCCACACGCTCGTCCTGCCGAAGTTGCCCGAGGCGGTCGACATCTTCGACACCACCCTTCGCGACGGCTCGCAGCAGGAGGGGCTGTCGCTCACCGTCGACGACAAGCTGCGCGTGGCCGAGCAGCTCGACCACCTCGGCGTCGCCTTCGTAGAGGGAGGGTGGCCCGGCGCGAACCCGAAGGACGAGGAGTTCTTCGCGCGCGCTCCGGCGGAGCTGCGGCTCTCCACGGCAACGCTCGTCGCCTTCGGCTCCACTCGGCGGGCGGGCGTGCGCCCGGACGAGGACGAGGTTCTGCGCCAGCTGCTCAAGGCCAGCACCGAGGCGGTGTGCATCGTCGCCAAGGCCTCCGAGCTACACGTGAAGGAGGCGCTTCGCACGACGCTCGACGAGGCGCTCGCGATGGCTGCCGACTCTGTGAGTTTCCTCAGGGAGCACGGGCTTCGGGTCTTCTTCGACGCCGAGCACTTCTTCGACGGATATCGCGAGAACCCGGAATTCAGCATGCGCGTGCTCCGAGCCGCTGCCGACGCGGGAGCAGAGGCCCTCGTGCTCTGCGACACGAACGGCGGGAGCCTGCCGCATCAGGTGGAGAGCGTCGTCGCCACGGTCGCCTCGCAGTTCGACTGCCAGATCGGGGTCCACTTCCACAACGACTCGGGTTGCGCCGTGGCCAACTCGATCATGGCCGTGAGAGCCGGCGCCACTCACGTACAAGGTTGCGTCAACGGCTACGGGGAGCGCACCGGGAACGCCGACCTGGCGGTGGCGATCGGTGACCTCAGCCTGAAGCTCGGGGTCCGCACGATCCCCAAGGAGCGCCTCGAGCGGCTCACTCCTGTCTCGCACCACATCGCCGAGCTCGTGAACATCGCCCCGAACCCCCAGCAGCCGTATGTCGGGGCAGCTGCGTTCGCGCACAAGGCGGGCCTTCACACGAGCGCAATCGCGCGACGGCGCGACGCCTACGAGCACATACCGCCGGACTTGGTCGGAAACGGCACGCGATACGTCGTCTCGGAGATGGCGGGTCGCTCCACGCTCGCGCTGAAGGCCACCGAGCTCGGCCTCGAGCTGGACTCGAAGGCGATGGACGAGGTGCTCGAGACGCTCAAGCGCCTGGAGCACCACGGTTACCACTTCGAGGTGGCCGACGGCTCGCTCGAGCTGCTGCTCCGACGGGCGACCGGATGGGAGCAGGACTTCTTCGAGCTCGAGTCGTTCCGGGTCATCTCCGACGGCGATCCCGAATCGCTGGACTCGACCAGCCAAGCGACGCGTCACACCACAGAAGCCACGGTGAAGGTCCGCGTCGGTGACACGAGGTCGATCTCGACCGCCGAGGGCAACGGGCCCGTCAATGCTCTCGACATCGCGCTTCGAAAGGCGATCGGCTCCCAGTACCCCGCGCTCGACCGGATACACCTGACCGACTACAGGGTCAGGGTGCTCGACACCGGCCGCGCGACCGCGGCGGTGACCCGGGTGCTGATCGACACGACGGACGGCGATCGCACGTGGACGACGATCGGGGTTTCGGAGAACATCATCGAGGCTTCCTGGCAGGCGCTGTTCGACTCGATCGTCTACGGCCTGGTCCTGCACACCTGATCCGTCGTTTGCTCGGGTGCTCGGGCTCACGCCTGGTCCGCCCAGGGTCGAGCCTCTAGGGTTCTTCCCCGTGGCACAGCCGGACTACGCACCGATAACCGAAGCGAACAGGGTGCGCCCGGCCTATACGCTCCAGACCCCTCTCGACTGGCGGGCCGACCGGGTCTCCGAGATCAAATCGCCTGAGCAACCGCACGGGCCGGAGCTCGGCAGCCCCGGGCCCGACCAGGGATATGCCCTGAAGGTCGCAGAGGACCTGTTCGAGAAGCGGCTGTCGCTGTCGGAGGGCATAACCGCGGGCGACGCGCTTCACGGCTGCGCGGCGGTCGCCTGCGCCAGGGCTTCACGTCTAGGGCGCGCACCCGTCGGGAAGGACGTCGAAATGGCGCTCGTGCTCTTCGGATTCCTGGGAGGGGCGCCCGACGATCTCGTCGCGTGGCGCGCGCCGATGTTCCAGTCCGCCTCGCACGACTACCACTCCCAGCGACGCATCGTCGACTCGGTACCAGAGGAGACGCTCATGCTCACCCCCGACGAGGTGCGGGAGCGCATCGCAGACTGGCGGAGTTTGTTTTCGGTCGGCTGAGGCGAGCTCGCTCGAGCTGAACGGGAGCCATCACATGGAACATCGAGAGCTAGAGGCGAACGGGTTCGAATTCACGGCGCTGGCGACCGGCCCCGAATCGGCCAGGCCCGTGATGCTCCTGCACGGCTTTCCCCAGACCTCGTGGTCGTGGCACCACCAGCTCGACGGCCTCGCCGCCGAAGGGTACAGGGCTCTCGCCTTCGACCAGCGTGGGTACTCGCCCAGAGCGCGCCCGGGCGAGATCCAGGACTACAGCGTCGAGCACCTCGTGAAGGACGCGCTCGCCGTGGCGGACACCCAGAGCTGGGACACTTTCGACGTCGTGGGCCACGACTGGGGAGCTGTGATCGCGTGGCTGCTTGCAGCCTGGCACCCAGGTCGTGTTCGGACCGTGTGCGCCGTCTCGGTCCCGCATCCCTCGGCGTTCGCGACAGCGCTCGGCGGGGGAGATGCCGACCAGACCGAGCGCTCCTCTTATATAGGGGTGTTTCGCGCCGAGGGCGGGGTGGCCGAGAAGGCGCTGCTGGGCGAGGACGGCTCAGGAGACGGGCTGCGCAGGATGTTCGCCACGACCGGACTGCCTGCGGACGCACCGGAGGTGGAGGTGTTCGTCTCGGCGATGCTCGAGCCCGGGGCGCTCACCGCCGCACTCAACTGGTACCGCGCGATGTCGGCGGAGTCCCTGGCGAACGTGGGGAAGATCGTTGTTCCAACCCTCTATGTGTGGTCCACCAAGGACGTCGCCATCGGACGCCGTGGGGCAGAGGACA
>DAIQQK010000180.1:0-5703 GCA_036786835.1 Acidimicrobiales bacterium | reverse complement strand
CGATCCTGGAAGGGGAGATTTGTCGCAAGCCGTCTCACGTCGGCGGCCTCTCGGGATTACGTGCCGAGTCGCGTCCGAGTCGCAGTCACCTAGCTCATGCCCTCTACGGGCCAAGCGTAACGGGGCACCGCGGTGCCTTGGACGGTAGAGCGCTACGACGAGGCGGGCGGAAGGCCGAGGTCCGAGCGGACGATGTTGGCTGCAGCGCCTGCCTTTGCAACGTCGCCATCTGCCTGTTGGACCCAGCTCGAGGCGTTCAGGAGATTCACAGTCGCGAGGCTTGTGAGATCGCCCAGGACGGCGGCGTAGGCGTTGACCTCAGCCTTCAGGTCGGTCGCAGCCGGCGGGTAACTGGTCGCTATGGCTAGCAGCTTCGACTGGGCTGCCTGAATTGCAGCGATCACCGGCTCAGCATCCGCCTCTGCCTGGGCGTTGGTCGTTGAGCTGGTCCACGTCTTCACCTTGGCGTTGAATATGTCTGCAGCTGAGTTGGCCGAGGCAACGGCGGCAAGGTAAGCGCTGGCTGCCTGCGACTTGGTGGTAGTCGGCAGAGTGGTGGTGACTGGCGCCTGTGTCGATTGGGTGGTTGCAGGCGCTGACGAACTAGAGCAGGCAGACGCGACACCCAGGACCGCAGCGCTCACGACAGCGCTTATGACTCGAGAGACCACCTTCGCTATCGTCCCCATACAGATCAAGGTTCTTGACCGTAACCCGACGACCCCACGAGAAAGGTGGGGCAACTTCCAGACTTGATGCCGTCCGTGCTGAAGGACGCCGACGCTCCTGGAGCGATTGGGGCATTGCCTGATGTGAACCCGGGCTCTACATCCGAGAGTTGACCCGCACCGTTGAAGCAGTAGACGTCTGCTTCTATGGGCCCGTTCATCGTCTGCGAGGACGGGTTGGACACGCTCCCCACGACTGAATCATCGCCGTATGATCCTGAGGAGTAATTAGCTTGCGTCACCTGAGCATCCACGAAGTAGGTGCTCGTTCCTTGCGAGGCCGACGCCGTGAAGCCAAAAGTCGCTCCCGCTGGTAGCGAAGTCGAAAAGTAGACCATCCCAAAAGCAACTTCTCCGGGGGCGAGGTTCATCGGCTCGATGTCTTGGCTGTCTCCCGAGCCAACGACCGATCCGCCCGACATCGCCGGCCCTGAGACATCGATGTGGTTGACGGCGTGGCTAGTCCCGTTCCAAACAGCTACCGGGACGCTGGTTCCTACTCCCCCGAGGCTGCTCGCGCTTCCCACATAGATCACGTCGAGCTGTCCGGGCTGACCCGGGGATAGGACCGGATGCGCATTACCGCCGAGTGTCGAAGGAATGGTGACCGAGGAGGGGGACGGCGTGCTCGCGGTCGTTGTAGGGCTCGCAGTGCCCGAATTGCCTTGCACAGACGTGGGACTCGTCACTATGGGGCTGCTCGACGTCGAGCACGCGGTGAAGGCCAATGCCGCAATGACGACGGCAGTGACGCCGAGAGTTCTGCCTAGTGTTTTTGGGAGCTCGTCGGAAGGGTTCACCGGTCCTCCCCTGATCATCACAGACCCTCGCCCGAGGACCACGGACCTGGGCCATTCCAAGGGGCCCCCCTGCGAAGTTCTATTTCACGGCTGGTCGGGAGGCAAGGGTCAGGTCTGGTGGAAGCCAACCAGCAGCGACCATCCTCCTCTTGGGCCGATCGTCGCCCAAGGGCGCCGACCGCGTCGGCATTCGGACGGTTCCGGGGTGGTTTCGCGCGGCGTCGACCCCCCTGCTACCCCACGAAGCCCGCGACTTGTCCTCTTCATACAGCCGATCGAAGGTACGAGAGGCAGACTTGGCTCGCTTTTTCGCTTCCCTCGTCCCCCGAACTTGCACGGATGCCACGGTCGAATTTGCAAAGGGTGACAGTGGCACCCGCTTGCACGGCCCAGGCTGATTAAATCACATCGTTGTAAGCTGGCATTCGCATACTTCGAGTGCTAATCGGGTGCTCGACAGGACTAAGGAGGCGAGCATGATGAGCGACGGATGGGCAGACGCAACAGCTCACATGGATCAAGTGAACCCTGGTGAGTGGGAGTGGTATGTCACTTGGAACGATGGGACCAACCACCGCAACGTGAAGTTCCGACCCATTCGAGACGGCGAGATTCGATGCGACCTGACCAACGGAAACGGCGTGTGCTGTCTTCCGCATGGACATCCCGGTCTGCATGCACCCATCAGCGAGGGCCAGGCCGCAATGCCTTTCTTGATCGCTCCTTAGGCCCCGAAGCCGCAGTGTTGGCGTAGTAACCGCTGCGACAATACGGTCGGTGAACTCGTCGACAGTCGTCACTGGCAGCCAAAGTCGACGGATGCCATCGACGGTGGCCGCCATCGCTTCCACCTCCGACGGATGGTCCCTGACGAGGTAGATCCCCTCTCGGTCAAGGACCAGGTGCCCGGAGTGATCTATGAAGCGGTCTTGAAACCGATCTGTGCCAGTGCGGATCCCGTACCTGGTGCGGGGTCCGTATCCCAGACAGCGATGGTTTGGTCGATCCACGCCGAAGCACCGGCCGGGACATTCTGAGCGTCGCTCTGGGCGGCCGCTGTGCTGTTCTCGCTAAAGATGTAAATGAGACCTTGGCCGTTTGCGCAGTCGCCACTCGTGCTCTGCGGAAAGATGTACTCGGTCAGATTGCCCGCCTGACTTAGGTTGCTGCAGAGGGTTATCCCTGTCGACTCAAGTGCGGTCTTAACCTCGGCGACCGTCGGAGGCGCACTACTAGTGGTGCTTGGCGCGGCAGCGTTCGTGGAACTTGGGGAGTTGCTGGACGAGCCACCATTTGAGCAGGCTGCCAAACCGATACCAGCCAACAAGATCACGCCAATCCGTTGCCCAGCCCGCATGATTTCTCCCTCATGGCAACCAGGCAAGGTTTATCCGATGGTCACGGCTGTGCCAAGGGTCCTTTGACACCTCTGATTGACGCCCCCCTCTGAGGGCATTCGAGCACGTTGCGTGGCCTAGCTTCGGCTCTTCGAAGCGATCAGCCCACGTCTACAGTGAATTACGCGGCGTGAAACAAGGGGGCGAAGTGGCGAAACGCACCGTCATACGGCAGTTGCCCGATGGCAGTACGGAAGTGAAGTCGACGGGATGCCTTGGGGGTGCCATTGCATGGCTGGTGGGTATTTCGCTTCTGATCTACGCCTTGGTGAGTCCCGCACAGGACTATCCGTGGTGGGAAGCAATGCTCACCTATCTCGGCATGGCAGTCATTACGGGCTTGGCAATTTGGGGCTACGTAAGACACCAAAGGAAGGTCAAGGCCCAGACACCTGGTGGGGCGACGCTCAAGCAAGCGAACCCGACAACACCCCCCATGCCGCCAGCAGCCTCCCCAAAGGGGGTGGCCCTTTCCACCGAACTGACAAGACTTGCTGCCTTGCATCGCAACGGGGCCCTCAGCGACGCTGAGTTCCAAACCGCTAAGAACCGGCTCCTCGATCATTAGTCGAGCATCAGCCTCGGCGAGTGGCGATTTTGTCATCGCACACAACCTCGCTTTGAGCGCGGGCGCTTCACTCGATGGCTCGCCGTTTGGCAACGTCATTGACGTGCTCGTCGCATGCCTCCACCTCATGCGGCTTGCCTCTTGGGTCTCTCCAGGTGCCGCGCCAGCGCGGCGGTGTCGGACACGGCACGGGGTATCCGCCGGTCAACTCGTTCGGGACGTACCGGAAGCACCGACCGGCTTGTGGATGGGCAACGTTTCCAACGTGGACCACGGGCGCGAGCTTGCCGCGGTGGTCTGACAACTACTAAGGCTGTGCCGGGGTCGAGGTTCCCCGCACCTGCGGGGCGGGTGCGCGGAGGTGTGAACAGAAGGTGGAATCGCAAGTCATGCGACCTGTACGTCGTCGTGCGGGGCCGAGCCGGCGCTCTTGGACGAAGCACGGCGTTCGTCGACACCTTCGAATCCTTCATGCACGCCTCGGGCGCTGGCCTTCTTTGCAGGACTACCAAGGACTCATGGCACTCGACAGATCACTCCCGCCTCCAGCCGACGTCCGCCGCATCTACGGCTCGTGGTCGGCGGCAAGAGCCGACATCGTGGCCTCCCAGAGGGTGCCGAACCTAAGGGCGGTCCACCGCTCGTACATGGCCGGCGCCTCGCCGCGGTCGCTCGGAGAGCACCTCGGAATCTCCCACGACACAATCCTGATCGCTTTCAAAGAGGCCGGTCTGCCCGCTCGGACAACGGCAGAGGCGGGCGTTACTCGGAAAGAGCGTCTCGACGCTGAGCTCGCGCCCCGCATCGTGAAGACGTTCAAACGGACGCGGAGCATCAGGGACACGGCGCACGCCACGGGCACCAGCTATGAACGCGTGAGGCGACTCCTCGCCGAGGCCGCGATCCGGCCAGATGCATACCGGCCGTGGCGAGTGGGCAAACTGGGCGGGCCCGAGCGGCTCAGCGCGGAGGACGCCCTCGCCATCCTCCGGCGGGCCGCGCGCTCCGCAGGAGGGGGTCTCACCGTCAAGCGGTACCGGGAGCTTGCCACGGTTCGAAGGAGCTCATCGGGCTCGAAGTGGCCGCTGTCGCCCGACACCCTGCTGAAGGCACTCGGTGCCAGCAGGTGGAACGACGCCCTCTCCCTGGCTGGCCTGTCGACCCAGCCATCGAGCGGAACCAGGGGACGCAAGCGTGACCGAGAATGGAAGTCACTCCGCCAGCTCACGAAGAAGCTCGGTCGGGCACCGACGATGCCGGAATACGACGCCACGAGGGGACCGGGGATGCTCAGCGCACAAGCCTTGACGAAGCGCTCGGGCCGATGGCGGGACGCTCTCGAGGCCGCAGGAATCAAGGCGCCTTGGTAGGAAGCCCGCGAGCTCAGGCGCCGTCGACGACGATCCCCTCTCGAACGAACCCCGCCCGAGTCGAGATGAACGACACCTGTGGCTCGTGGAGAAGGTGCTGCTCGCGCTCTCTCAAGAATCGCTGTGTATACCCGCTCTGCTCGTGGACCTCAAACGCGGATTCACTCTCGTAGAGCTCTACGAAGACTCGTGACGACGGAGCGTCGCTCACAAGGTTCACCAGGTATGCGAACGTGTGCGGCTCTTCGGCCCTGATATGACCGAGCGTGTCGTCCACGAGGCGGTCGAAGGCCGTTTCGTGGCCCTCGAGTAGATCAAAGCGAACCGTCAAAGCGAACATGAGCCCCCTTTCTCGAAGGGACCGTACCTCTCGCTCCGCCGCTGTCTCGTCCGGTGCGCCTCCTTCCGTCACCCAAGCTGAGCTTCTTCATCTGCTCTCAACCCAGGTGACCAACGACAGCACACAACCCGAGTGGGGCTCGATGTCCCGTACCCCGAGACGAAGAAGGTTCCGACACCCGTTGCGGTGCTCGGGGTCGCCGGCCGATGCACATGGACCCGGGATGCCGGAGCGGTCGGTGATGTCGCCCGACTGCTTGGCGACTTGCCTCATGTCCTCCCCGGAAATTTGTTCACCACTCGAAACCGACGAGCGCCGCCCGGCCGGCGCCAATGCCCCTGTGCCGGCACCGCGAGATCTCCCGCCCAGCCGTCGCTCTTGGGTCCTCGGGCTTCGGGGGCTCACGACGCTTCCTCCTTGGGAGTCGACCGGGACTGAGACGAGGACCCGATCCACTCCTCGAGCGCGGATCCGTGGATCTCGCGCTCGAACCTGGGCAC
>DAIQQK010000179.1:0-5768 GCA_036786835.1 Acidimicrobiales bacterium | reverse complement strand
GCCGCCCCAGAACGTCACTCGGGAGGGCAGGGTCCTCTTCGCCGGCATCGATCTCGCGACCGTGTCGCCAGAGGAGCTGCGCGGCATTTGGGGCGCCCAGATCGCGATGGTGTTCCAGGACCCGGTCACGGCGCTCAATCCGGTGGTGCGTGTTGGTCGCCAGATCACCGAGTCTTTGCGGTTCCACCTCGGCATGTCACGGTCCGACGCCAAGGAGACCGCCGTCGCGCTCTTACGATCGGTCGGCATACCCGAGCCCGAAGAGCGGCTCCGCTGGTACCCGTACCAATTCTCCGGCGGCATGTGCCAGCGCATCGTGATCGCCATCGCGCTGTCGTGCGGACCGAAGCTGCTGCTCGCCGACGAGCCGACCACGGGTCTCGACGTGACTGTCGCGGCTCAGATCCTCGACCTGTTGAGCCGCCTTCAGCAGGAGCGATACATGTCGATGATCCTCGTCACCCACGACCTCGGAGTCGTGACCGGCCGTGCTGACGTCGTGGCGGTCATGTATGCCGGCAAGATCGTGGAGATCGGACCGACCGAGACGCTCTTCGGGGACATGAAGATGCCCTACACCGAGGCGCTGTTCAAGTCCGCGCCGAGGTTGGCCGACGCGAGTCACTCGATGCTCCCGAGCATTCCCGGCAACCCACCGAATCCGGCCCGGTTGCCACCGGGGTGCCGTTTCGCCGAGCGATGCCCGTACGCGCAGCCGCGCTGTCGATCTGAGGAACCTGCCTTGCGCCCGGCTTCGGCGCCCGGTCACCTGTTCGCGTGCTGGTACCCCGTAGGGACGCCCGAAGGAGCCGAGGCCCTGAAACGGAACCGGGCGCTCGGAACGCCGGCCGCGGCAGGACTCGGGGCCTGACGTGGCCGGGAGCGGAACCGCCCAACTTCGTGATCCGGCTGCCGCGCTCGTCCGCGTCGAGAACCTCGTCGTCGAGTTCCCCGCTGGCAGCCGCAGGGTTCACGCCGTATCGGATGTGAGCTTTGACGTTTTTCCCGGCGAAACGCTCGGAATCGTTGGCGAGTCAGGCTGTGGTAAATCGACGACCGGACGCGCGCTCCTACAGCTCCCCCGCCCAACCTCTGGCAAGGTCCTCTTCGAGGGCAAGGACCTGACGAGCTTGTCGCGCGAGGAGATGCGCCAACACAGGACCAAGATCCAGATCATCTTCCAGGATCCTGTCTCCTCGCTCTACCCGCGGCGCACGATCGCTCAACTCATGGTCGAGCCACTGGACATCTGGAAGATCGGCACGCCCGAAGAGCGATTGGAACGCGCGAAGGCGATGCTCACCGAGGTCAGCTTGGACTTCGAGACCGTCAGCTGGCGCAAGCCGTACGAGTTCTCGATAGGTCAGTGCCAGCGCATCTCCATTGCCCGCGCGCTGATGCTGAACCCGCGCCTTATCATCTGCGACGAGCCGGTCTCAGCCCTCGACGTTTCGGTGCAGGCCCAGATCCTCAACCTGCTCGAGGACATGAAGCGCCGTTACGGGTTGACACTCGTTTTCATCTCGCACGATCTCGCTGTCGTAAAGCACGTGAGCGACCGGGTGGCGGTGATGTTTCTCGGCAAGCTGTGTGAGGTTGCCGACTCGACGAGTCTGTATGCGCAACCCTCGCATCCCTACACCCGAGCGCTCCTCATGGCGAGCGTCATCTCTTCGCGCGCCGTGGCACGAACGGAGCCATCTGGACCGGAAGTATCCAGGAAGGATCTCGAAACCCAGTCGGAGCTGCCCTCGTCCATCACGCCCCCATCCGGCTGTCGCTACCGGACCCGATGCCCGAGAGCCGAAGCTGTCTGTGCGGCTCGAGAGCCGATCATGCGGGAGATACGGCCGAATCACTTCGTGGCCTGCCACTTCCCGATCGGTGCACCGCCGTCAAACGAATCCCTCGCCACAAACACGAACGGCGACGCGAACGCGAGGTAGAGCGCACTTGTGAAGTGCTCGGCCGTGGGGCCTGCCCTTGACGCGCGGACCCACGGGCACATCCCAATTTCGACGCGAACTTGCCTCCGCGAAACATAGCGAGCGCTCGCTATGTTTTCTGGAGGCAAGTTGAGCAAAGAAACGCGACATCCAGGAGGAGGTCCAGGGCGCCGGCAAGGCACGTTCCCGGCAGCACCGGGCAGGTCGAGGAGCCAGCAGCCAGTGGCCCAAAACCCTCGAAAGTAGGCGGAGCGGCTCTACTCGGTGGGTGGTTCGGACGGCGGAGCTACGGCAAGCGGAGCCGAAGCCGAAGGAACCTCGGGCTCTGCAGCCGCTTCCGCGGCGACCTCCGCACCGACCTCTGCGGCGACCTCTGCAGCGATATCGGCACCGACCTCTGCGGCGACCTCTGCAGCGATATCGGCACCGACCTCTGCGGCGACCTCTGCAGCGATATCGGCACCGACCTCCGCGGCATCGACGACTGGTGCTTCGGTGGAATCCTCCTCGTCGAGCGCGTCGAGCGCCGGTGCGTTCGCTCCCGATTCCGACGCTGCCTTGTTTGCCGCCTCGTTGGCCGCAACGAGATCGGCCCATGCCGCCTGGCTCTCGTTGTCCGGAGTGAATTCGGTCGCCGAGTAGTCGTAACCGATGTAGTTGCCCTGCTCGTCGTAAGCGTGCTCTCCAAAGGCCTCGCGATATTCCTCCGCGACCTCGCCGCCTTCAGCGGCCTGTTTGATCGACAGGCTGATCCTGCGCCGTTGGAGGTCGATGTCGATGATCTTCACCCAGAGCTCCTCGCCAGGGGTGACAACCTGCTCGGGCAGGTCGACGTGATGCGCCGCCATCTCCGAGATGTGCACGAGACCCTCGATGCCGTCGCCCACCTGGACGAAGGCGCCGAACGGAACGAGCTTGGTGATCCTTCCGTAGACGAGCTCGCCGATTCGGTGGTTCGTGGCGAATTCCTGCCAAGGATCGACCTGTGTCGCCTTCAGGGACAGGCTGATCCTCTCCTTGTCGAGATCGACGTCGAGTACCTGGACCGTTACCTCGTCGCCCACTGCCACGACCGAGGAAGGGTAGTCGACGTGCTTCCACGACAGCTCCGAAACGTGCACGAGCCCGTCCATTCCGCCAAGATCGACGAAGGCGCCGAAGTTCACTACCGAGGAAACGACGCCCTTGCGAATCTCACCAGGCTTCAAGTTGACAAGGAACTCGCCCCGTTGCTCCCGCTGGGTCTCCTCGAGCCAGGCTCGCCTTGACAGCACGACGTTGTTGCGGTTCTTGTCGAGCTCGATGATCTTGGCCTCGAGCGCCTTGCCGATGTACGGCTGGAGGTCGCGAACTCTCCGAAGCTCGACCAATGAGGCCGGGAGGAAGCCGCGAAGGCCGATGTCGACGATGAGCCCACCCTTCACGACCTCGATGACCGGTCCGCGCACGACGCCGCCGGACTCCTTGATCCTCTCGATCGTGCCCCAGGCACGCTCGTACTGCGCGCGCTTCTTCGACAGGATCAGTCGACCTTCCTTGTCCTCCTTCTGAAGCACGAGCGCTTCGATCTCCTCCCCGACCGAGACCACCTCGTGAGGATCGAGGTCGTGGCGGATCGACAGCTCGCGTGCGGGTATCACGCCCTCGGACTTGAAGCCGATGTCGAGGAGCACCTCGTCCTTGTCGACCTTGACCACCTTGCCCGTGACGACGTCGCCGTCCTCGAACGCGACGATGGTCTGGTCGACCGCCTCCTCGAAGGACATGTCGCCAAGGTCGTCCTCGACGATCTTGCGGGGGACATAGACCCCGTCGGCGTCGAAGGTGCCGTGGCGCTCGTCGTCTTCGGAGGAATCGGCGGTGAGGGTGCTGGTCGTGTCGGACATGGAAGGTAGGTCGCTCTCTTTTCGGACAGGGTTCAGTGCCAGAGCGGGCCGCGCTGGGCCGCCGCTGGCGATCGGGATCGGACTGGAACTGCGCGCCCGCTGCTGCGCAGCCGAATGACACCCGGCTGCCGCCGTCATGGCCGCTCGACAATGTTACCCGTCGACTCGAGCAACCCCACAATGCTACGAAATCGGCCCGCCATCCTCGAGGTCGCCGACAACCTCGAAGTCGACGCCGGCATCGACGGCGGGCTCCTTGCCAGCAGCCCAGCTGTCACCGACGGCCACGTGCACAGCAAGTGGGACACGAAGCTCGAAAGCGTGCTCCATGGTCTCCACCGTTAGTGAGATCGCCTCGTCGCGCTCCTCGGAGACGGCCTCGACAAGGATCTCGTCGTGCACCTGGAGCACGATGCGGCTGGACAGCCCGCGCGCCTCCAACGCTTCGTCGAGACGCACGAGGGCGACCTTGAAGATGTCCGCCGCGAGACCCTGAATGCCCGCGTTCATTGCTTGGCGCTCGGCGGCCTGGCGCACTCGGAAGTTGCTTGCGTCGAGCTCAGGCAAGTAACGGCGCCGGCCCAGCAGTGTTTCTGTATAACCGCGTCCTCGGGCCTCGGCGACCGACCGCTCCATGTACCGCTTCACATTCGGGAAAGCAGTGAAGTACTGGGCAAGGATCGCCGCCGCCTCCTCGACGCCCACACCGAGGCGCTGGGAAAGGCCGTAGGCCTCCATGCCATAGGCGAGCCCGTAGGAGATCATCTTCGCCTTCGAACGCATCGCGAGCGTCACGTCGGCGGACTCGACGCCGTACACCCTCGCCGCTGTGGTGTTGTGGATGTCGAGCCCGGCTCGGAACGCCTCGACGAGACCGGGATCGTCCGCCAGGTGGGCGATGACCCGCAGCTCGATCTGGTCGTAATCCGCGATGAGCAGTTCCGCGCCGGCACTCGGCACGAAGGCTTCTCGGAACCGCCGCCCGAGGAGGCTGCGCACCGGGATGTTGTGCAGGTTCGGCTGGTCCGACGAGAGACGGCCCGTGCGTGCGACGGTCTGGTTGAACGAGGCGTGGATACGCCCGTCGGGCGCGACTTCAGCGAGCAGGCCTTCTCCGTAGGTGGATCGCAGTTTCTCGACTTCGCGGTAGCGCAGGAGCGTGTCCACCACAGGATGGGCCTCGCGCAGTCGGAGGAGGCTCTGGGCGTCGGTCGAGTAGCCCGTCTTCGTGCGTTTCTGGGGCACGAGCTCCAGCTTCTCGAAGAGGATCCGGCGCAGCTGCGGAGTCGAATTGACGTTGAACTCCTCGCCGGCCAGTTGTTGGACCTCGGCCTCGAGCCTTTGTGCCTCCGATGTCAGCTCGTCGCTGATCGCTCGCAGCCGGTCGATGTCGACGGCGATCCCAGCAACTTCCATCTTGGCGAGCACGCGGATCAGCGGGCGCTCCACGTCCTCGTACAGGCGAGTCGCTCCGGTCTCCTCCAGCGCCTGGCGGATACCCGGAACAAGCCGCCCGAGCATGGCCACCTGCGCGGCTGCCTGTCGAGCGTCCGGAGGCACGGCATCCCCGTCCCCCGTGCCACCATCCAGGTTGTCCTCGTTCCCCAAATCGAAATCAAGCTGTTCCTCGACACGTCCCCGGCTCGACTCCCGTCCGCCAGTGCCGAGTGTCGGCACGAGATCAGCCAGCCCCGCCAGCGACGCTTGGCCTTCCCTGGCGTCGAGGAGGTAGGCGGCCACCGCCGTGTCGAGATCGAGCCCGGTGAGGCGAATCCCTTCCGGCTCGAGCGCGCGCATGAGCTCTTTCGCGCGGTGGGCGACGAGTCTGCGTGTTCCATCTTCGCGCTGACCGACCACGACCTGGAGGGCCTTGGCGACTGCCGGCTCGCCGATCTCGCGACCGTCCAACCAGCCCACGACGAGCGGTCGGTCGTCG
>DAIQQK010000178.1:0-5768 GCA_036786835.1 Acidimicrobiales bacterium | reverse complement strand
GTCGCAGTCGCAGTCGCAGTCGCAGTCGCAGTCGCAGTCGCAGTCGCAGTCGCAGCCGCAGCCGCCGGCGCCGCCCCCTCCTCCTGTAGGCGCCTATGAGGCATGGCCGGCAACTTCGTCGGCCCGGCGCCGGTCGCGTACGTCGACTTGGGCTCCAGGAGCCGTGGCGGTGCCACTCTTAGCGATGATCGCCTCTTTGGCCGTGGTGGTTCCCGACGTCGTGGTCTCACCGGCGGGTTCCTTCTCTGCCGGACCTGTGCGCGTGCAGCACAGCAACGTCAACGACTGGGCGCAGTGGAACTACTCGGGGTACGAGCGCAAAGGGGGCTGGAACGAGCTGCAGAACGGGATCGTCGCGACTCTCGACCGCATCGACCGCCGATACGGATGCGGCCGCGCCATGTGGGAGTACAACTCTGACCTCAACCGTTTCGGCACTCCGGAGTCGCTCATGAACCTGCCGCTTTGGACCGGTGGCTGTATCGACTCGATGGAGGGGCTGTTGTTCGAGTCGTCTACTTCGACCCCGTATCACTTCTTGGACCAGTCGGAGCTGTCTGCAGGGCCATCCGACGCGATGGTCGGTCTTCCCTATGGCCCCGTCGACGTCCCTCTCGGTGTGAAGCACCTCCAGCTGCTCGGAGTGAAGTACTTCTTCGCCTCCTCACCATCGGTGCAGGCCCAGGCAAACGCAGACCCTTCACTCTCGCTCGTCGCGACGAGCGGTCCTTGGCGCAGCCCTTACCAAGGTCAGACCGTGGTGACGACTTGGGACTTCTATGTGGTGCACGACTCGCCGTTGGTGAGAGCTCTCACACGGACACCCGAAGTGCTGGAAGGTGTCGGAGCCAGTCAGGGATCGTGGTTGCCCTTAGCGGTCAAGTGGTACATGTCCCCGGGCCTCTGGGGCACCGAGCTCGTCTCGGATGGTCCCGCTTCTTGGGTCCGTACTCGCGACGTCCCGCGGCTCGACTCCGCTACCTCAGGCGGTGCCGCCGGCTCTGCCGTGGCGGCTGATGCGACGGCTGCCGCGACGGCTGCCGCGGCCTCGACGAGCGCGGAGCTCCCCCCGGTCTCGATCAGTCGGGTGCAAATGACCGACGACGAGGTGAGCTTCCACGTCGATCGGACCGGAGTGCCCGTGCTCGTGAGCGTTTCGTATTTCCCCGCATGGCATGCGACCGGGGCACTCGGACCGTACAGGGCGGAACCGAACCTGATGCTGGTCGTCCCGACGAGCCATGACGTGACGTTGAGATACGGCTCGACCGGAGCCGGCACTCTCGGCAAGGTTCTCTTCCTGTTGGGTCTCGTTGCGGTGGTGGTCATGTTGCGCCGCTACCGTTCGCTCGTTGCGCCTTCGCTGCGATGAAGCGGTCGGCCCGAGGAGCCTTCAGGCCCACGGGTTAGGCTCGACCCGATGACCGGTCTAGAGACTGTGTTCAAGGCCTACGACGTGCGTGGGACGGTTCCCGACCAACTCGACGCTCGTTCGTGCCGGGCCATCGGATGGGCCTTCGCCCGTTTTGCCGCTTCGCCACGGCTTCTCGTTGCGCGGGACATGCGCGAGTCGGGAGTCGAGCTGTCCGCGGCGTTCTCCGCCGGCGTGCGCGCTGCCGGCGTGTCGGTTGTGGACATCGGAATGGCGTCCACCGACATGATGTACTTCGCTTCAGGGCGCTTGGAGGCCCCTGGTGCGATGTTCACCGCGTCGCACAATCCGGCCGCCTACAACGGGATCAAGATGTGTCTTGCCGGCGCCAAGCCTGTCGGAGTGGAGACCGGACTCGCGGAGGTGCGCAAGGAGGCATCCGAGGCTCTTGCCACCGACTCCGACCTTGGCCCGGAGACCGGAGCGTCCGAGACCCAGGACCTGCTCGACGAGTACGCCGCGCACGTACGAAGTTTCGTCGACGTCGCGGCTCTGCGCCCTCTCAAGGTGGTCACCGACACCGCGAACGGGATGGGAGGACTTGTCGTTCCGAAGGTGTTCGACGGCCTTCCTTTCGACGTCGAGATGCTCTTTCCGGAGCTCGACGGAACGTTTCCCAACCACCCTGCCGACCCCATCCAGCCGGAGAACCTCGTCGCTCTGCAGTCGGCCGTCGCGGAACACCACGCCGACGTCGGACTCGCCTTCGACGGTGATGCGGACCGAGTCTTCCTGGTCGACGAGCTGTCCGAACCGGTTTCAGGGTCCCTCACCACCGCGCTCGTCGCGCGCAGCATGCTCGTCAAGAACCCCGGAGCCACGATCCTCTACAACTTGATCTGCTCGAAGGTCGTTCCGGAGACCGTGTCCGAGAACGGCGGGCTACCCGTGCGTACCCGCGTGGGTCACTCGTACATAAAGAGCGTCATGGCGGAAACGGGGGCGGTGTTCGGCGGCGAGCACTCTGGCCACTACTACTTCCGTGACAACTACCGGGCGGACTCCGGGATCATTGCGGCCCTGATCGTGCTCGAGGTGATGTCACAAAGCACGGATCCGCTCTCGCGGCTCTTGGCTCCTTACCGGCGGTACGCCGACTCCGGGGAGATCAATCGCGAGGTCTCCGACCCGTTGGCCTCGATCGAGAGGATCGCGGAGAGATTCGCGGCCCTGGGTGCGGAGGTCGACCGCACCGACGGGATCACGGTCGACTCAGGCGACTGGTGGTTCAACCTCCGGCCGTCGAACACCGAGCCGATGCTTCGGCTCAACGTCGAGGCGCCGACCGAAGGCGAATGCCAGAAGCACGTGAAGGAGGTACTCGATTGGCTCTAGATCGGATCTTGCTCGAGGTGCTCGCATGCCCGGAAGACAAGGGGCCCCTCCTCTATTTCTCAGATGAAGACCGCCTCTACAACCCGCGACTTCACCGAAGCTATCCTGTGCGCGACGACATCCCGGTCATGTTGATCGACGAGGCGACGACCGTGGACGACGCCGAGCACGCCCGGCTCATGGCGAAGGCAGAGGCTGAAGGTGTAGAGCAGACCATGCAATCGCCGGCGCAGTAGGTGTTCTCGGCGGCGGTGACACTGGACGTGACACTAGAGGGGCTGTGACACCAGAGGGATTGGCAGCGGACGAATCGAGCGCGAAGGTCCTCGACACGGCGGGGATGTTCGAAGCTGCCGCCTCCTTCCCGGAGCAGGTCGCGCAAGCCGTGAGTGCAGCGCGTGGCCTCGACGGGTTGCCGGATCGCCTCTACGTGGAGAACGTCGTCGTTCTCGGGATGGGCGGGAGCGGGATCGCCGGCGACCTGATGATCGCAGTCGCGGGCCCGTTTCTCCCCGTGCCGGTGGTGGTGGTCAAGTCCTACGACCGGCCCGACTTCGTCGGTCCGGGTTCGCTGGTCTTCGCTATCTCCTTCTCGGGCGACACAGAGGAGACGGTGGAGGCAGCGGGAGAGGCGGCTACCGCCGGGGCGAGCCTTGTCGCCGTCACGAGTGGCGGCGAGCTCGGAAAGCTTGCCGAGGAATGGGGAGCTCCGGTCGTGCAGGTCCCCGCCTCCATCCCTCAGCCTCGAGCTGCGCTCGGCGCGATGGCTGTGCCCCCGTTGGTCGTGCTCGAGGAGATAGGCCTCTTTCCCGGTGCCACGCAATGGGTGGCCCAGGCCGTCGAGCAGCTCCGGCGCAGGCGCGACTCGCTGGTGCAGCCGGGATCTGTCGCAGAGGACATCGCCCGCCGGATCGGCCGCAGCATTCCGCTCTTCTACGGCGCTCACTCGCTCGGTGCAACAGCCGCGCTGAGATGGAAGACGCAGGTGAACGAGAACGCGAAGTCGCCGGCGTTCTGGGCCGTGCTACCCGAGCTCTGTCACAACGAGATAGCGGGTTGGGGGCAGCAGGGAGACGTCACGCGTCAACTGATCACCCTCGTGAACCTGCGCCACGACGCGGAGCACCCTCAGGTGGTCAGAAGGATCGCGTTCGTGACCGAGTTGCTCCGGGAGGTCGTGGCAGACGTGATCGAGTTTCGTGCTGAAGGTGAGGGCGATCTCGCTCAGCTCCTCGACCTGATCCTCGTGGGTGACTACATGTCGTTGCACCTCGCCACGCGAGAGGGGGTCGACCCCGGGCCTGTTCCCGTGCTGGACGACCTGAAGAGGCGGCTAGCCGAGGCCTGATCGGCCTCCTCGGTTCGCTCATTCTCGGTTCGCTCAATTCAGAGCAGAAGTGCGAGGATTGCGGAATGACAGACATCGAATACAAGGTCGCCGACCTCTCGTTGGCAGCTTTCGGCAGACGCGAGATCGAGTTGGCCGAGCACGAGATGCCGGGATTGATGGCCATGAGAGCCGAGTACGCCTCCGCTCGCCCTTTGGATGGCGCTCGCATCACGGGCTCGCTTCACATGACGGTGCAGACGGCGGTGCTCATCGAGACATTGGTGGCGCTCGGTGCCCGCGTCCGCTGGGCCAGCTGCAACATCTTCTCCACCCAGGACCACGCTGCGGCCGCCGCGGTCGTGGGTCCTGAGGGTACCTCGGAGGACCTGCGTGGGGTGAGCGTCTTTGCGTGGAAGGGTGAGTCGCTCGACGAATACTGGTGGTGCACGGACCGGGCGCTCACCTGGCCCGAAGGTGGGCCCAACATGATCCTCGACGACGGTGGCGACGCCACTCTTCTCGTACACAAGGGCGTCGAATTCGAAAAAGCAGGGTCGGTGCCGGACCCGTCGACGGCCGAGTCCGAGGAGCTTGCCGTTGTTCTCCGGCTGCTCGCGAGCGGTCTTGAAGCTGACACGGCGCGTTGGACCACCGTCGCAGGCGGCATCCGAGGCGTGACCGAGGAGACCACTACCGGTGTGCACCGGCTCTACGACATGCAGCGCAAGGGCGAGCTGCTGTTCCCTGCGATCGACGTGAACAACTCCGTCACCAAGTCGAAGTTCGACAACAAATACGGCTGCCGACACTCGCTGATAGACGGGATCAACCGCGCAACCGACGTCCTGATCGGTGGGAAGACCGCCGTGGTGTGTGGCTTCGGCGACGTGGGGAAGGGATGCGCCCAATCACTCAGCGGCCAAGGTGCCAGGGTGGTGATCACCGAGATCGACCCGATCTGCGCCCTCCAAGCCGCGATGGAGGGCTACCAGGTCTCGACGATCGACGACGTCGTTGCGTCGGCAGACATATTCGTCACGGCGACGGGCAACCGCGACGTGATCACCGCCGAGCACATGTCGAAGATGAAGCATCAAGCGATCGTCGGGAACATCGGGCACTTCGACAACGAGATCGACATGGCAGGCCTCTCACGCGTGCCCGGGATCGAACGAGTGAACGTCAAGCCCCAGGTGGACAAGTGGGTCTTTCCCGACGGCCATACGGTGATCGTCCTCTCGGAGGGCCGCCTGCTGAACCTGGGCAACGCCACGGGGCACCCGAGCTTCGTGATGTCGAACTCCTTCACCAACCAGACGATGGCGCAGGTCGAACTGTTCACGCGTGCCGACGAGTACCGGAACGAGGTGTACGTGCTGCCGAAGCACCTCGACGAGAAAGTCGCCCGACTGCACCTCGACGCGCTGGGCGTGAAGTTGACACGGCTGACCGAGTCCCAGGCCAACTACCTCGGTCTCGCCGTGGACGGTCCTTACAAGCCCGACGGGTACCGCTACTGACCGACTGACCACAGCGCTTGATGAAGATCAGCCGACGATCTTCTCGCGCATAAGGACATCTGAGACGCTCAGGCGTAGGATCGTGAGTGTGGGGTTGTGTCCGGGTCTGTGGTTGCAAGTCGAAGCCAGTCGCAGGCGAAACGACCCACGT
>DAIQQK010000177.1:0-5769 GCA_036786835.1 Acidimicrobiales bacterium | reverse complement strand
TAGTCGTGGATTCGCTATTCGCGCGTGCCGACCGGGTGGTTCGCGAGAGGTGGGGGCTTATGGCCGGTCCCGGAGGCCGCACATAACTACGAGATTCGGTCCTGGCGAGGTCGGGTTCATCTGCCCCGACTGATTGTGATGCGCTCCCTGGGGTGTCGTGACCGAACGGTCTGGCGGGACCAGTCCCGGCACTTGGACGAGCCGGATTGGCGCCCTTGGAATACAGTGACCCAGCCAACGCCCACAGACGAGTGGTGTGAGTACCCAACCAACAAGGAGCTCTCTCGTGATTGGCATCTACATCGTCACCAAGAACATGACCGTTGAGCAGCACACCCAGGGGCGCACCCGCCTCCGTGAGGCTGGGGCACCTGAAAGCGCTATGAAGCTGCACTCATGCTTCGGTGAGGATGGCCAGCTTCAGGTCTTCGACGTCTGGGAGAGCCAGGAGGCATTCGATGAGTTCCTGACGTACCTCGGTCCGGTCATGGAGGAGCTGGGTATCGAGCTGGCACAGCCACCCACCATCATGCCGATCGTGGAACTTGTCCAGCAGTAGCGGCTGAAGCTCACGAGCCACGAGTCCGCGCGTTCGGTGTTGCATCAGAACAAGAAGACATAACGTTGTTGCATGGACTTCTCGCTCTCTTCCGAACTGACCCAGCTTCAAGAGACGGTCCGGCGCATTGCACAGGACAAGGTGCGGCCGCGAAGCCGTGAGATCGACAAGAGCGGGGAGTATCCCCAGGACCTCTTCGATTTGTTCCGCGATGCGGGCCTTCTCGGGCTGTGTATACCCGAGGAGTACGGAGGATCGGGCGCGGGCATCCTTGGGCTGACCATCGCCATCGAGGAGGTGGCCAAGTACTCCAACACTGCCGCCCTGATGCTCCTTCTCACGCGCCTTCCGACCGGACCCGTAATGATCGCTGGATCAGAGGAGCAAAAGCAGCGCTATCTCCCGCCGATAGCGACGGGAAATCAAAGAGCTGCCTTCGGGCTGTCTGAGCCCCAAGCCGGAAGCGACGTCATGGGAATGCGGACCCGGGCGACCCCCGATCAGTCCTCGCAAGGGGGGTGGGTCCTCTCGGGAACCAAGTGTTGGATGTCGGGAGTACGCGAGGCGGATTGGTACACGGTGTTCGCCAAGACTGCAGAGCCCTCCAGCCGAACACACGACTCCGTTACCGCATTCATCGTCGAGCGGTCATGGGAAGGGGTCGAGGTTGGGCGGACCGACCACAAGATGGGTGTGCGGGGAGTCGACACCGGTGAACTTCTTCTCTCTGATGTGCGCGTCCCAAAGGAGAACGTCGTAGGCGAGGTGGGCGGATTCCGCTTGGCGATGCTGGGGCTCAATTCGATGCGCCCGGTCGTCGCCGCTCGCGGAATAGGCCTCGCCGAAGGCGCCCTGATGTACGCGACGAACTACGTGAAGGAACGCGCCGCGTTCGGCCGGACGATTGCCGACTTCCAAGGAATCCAATGGGAGATCGCGAAGTGCGCCGTCGACATCGAGGCGGCTCGCCTGCTCACTTATCGTGCGGCTTGGCTCGCTGACCAAGGCAAGTTCGACAAGCAATGGGTTCCCTACCTGTCGATGGCCAAGTACCACGCCACCGAGCTGGCGGTAAGGGCGTCTGGACTTGCGCTACAGCTCCTCGGCGCCGCGGGCTACATGGAGGACCATCCGACCGAGCAGTGGTACCGGGACGCGAAGCAGCTGACGATCGTCGAGGGGACCTCTCAGGTGCAGCTTGGTCTCATCGCTCGTGGAGTTCTCGACGGCGACCTCTGGTGGGATTGAATCGAGAGGGGTGAGCTGTCCCTTGGCAGCAAACCTCGGCCAGTCGATCAGTCGAGACCGAGCATCGCAGCGCACACCGGCCACTGGCTCCACCCGTCTTGTTCGACGAGCTGGGTCGCGGCTTGGTCCTGCAACGGCGGCGGTGCGTCGCTCGGCAGGCCGCTGAAGCCGAGGCCCTGCCATGTGCTCAGTGCGAACTGGTAGGCGCCGTAGTAACCGTTCCCGGTGTTGTCCTGGTAGTTGTCGCCCGACTCACACTGGCGTATCCCGGCGAGGTTCTGGGCCATCGACCCTCCCGAAGGACCCGTCAGCAGGCCGACGTCGACCGTTGACGGCGGACCTTGTCTCGATGCCCGAGCGGCGGCACCGGCCACCGCTTGCTGAGCCTCGAGCGCAGCGAGCTGGGCCTGCTGTTGCTGGACCTGGTTCAACATCGCTTGCTCGTTGGATGCCTCGGCCTGCAAGTCCGAGTACTCGTGCGAGAGGGTCCCGTAGTTCGCGGCTGCGGCTGCGCGCTGCGCGTTGACGACCGACTCCTGTTGCACGACGTCGGCTTCCTGGCGGGCGAAGCGGTCGATGGCGTCTGACTCCGAGCCGGTGACCACCGATTCGTACGTTCGGGACACCGCAGCATCCGATGCGGACCCGGAGAAGAGCACCAGATCCGCGCTGTCACCGGCACGCTCATATGCCTGTAGCGCGACGTTGCGCAGCACGGTGCGCGCTTGTACGAGATCTGCTTGTGTCTGAGCGAGCTCGTTCTGGTCCGCAGTCAAGGCTTCTTCCGCAGAATTCAGACGCGCACTGGCGGCTGCGGTTTGAGCCCCGAGAGCGTGAAGCTGCTGAGCGGTGGCAACTACCTGATTTTGGAGAGCCGCCGCAGACGCTGCGAGATCCGAGGAAGAGCCACCCGTGCCTGCTCCGGCCGGGGCCGCGTTCACGAGCGCGGTGGAACAAAGGACGACGACGATGGCTGCCGCCGATGCGCCGACGCGCGCCGATGCGAGAAGCATTCGAGGGGCGCGACGCAAGGAGAATCCTGCGCCGACTTTGTACACAGCAACAAATACCCTAGCGGCTCGAGCTCGCTGTTGTCACATTCAAATCGCCGAATCTGGGTGCTTACCTGGACTTTCCGGCTAGACGAGTCAGTTGTTCGTTGTCGGGAAGGCCCAGCGAATTCCCAGTTGATCGAGGTCTTCTCGACGGTCGATGTCGCCGAATGCGCTCGGCGGTGCCACGCGTGCCCACACACTCTCGTCGACGAATTCGACCGTGTCGTCGAGGAGCGAGCGCATCGAGCGCTCACCGGTGTCGACTCTCTCGGGGATCGAATCGAGATGACTGCGCGACCACCGCGCGCACAGTGGTTGTGCCATCCCCGCTACCACCGGCACCACAGATCTCTCCCCTGGCCAACGGGCGAGGAGGGTCAACAAGGGTTCGGCAACGCGTGGCAGATCGCAGGCGAGCACCAGCACGGGACCGCCGTGACCCTCGCTGCGAAGAAACCTGCATCCCGCGCCGATTGCCACGAGCGGGCCGCACCCGGGCGGGTCCTCGGTTACAGCGCGCAGACCCGAACGGCCCGGCCCGACTTCCACGATCGGGTGGACTACGTTCGACATCGTCCGAGCGACACGCAGCGCAAGCGCCTGACCCTCGACGACGAGCGCGGCCTTGTCGAAACCCAGCCTCCTCGAGGAGCCACCGGTTAGAAGGATCCCGGCCACGCCTTCCACAACGGCGCCGTTGTCTTGCTTGTCTTTCGCCATGTCGCCGGCAGAGCCTCCGATCCGGGCCTTAGGTAGCATCGCATGCACGTGAGCAGAGGAAGAACGCACAAGCGCAGGCGGCTCGACCCCTCCTTGTGGGCGAGCCTCAGACCCTTCGGGATCGGCGAGGGTCGTCCGAACAACTATCTCGAGATCGCGAGAGCTCTATCCGAGAACCGAGATCGCCTCCCCTACGCCTGGCGGATCCTGAAGCACGGGGTCTGTGACGGGTGCGCCCTCGGTACGAGCGGAATGCGGGACTGGACCATGGACGAAGTCCACCTGTGCAACGTTCGCCTGAGATTGCTCCGGCTAAACACGATGCCCGCCATGGACCATCGAGAGCTGGCCGACGTTCGGCGGTTGCGCTCGATGCGCAGCTCCGAACTTCGCGAGCTTGGGCGACTCCCCTGCCCGATGCTTCGCCGCCGCGGGGACGCAGGGTTCCGTCGGATCACATGGGACGACGCCTTCACCCTGGTCGCAGGAAGGATCCGTTCGAGCGCACCTGAACGGCTCGGCGTGTACATGACGAGCAGAGGTCAACCCAACGAGAACTACTACGCGGCCCAGAAGGCCGTGCGCGCGATGGGCAGCAACTCCATCGACAACGCGGCTCGTGTATGCCACTCACCGAGCACATTCGGGCTGAAAGAGGCGCTCGGGGTCGCTGCGACAACGTGCTCGTACTCCGACTGGATCGGCAGCGACCTAGTGGTGTTCATCGGCTCCAACGTCGCGGTCAATCAACCGGTCGCGATGAAGTACCTCTACCACGCCAAGAAGGCCGGCACGAAGGTCGCGGTGGTGAACCCTTACCGGGAGCCCGCCATGGAGCGCTATTGGATCCCATCCAACGTCGAGAGCGCCTTGTTCGGCACCAAGATCACCGACCGGTTCTTCCAGATCAACGTGGGTGGTGACATCGGCTTCCTGAACGGGACCCTGAAGCACATGATCGAGCGCGGGTGGGTCGACAGGACGTTCACGGACCGCCACACGAGTGGGCTCGAGGCAGTGCAACAGGAGCTGAACGCTCAGAGCTGGGAGGAACTCGAGAAGATAGCCGGCACCTCGCGGGCGGAGATGCTCGAGTTCGCCCGCATGCTCGGAGAGGCGAGCACTGCGGTCCTCGTGTGGAGCATGGGCGTCACTCAGCACGCGTTCGGCGAGGACAACGTGCGGGCGACGATAAACCTGGGGTTGACAAGGGGCTTCGTCGGCCGCGAGCACTGCGGGCTCATGCCGATTCGGGGGCACTCGGGTGTTCAAGGGGGGGCCGAGATGGGTGCCTATGCGACGGCGTTCCCCGGCGGCGCGGTGGTCGACGAGGAGAACGCCAAGAAGCTCTCCGAGGTGTGGGGATTCGAAGTTCCCCACACCACAGGCCTCTCTGCTCCAGAGATGATCGATGCGTCCCACGAGGAACGCCTCGACGTCCTCATCTCCTCCGGCGGCAACTTCCTCGAGGTGCTGCCCGACCCTCTGTACGTGGAAGAGGCCTTGTCACGTCTTCCGCTTCGGGTGCACCTCGATATCGTCCTGTCAAGCCAGATGCTCGTCGACCCGGGCGAGGAAGTGCTGATCCTTCCCGTGCAGACGCGCTACGAGATGAGCGGAGGGGTGACCGAGACATCGACCGAGAGACGCGTCATCTTCAGCCCCGAGATCCCCGGTCCGAGGATCGCAGAGGCGCGTCCTGAGTGGGAGGTCTTCTTCGAGCTCGCGAGGCGGACGCGCCCGGAGCTCGCCCACCTTTTCGAGCTACGAGGCACCGGCGCAATCAGGGAGGACATTTCAAGAACGGTCCCCCAGTACGCCCTGATCACGACGCTTCGAGAGGAGGGAGACCAGTTCCAGTACGGAGGACCCCACCTGTGTGCGGGATGGCACTTCCCCACAGCCGACGGCAAGGCTCACTTCAGTGTGGTTCACCTTCCCAGATTCGAGATCCCCGAAGGCGCCTTCCTCTTGAGCACCCGGAGGGGACGTCAGTTCAACAGCATGGTGCAGGGCGATCGGGACGACCACACAGGTGCCAGGCGCGACTCGGTGTTGATCAGCAGCCACGACGCCGAAAGGCTCGGGATCTTGAACGGCAGTTCCGTGATGTTGAGGAGCGAAAATGGGGAGATGCGCGCCAGGGCGATGTTGGCACCGGTGAAGCCGGGAACCGTTCAGGTCCAC
>DAIQQK010000176.1:2196-5823 GCA_036786835.1 Acidimicrobiales bacterium | reverse complement strand
GACCAGGAGACCCGGCCCCATGGGGGAGCTTCGGGGCCGAGATGACGTCGTGACCGTGTGGGTGCCGAAAAGGTCATCCGGTGCCGGCAACCAGGGCGCCACATGGCGACGTGCGGCAACTTGATCAAAACAGGAACCGGCGCGACCGTCGGCGTTGATCGAACCGCGCCCATCAGTGGACGAGCAGGGTTCCGAGTTCCCCCGCCAGGGCTTGGACCGCGTCGCGGTTCAGCGACACCTCCACCCGCGTGCCGTGGCGCTCGGCTGACACCAATCCGGCTTGTCGCAGGTGCTTCACGTGGGTGCTCACCGTCGGCTGGGCCAAGGAGAACGAGTAGGCGATCTCCCCCACCGAACGAGCGCCGTCGGCTAGATGGTCCAAGATGGCCAGTCGGGTCGGGTCGGCGAGGACACGCAGACGACGGGCCACATCCGCCGTCCGGGCCCGGGCCACGCTGTCGACCCCCGATGTCCCGAGGCCAATGAGAATGCACGACGGCATCTCGATGTACAACGCCCTGCCGAAGAACGCGCACGGGGCCATCAGCACCGGGCGGCCGGCGCGGTGACGCTCGAGGATCTGCGGCAGGTGGTCCTTGAAGGTTTCGCATTTCGTGCCGATGAGTTGCAACCACTCCGTGCCCCGATCGAGCTGGCCCCGGGCCTCGAGCACCGCCCTCTCGATGAGGGGGACGCTTGACGTCCGCCACTCCTCGTCGAGGCCGGCCCACACCTGCGCGAGCAGGTCCCCCCAACGCCGGCGCAGACGCGGCGAGCCACGCAGGGCGGCGAGCCGACTCATGATGATTTCCCGATCGCGCTCCGCCTCGGACTCGAGGGCCAAGTCGAGCGGCACGGTGTCGATGGCTGCCAACAGCATCGGGAGCAGGGTGTCGAGGTCGGTGACCTCGAGCGCTTCGGCCCAGATGGCCAAGATCTGAAGCTCGGCCAGACAGCCGAGCTCGTCGTCCCACAGTCCCCGCACTGCTTGCGCGAGCTCGGGGCGTTCGCCAAAGAGCTTGCCGAGCACTGGCCGAGCCGCCTGAAGGGGTGGCTTCCACACGGCGTGCAGCGCCCATGACAGGTCCAGGGCCAACGAGGGCCCCAAGACGACCGGCGGGCTTTCCTGCTGAGACTCTTCGACCTCTTGCATCGTCTATGAACTATATACCTATTTAGCTTGATATGCAAGAGCGGATCGCGTAGGCTGATGCAGTGCAACGAATGCGAACGGACAGGTGTCGACCATGAACCCCTGGATCGAAGGCCGCCTGATCGAGGACCGGGTGCGCGAGCTCCGCCGGCTGGCCTCCAGGAGCCGTCATGCTCCGTCCACCCCGGCTCGCAGGCGCCGCTTGCCACGGCGCGGTCCAATCCGGGCGATCGGGCTGGCGCTGGTCCGCGTCGGCCGCTTTCTGGCCGGCCCCGAGCCCGAGGGCCGCATCAACGTCTTCCGGCGGGCCGACTGGGGTCCTCCTTACTAATAGTCCCCCCGTCCCTGGGCGCCGGCAGCACCTCGGCGGCGTCCGAGATCCTCGTCTCGGCGCCGGCGGTGGAGCCGCGTGATCCTTTTCCCGTTTTGATTGCGCGAGCAAGGACGTGGGAAATCGGAGTCAATAGCGTGGGAAATGGGTGTGCAGACGCGCCTGGGAGACGGGGTCTTGTCGGTAGCCCACATTGGGCTCTCGACATAATTGGTTGCTCCGCGTCGACAATCCCCCACAGAGGGTGCGTCCCCCCGACAGTCATCGTCTACGCCTAAGCGTCGCCACTCCCCTATTCAGGGCATACGGATGACATTCTTGGATCCCACAGGCTTCCCGCGCGGTGAGGTCCCTGCGGACGTTTCCGTCCTCAGGGACCACCGCACAACCGGATGGAATGTTCGAAGTTACCTAGTCCTTGTTGCCGATCTGGAACCACCCGTTGTTCGCATCTGCCTCGCTGTATCGAGTGACGAGATCGATGCCACTCTGATACCCGGAGGCTGCCGTTGCCGAGTGGACCTCGATCATCCCAGAGCCTGTGTTGTGAGTCTTGATGAAGTATAGGTCAGGGCCGTACATGACCCACCAACCGTTGTGCGCATCAGCCGAGCTGAACCGAGTCGCGTAGTGCACTCCACTCTGGTAGCCCGCTGCAGCCGTTGCGGAGTGGACCTCTATGTGGCCAGAGCCAGTATTGATGAGCTTGATGAAGTACAGGTCCGAGCCATTCGAGATCTGCCACCACCCATTATTTGCATCGGCTTCACTGAAGTAAGCCGCGATGTGCACTCCACTCTGGTAGCCCGCTGCAGCCGTTGCGGAGTGGACCTCTATGTGCCCACTACCGGTGTTATGAGCTTTGATAAAGTACAGATCGCCATTGACGAACTGCCACGCACCGTTGTGGGAATCGGACGGACTGAAATAGGTGACGAAGTGTGACCCATTCTGATAGCCCGATCCCGCAGTGGCCGTGTGAACCTCGACATGACCTGAGCCGGTGTTCTGGGTCTTAGCAAAGTAGAGATCGCCGTTGACCATTTGCCACGCGCCATTGTTCGCGTCAGCCCCGTTGAAGTATGACGCAACATCAAGTCCACTTGACTGATACGCGCTGGATGCCGAGGCCACGTGGACCTCAATATGTCCAGAGCCCGTGTCGGCCGTCTTGATAAAGTCCAAGTCCGCGGAAGATTGAGTCGTCCAATTGAAGACGGTGTAGTCGTACCCAGAACCCATATTGTCCGACCACCCGCTGGGAGACACCGTGATCGTGTCGTAGCCGATGTCGGTCTTGGAAGAGTTGAGCGAACCGTTCTCGTCAAGGTAGGTAATCGTGCCACTACCATTCGCTACGTTGACGGATGATACAACTCCGGTATGCCCTAGAGAGTCCCCGTAAGGACCCCACATGCTCATGACATCGCCGACGGCAGGTAGGTTGGAGCCGGCGGACGAACCGCTGCTGGTGCCGTTCGGGGAGCTCGCTCCGATTCCGTTGTTATGCAGCTCGTTGACGACATTCCACCCAGGGCCCGTGTCCTCCGAAGGAGAAACGCCATATTCGACTGATTCAAAGCGGGCACTGAATTCAACGCATTGATATCCAAAGCTGTCGTTAATGTTCCGGTTTGCGCAGGGATAGACATTGTCGAGATTGCGTCCCGAGGACGACAATCCACCATTGGAACTGCAGAAGCTCGTCCCAGTCCCGAGACCAGTTGCCGCCCAAGCTGGGGCAGCATGCGTCAAGATTGACACACCAACTGTTGTGGTGGGCACGGCGAGCAAAGCGACGAGTGCTCGCACTGCCCACCCAACTGCTCCATTATGTCTGTGTGTAAACATCGCTCCACTCCTTTCTGACGAGCTATCGGCTCTCCGCCGTGCCCGTATTGTCGCGGCGTGACTTTCATGGCGACTTTCCCCGAAGGTCACCTCGTCCCGTAGAACGGAATGCTTGACCATGCCACAGGGGCCGAGAACCCGGTCCCGTTCGACGTCATCACGAACGTGCCGGAGTCGTCGACGGCGATCAGATCAGCCTTCCCGTCACCGTTGACGTCGCCCACCAGGGTGGCCTTGGTCCCGTAGAACGGAATGCTTGACCATGCCACAGGGGCCGAGAACCCGGTCCCGT
>DAIQQK010000176.1:0-2096 GCA_036786835.1 Acidimicrobiales bacterium | reverse complement strand
TCATCACGAACGTGCCGGAGTCGTCGACGGCGATCAGATCAGCCTTCCCGTCACCTTCGAAGGAACCAGCCCGGGCAGCTTGAGGTGCAGCCGCTAAAGAGTCGGTGTAGGAGTCGGCATTGGCGTGGACAAAGCCGATCGGACGAGCCGATGTTCCCTGGCGAGTCCAATGTCCCCCACTCTTGGTGTAGGTGGCCCGGCCCGCGGAGGTCTCGTAAGCCGGATTCACATTCTCTTCGACAGCGTGGATGGTCAGCGTACCTGGATCCACGGAGTCGACCACCGCCACGTGTCCGGCACCCTCCGCGAAACCATCGTTGGCTGCGTGGACAATGAGATCGCCAGGAACAGGCACGTAGCTCCCGTCGTTCGGATGATTCGTGACTTGAGATGACGCCAGCCCGCCGTAGAGTTCATATGCGTTTTGCGTCCAATTGCCTGAATACCAGTTCAGAGTGCTCCAGAGCCGTGCAGTCAGCTCCTCGCACTGCCAGTTGTATGGCGTTGTCCCCCGGGGATTCTCCGCAGGAAACACAGTCGTTCCGGTACAAGGTGTTCCGATCGGATAGCACACGTTCACGCCGTGACCAGACAGCCAGTTGGCACCTGGAACCTCAGGTGGAACTGCCGTGGCGGCGACAGCCGAACTCCCCGGGATGAGCACATAGAAACCAGCCACCAGGAGCGGACCCGCCAGCGCGGCCGTGATCTTGCTGATCAATGACTGGGCTCCAGTCGTCCGAGCTCTCAAGGGGTCGCAACTGGTGTGCATGATGGCATCCTCCCGACGTGATTCACCCATGACCAGGCATCAAATGCCTCTTGGTGGCCTTCAGGAACCATGATGAAGGTTGATCGGGACCGATAACAGGGGGGCGGTTACCCCTTTCGACGTGGGTACTTCCGATGCCCCATGTGGGTACTTCAAACGCGGATGTGGGCAATTTCGCCCTCGTCAGGCCCGAACCGCCAAACGTCTCTTGGGTACCGGTTAACTGTGATTGGACATGAGTTGATCAACGACGAAAGCCGCGGCGCAATCTTGCGCATGGTCAACATTTGTGTTCGTACAGGGTGTGAGTGCCGCTGCGAAGTACTCCAATGGGCCCGCGATGGTTGACAGCGATCTCGTCGCCGTCGAGACAAAAAGACCATGTGTGCGTATGCAGCCACGGTGGGATGGCGGTCCCGTGTCGGGCCAGAAGTCCTGGGTGGAGATCATCATTGCCGTGGTGCCATGCGCCTTGGCTTCGGCTGCGCCAATAGGTCCAAGGGCTGGCCGAGTAGCGAATACCCAACCGCATCATCCGCCAGGCGCGGCGTCGTCCGGACAGCAGAGCCTCTACTCGATCAGCGATGCCTGCGATCGTCGGACCCATGCCATCGAAAGTACTGTCGAAGCGCTCAAAAGCCCCCTTGCCCCAATGATGGCGATCTCCGCGCAATCGTGGGAGCGCAAGGCGCCAGGGGACCCAGGGCTAAATCCCATGGTCTGGGATGCATGGCAAGACCCAGAGGACGAGGTCTGACAACCACGTTCCGACACGGATCTGAATAACGACGCAATCCACGGAGCGCTTTCCTGAATCGCAATGCTGATCGAAGCGTCATCCTCGCCACAAGTCGTTTCCAAATTCACCGGCGGCGGTGGTCACCATAAGGCACGTCATCGTTATTCCGAGTGTTCGGACGTTTCGTTACCGTTGGAAAGGCGCGCAACCGTCGCCGTGAGATGACCGACGAGGTCGTAGATGACCGTCCATAACACAGGGGAAGGTCGTCGACTCATCGAAATGATAATATGGTCGAAATCAATAGCGATATCGAGGCTTGGATGAGGGAGTCCGGACCCCGCGCTGCGCAGGGTCAACGTGGCCTCACTTCTGTCCCTTACCACCTCGATGTCGCCAATTCGGCCGCCCGTTCCAGACCCGCCAACAGCAGAGGATTGTCAGCTTCGAGCTTCCCTGTGGTCAGGGGCGCAGGGGTCGGATACATTACTGACCAGTATGAAAGCCGGGGCGGGAAACGGCGAGGGTAGTACTACCCCTTTTCAGAGCGCCCGACCGGGGATCGAGCGGGCTCTATTATCGACG
>DAIQQK010000175.1:0-5826 GCA_036786835.1 Acidimicrobiales bacterium | reverse complement strand
CCACAAGCCGTTCGACCCGTATCCATACATCCTGCTGAACCTGTTCCTTTCCATGCTCGCCGGCGTGCAGGCTGCTGCTCTTCTGATTGCGGCCAAACGTGCGGACGCCATCTCATCTGAGATCGCTATTCATACCGAACACAACACCGATGACATAAAGACGCTGATCGCCGAGAACACCGCCCTCACCTCGCAGGTGAAGAAGAACACCGACCTCCTCGACGAGATCCACCTGCACGTGGCCAACATCGGCAAGAAGGTCGGAGCAGAGATGGGTAACTTTCCTCCCGCTACCACGCCTCCCCCACCGAGTTGATGCGTTCCTGAGATCGTCGTTTCGGGAGGCGCATCGTATGATCCTCGAAAGAGGGGGTCGCACCATGGGTCGAGATCGCTGGAGATGGTTGAGTCTGGCGGTATGCACCGTTCTCGTGCTGGTGGCAGCTGGGTGCGCCACCACTGCAGCCAAAGGCACGTCCACCCTCGACCCGGGGGTCAGAGGCTGCGACGTCCTGCTCACTGCCCCGGTCGGCCACGATTGCCTGCTCCCGTGGCCGAACAACGCCTTCACGGTCGCGTCGAAGAGGACCGTGACAGGTCGCCGGCTTTCGATCTCGTCCAGTCTCGATCCGACCAATGTGAGAGGTGTCCACGCTTCGACGACCTACGCCAACCAAGGAGACGGTTTCTCTCCCGGCTCGGTCATCATGACTTACGTTCCCCACCTCGACCTTGAGGCTTCGCACATCGCATCCTCGACGGATATCGGCTCCTCGCTCGACTCGAACGCCCCCATCGTGATCCTGGACACCGCAACGGGCCGGCGCGTCCCGTACTTCGCCGAACTCGACGCCCAGACAACGAACATGGCCGAGCAGTTGCTGCTGATCCACCCCGCGGTGGCGCTCATAGAGGCCCACCGCTACGCGGTCGTCCTTCGTGATCTCGTCGACACCTCGGGCAAGCCCATCGCGCCACTCCCGTCGACGACCACCGCCTGGAACGCCACCACAAAGAGCTCGACCCGGATGCAGTACCTCTCCAAGGTCCTCCATACGGACCTCACGTCTGTCATCGGCTCGACCGAGCCTGACATGGCTTGGGACTTCACAGTCGCAAGTGAGGAGAGCCTCGCCGGGCCGGCGCTCACGATGCGCAGACTCGCCTACCAGTGGCTCGCCACCCACCACCTCACGCACGATGGCCAGGCGGTTCCCTCGAGCAACGATGCACCGGCCTTCACCGTCACCTCGTCGACGACGACGAACGGGGTCCGCGACGTCCATGGCACGTTCCAGGTGCCGTTGTTCCTCACCGACACCACCCCGTTCTCCGCCATGACCGTCAACGACGCCGGTGATCCGGTGATCAACGGCACGAAGACCTGGACGGCGAACTTCATCTGCGTGCTGCCGTCGACCATCTCGCCCGCGGGCCCGGCGCTCCCCACCGTGTACGGCCATGGGCTGCTGGGGAGCGCGAACGAGATCGAAGGGAGCTCGTTCTCCGCCGCCCTCACCCACAACATGGCCGGCTGCGCCACTGACTGGGTCGGCATGAGTGCGAGCGACATCCCAAACGTGGCGCGCAACCTCAATGACATGTCGACGTTCAACACGCAGGTCGATCACATGCTCCAGGGCTTCGTGAACTTCCAGTTCCTGGGACGCCTCATCAATTCCCCCGTCGGCTTCGCTTCCAACCCCGCGTTCCAGAGCGCCTCGGGCCTGGCCCTCTTCCAGGTCGGAAAGTGCACGTTCATGGGGTACAGCCAGGGCGGGATCATGGGCGGCGCCGTCTCTGCGGTCTCCACCGAGTGGAGCCGGGTCATCCTGGGGGTTCCCGGAATGGACTACGGCGGCCTTCTCCTTCCCCGCTCCGTCGACTGGAACGAGTTCGCCGCCATCTACGACAAGGCCTACACCAACCCTGTGGATCGGCAGGTCGTGCTCCAGTTGGCCCAGCTGCTGTGGGACCGGGGTGAGAATGAGGGCTATGCCGAGCACCTGACGTCGGACCCCTACCCCGGGATTCCGGCCAAACAGATCTTCATCATCGAGAACTACGGCGACCACCAGGTGGCGAACGTCTCTGCGGAGATGTTGGCGCGCACGATCGGCGCGCAGAACCATCAGCCTGCGTTCAACCCCAGCTTCTTCGGTGGGACGCCGCGGACGAATGTGCCTGTCGTGGTGCAGTGGGGCCTGTCGAGGCTCGACCAGACGCAGCCGGCGAAGGCCGGAATCGTCTTGTGGGACTATGGAACCCCGACGCCGCCGACGACCGACCTCGCGCCCAACGGCCCTGCCTACGGGGCGGACCCGCACGGCGACGGCCGGGGTAACGCGTCGCTGCTCACCCAGATAACGACCTTCCTCAAGACCGGAGTGATCCCCGATGTGTGCGGCGGAAAGGCCTGTCAGTCGAGCACGCCGTAGATCGGGCGCACCCAGTGCCCTCCCTTGTTCTCCGAGGTGAGGAGCATCAATCGAAGAGGCCAATGGTCCGCAGTGCGTGGATATCCCCCGCCACGGCAAGGAGCGCCACAGCTGCGGCCACGGTGGAGTTGACCCTCCCGATCGAAGGCATACTCGCCACGCTGGCAACGGCATCCAACGAATCACTGGCCAAGGTGGCTGTCGACCAACGCCGGAGGTCGCTCATCTCTTCCGACCGGGCCGCAGAAACCATCCCGAGTCCTAACACCAGGTCTCTGATCCCGATGGTCCGGAGGAGCAACAGCGAGGCACCGGTGGGCTCTTCTCGACGCGACAGGCGCAAGAAAGGACCCGGCCACGAGATCAGCGCCGCACCGACGGCGGTTCTGAGCCACCCCATCCGCGTCGCCACTGTCTGGGTCACGGGCGCAGCGTATCCGGTGCCCGGACGACGACGAGAAACGTGGCCGGAACTGAACGTGCTCGTCCGGGAGCCTCCTATTGGGTGAGGGTGACGTCGGCCACCTGCAACACGGCGGGGAGATGCGAATTGTCGGGCGTCCCCCCAGAGCCGCCCGTCTGTGTCTGGATGATCATGAACATCGGCTTTTGCGGTATGTCGTATCCATCGGCCGATTTGAAGCTACAACCAGTCGATTGGCCGTCCATGGTCATCGAGATCGACGTCGCGGTCCAGATAAGGCTGTAGGTATGCCAGTTCGTGTCCACCGGGTACACGCACACCGGGAAGCTCGACGGCTGCGCGAGTGCGAGTTGGCACCAATCGCCGCCTGTGTAGCACTCCGTGGCGTCAATTTCTTCGTAGCCCGAGCCGGGCTGCTCGATCTTCGGACAGGTGCCGTAGCCGGTTTCCCCAGTGACGATGTTCGTGGGCTGACAGCCACTCCCGAGAAACCAGACTGCCGGCCATGTCTTCGTGTTCTGCGCCGGGAATTTGGCCCGGTACGTGACGGTTCCGTAGGTGAAGTTGAAGTTTGTCCATTGCACATCACCCGTCGTGTACGGCCAAGAAGAGGGTGGGGTCTCGATGTCACCACAGGTTGCACTCTGGTGCGTGGTCGTGATCGACAAGATGCCACTGGCGACGGACACGGCCCCAGGCACGTTGCATTCGGTCTCGCCTTGGGTGTACTCACCGTGGCGGTCGATGATGGTCCAGTTGAAGCCGTCCAAATTGAATGTGGACCCTCCACTGGCGGACGAGGTGCCACCCGTGAACGAGGTCCGCACGGTCTCGCCGCCGCTGGTTGCCTGGACATAGCACTTGGGGGGGCTACCGGGCGCGCTGCAGCTTCCGTCACCGACCGTTCCCAGCTCGATGGTGAAGCTATTGACGGAAAACCGTCCGCTGCGCCCGGTGGTCAGGCCTACTTCATTGGCTGTGTCACATGCGCTTGCATCGCCGGTCAAGATTCTTGCATTGCACTCGACGACGTCCACTGCTGCGGACTTCGGCCAAGACGTACCCTTCACCTTGATCGTGCAACCGTCTGTGATCGTGCCTTTCCTGACGCTGCAGGGCTTCGGCTTTCCACCGGACAGCCTGAGAGCAGGCGCGCCTTGAGCCGAGGCTGCCGTGCGAGCCAGGACCGGACCGCCGAGTCCAAAGATCAAACCCGCGCTGGCGATGATCACGACGAACCATCTGATGCGCATGTGCGCCCCCCTTACCTTCACTGCCGTTCGCGCCAGTCATCGGAACCACCGGTGGCTGGTGACGGCTGGCTTGTCACCGGAAGGACCGCAGCGTTCCGATCAAAGTTGCAGATCTCGCACGGAGTCCCCCCAAATGTGAGGTCGCCGAACACTGTCTTATCGAACCGAGGATGCATCGTCAACTGGATTTGACAGGCTGGCGGGGAGAACCCTTCGGTGGCATCACCCTGAGCGCGAATGGTCCGGTCACGGTGCGGACGCGGTTCAGCCACCGATAGGGAGATCGCTTCGTCGCGGGCCGTCTCGACATGGCCGTGCGGGGACCTCCTCTCGGCCTTGCTCTGAACGGAGGCCACAGCGGCCACCGTGATACCGCGCCTCCGGGGTTGGCCGGGACCCTCGTCCGGGGGCAAGGAGCGGATGGGTACCGAAACGGCCATCTGGCCAGGTCAGGGGGCTGCCGCCACGACGACGCCCCTGAACACGTCGGCGGAGGGGCGACGGCCGGGGACGGGCGGCAGGCCCGGTTCGGTTCGGCGTGACCGCCCTCCCCAACACCAAGGGGCGGGATCTCCTCCCGGGGACCCGCCATTGAACCCCTGGTCGCCTCCCGGTCCGCCCTCTCGGGTACACGGTCAGGCAGGGGGTGCGACGCCCACCCCTCCCCGACTCGCCGTCAGAAGTCGACGAAATGCGTGAAGGGGCGCGAGTCGGGCGCCTCGTTCGTCCGGAGTACAGCCCAATGATGACCTTCATGCTCCGACGACTCCAGCTCCATGGTCCAGCCGACATTGCGCATAAAGAAGGCCATCGCCCGAGTGATTCCGGGGAGCTGGCAGTCGTCGACAAACACGACCCCGCCCGGACGAAGCAGTCGTCCCAGATAGAACAGGTCGACGAACACAAAGTCGAAGCGATGGTTCCCGTCGACAAAGGCGAGGTCGAAGCGACGACCCTCACCGAGGAGCCGGGGCAGGACGACCTGCGACTCGTCGGCAAAGTGATCGATCAGTTCAGCCACCCCAGCCTCGGCCAGCACCTGAAGGCCGCAGTTCCTGAACCGAACTTCCTGGTGGGGATCGACAACCACGTGCCGTGGGTCGGATCCACCCGCACCCAGAAGACCCTGACAGATGTACAGAGTCGAAACGGCATAGCCGAGCCCCACTTCAATGGTGTGAACGGCACTGTTACGGATCACACAGTCCCGGAGTGCCTCTCCCTCCGATTGGTCGACAGCCACTGGGAAGATGTCGTGCACCGACCCGTCGAGCGCCGAGACGATTGTGGAGCCGGTCACCAGTCGTTCGATGACCTGACGCAGCTGCTCGACCGGTGCCTGACCCACGGGTTCCATTGTCACTCAGGCCGCGCCCGCCGTCAGTGGATTGTTCAGCCTTCGGTCGAGGATGTGAAGCCGAAACCCGTGCTGGGCGGCGTGGTCGTGCAGCCGACACAGGGCCCCAAACCGTTGGAGTAGGCCGGGACAGTAGACGAGTCCGTGGGCGGATTGGTGGGGAGAAGCACCGGGGGCTCGGCTTTCTGTGCGAAATTGAAGTCCTGGACCATATTGCCCAGGATCTTGGCGTCCTCCCGGACGTCAGGACGGGGATCGGGTCGCCCGTCCGTTTTCGGATTGAGTCTCGCCCCACCCAGGAAGTCGTCCTCGATGAACTTGAGGTAGGCGTCACTGCTGAGCGTCTGGTGGTCG
>DAIQQK010000174.1:0-5833 GCA_036786835.1 Acidimicrobiales bacterium | reverse complement strand
AGGTCGTCGTGTGTTCCGAATCAGGTGTATTGCTAGCCCGTCGGGTCGGTGGTCCTTGTGCCGATCTGTGGAGTCTCCCGGGCGGAACCGTCAGATTTGCTGAGCCGTTGACCGAGGCCGTCCACCGGGTCGCGTTGGACGAGATCGGCGCCAATGTCGCTGTGGAGGAGCTCATTGGCTACATCGAGTATCCGAGCCATGCGCAACAGGGACTCGACTGGCCAGTCGGGATCGCGTTCCGCACCCACCTGGATACTGGCGGAGGCGATGCCCTGACGGTGGGGCCGGACCGACTTGCGTGGTTTCAACAACTGCCCGAGGAGATGCACGAGGAGCAGAGGACCTTCCTTCAATCTCGCGGCCTTGCCCGCTGATACGGCGGGCTGCTCGTTCAGCCGGAGGCGCGAACAGCGCGCAAGTGCCGGTGTGCGTGTGGCCTCTGAGGTCATAACCCGAAGGACTGTCCGCACACGCTCCGGGCTCGTGAATACTGCTTGGGTCAGGCGCGGGCCGGGCTGCGAACAAGCGCACATTGAGGTCGGGGCGTCAGCCCACCGTCTCGGCAAACTCCCTTGAACCACTTGACATCTCCCTGGAGTTCAAATAGCTTGAGTTCAAGTCACTTGGACTTCAACGAAATGGAGGCGGCCATGACGGGTCCCATCGATGCAGTGGTAGCGATCCACAATGCGTTCCGACAAGACATCAGTCTCATCGACGCGGCCGCGCTCGACTCCGCCCGGGGCAAGCCGGGTCTGGCGGCCGCAGTCGAGCGCTTCAAATTCTTCAACGAGGTGCTGGAGTGGCACGCGCATGGAGAGGAGTTGGCGATCTTCCCAGCGCTGGAAGCGGTGGCACCCTCGGTGGCCGAGGCCTACGTGAAGGATCACCGCGCGCTGGATGCTGCGTTCGACGCCTTGAGCAAGGCCGTCTCGGTGCGCGACCCCTTGGAGACCGCCCGCGCCACCAAGGCCTTCAAGTTCTATCTCGACGTTCACCTGGACAAGGAGGACGCCCACCTGTACCGCCTCATCAAAGAGCGCGTCTCTGTGCCTGACCAGAGCCAGGCGGTCGGTGTCATGGCCAGCACCGTCCCCCAGGACCGGTTCCCCGAGTTGGTTGCTTGGATGTTCCCCCTGATGGGAAACGACGACCGCGAGAACATGACCCGGATCTGGCAGATGGTGATGCCCGCGGATGCGTTCGCCGGAGCCACACAGCTGGTTGAAGAGGCCATCGGCGACGACTGGTCGGAGCTCACACGGCGCATCCCCGAGTTGGAGGGGGCACACTGAGTGTCGGAATCGCTACGAGGCACGTCGAGGGGTGGTGACCATCGCCGCCCCTCGACGAGGGTCGTCCTCGAACCCCTCATCCGTGTCGGTGATGACTTCGAGGACGAGTACCCCGGCGCCAGCGCACTGGCGACCGAGTGCTACGCCAACATGTATCGCGCGGCCGATCTGCTCATGGACCTGCACAACCGACAGAGTCTCGACGAATACCAGCTCTCGCCCAGTGCTCGTCAGGTTCTCGCCATTGTGGAAGGCGCCGGCCAACCCCTCGAACCGAGCGTCATCGCCGACCGACTCCTCATCACCACGGCGTCGATGACCTCATTGCTCGACAACCTAGAGAAGCGAGGCCTGATAAACCGCCGGCCACACCCTGAGGACCGTCGCAAGCTCCTCATCAACATCACCCCGGCGGCCCAGACCATCATTGACGAGCTGCTCCCATCGATGCACGCTCGGGAGCGTGACGTAATGGACGGCGCCCTTTCTTCGAGCGAGCAACGCTCACTTCTCAAATTCATCGCAAAGCTTCAGCACGCCGCCTTGCAGGCTCGTTCTGCCCCGATTCCCCACGGCGCGGCGCGTCATCGGTCAGACCGCCTGCTAGATAAATCCTCACTGAAAGGACGCTCTCATGGGTAACGCTGTCGTCCCAGGGACACTGGAGACCACAACACCACACTGGCGCGGGATCAATCATCTCGCACTCATCACTACCGACATGGATGCCACGGTTCGCTTCTATCACGGCGTCTTGGGAGCCCGACTCGTGGCCACGCTCGCTAACTCGGAGTTCCGTCATTATTTCTTCGAGTTCGGACCACAGTGCACCGTCGCATTCTTCGATTACTGCGACTCGGGGATCGAGCCCTTTACCAAGGCGGCCGGCGTTCCCGACCCGCGCGCCGCGCAATTCGACCATCTTGCACTCAATGTTCCCGACGAGGATGCACTCCACGATCTACGGAGCCGTTTGAAGAACGCCGGCTACGACGTCACCGACATCATCGATCACGGTACCGTCCGTTCCGTCTACTTCACCGATCCCACTGGGATCGCCCTGGAAGCCTCCTGGTGGGTTCTCGATTCAACCGGCCGCTCCGCTGACTACAGCGATGACCGGTTCTTCGCCGACGCCGACCCCGTCCCCGCCGTCCAAGAGCTCCAAACCATCGGCCTCGCGAGCGTCCCGAGCAATCGACTTTCTTGAATGGACGGGCCGGCTGACCTTGGGCGTTGATAGGGGTTGACCGCGCCAGATTGGCTGGATACCGCTCGGTCTCGGAGCGATCAATCGACTATCCCCATGGTGCCGCAGGGTGGCACCCAAGTCCGGCGTACCCGGGGGCACCCACAAAGTGAGTCCCTTCAGGTTCGCCAATCCGGAGCAACGGCTTCCCACCACGCGGATTTCACTTGATCAGGAGTGATCTGCGCTTCGCGTTCCAGAATGTGATTTACGATTCTGGCTGGCAGTCGGACGCCGTGCTCGCGCACGTAGTGGGAGAGGCCTTCAGGCCACAGGTACGTCCCACCAGTAAGTTCTGCGTAGCCATTCTCACGGCCGCAGAAGCGACATTCCGAGTAGACCATCTGGACCCATGGGACGCTTTCCGTCTCGAGGTAGCTCGCGACGATGTCACGCTCCGTATCGTCCCAAGCGTTGTCGACAAAGTTCCTGGGGTCTGGCCATTCTGGCTCTTCCGTACTCCGCCAGTAACCAATGAGCGTCAGCGCATTCATGCACCAATGATGTCCCCATCGACCATGGTCTCCGAGCCGGCGTTGGGGGGCACTCACAGCCACAGAGAGTGCTTCATCTCACAGGCGACCGTTGCTGTTCTAGCTCAGCGGCGAAGGCCGACCCTTCGCTGAGGACTTACGGTCTGGGTTCCAAGACCGTCTGCAACTCCGTCACCCACGTGTCACGAGGACCGTCACAGTCGATGTAGAGCTCACGATCGAACGACGTGGCCCGCTCTCCGGTCCGGACGACCCACTCATGGAGCGCTTGAAAAGCGTCATGGAACTGTTCCGGCGCTCCGTGCACGACCGTGGTGGCTGCGCGCTCGACAGCGGGAAGCTGAACTGTCGATAGTGCGTCACCCTCGATTGTCACCTCGGTTGGGACTGGGAGCGCAGTCGTCAGCCGAAGCGGTCTTGCTTCGACTCCGGTGTCCTCGTACAAAGCGAGGGACAGACCATCAAAGGCGACACCGTGCCGCGCAAGTGCTGCGTGCAACTGTGGGTACATTCGGCCACACGCGTTGCCGATTTCGTCAACACCCGTCAGATCCTCACTAAGAGCAACCACGCGCAGCGGATCAAGGCGTTTGACGATCACTTCACAGGAAGTCATTGGTTGCTCCTCAAGTTGCGCCAGTCGGATCTCGACCCGTTTGAGCTGTTCGGTCTGCTCAGTGAGCTGGGCGCGGGCTTCGGCTTGACGCAGGCGCAGTATCCCCCGCAGCTGCTCCACCGTGACGTTCTCGTCGATGAGCTGCGCGACTTCTGACAGCGGCACACCGAGGTCGCGCAGGACAAGAATGCGATGTAGCCGTACGACCTGGTCGGGCGAGTAGTACCGATACCCAGTGCGTGGGTCAACGTGGGCTGGCTTCAGCAGACCCAGATCGTCATAGTGCCGCAGGGTGCGTACTGACACCTGAGACAAGCGAGCCATCGTGCCGATCCCGTACATATGGGTTAGTCAATCAGCTGACGTAGCGGAAGAGTCAAGAGTCAGCCGATCCGGAGTGTCAGAACCGCCATCACCATGCCAACCCAGACCCGGCCTACGGGGGGCACTTGAGACCGAGGGGAGTTCAGGCGTCCCTGGTCATCATCCGCCAGGCCCCGATGGCGGTCCAGAACACCAGCCAGCCCACGATCACCAGTGACGCTGCCAGGGTTGACTCCGGTATCAGCATCAGTCCGCCCGGCCCACCGCCACCCGGGCCTCCGCCGCTGAACAACGCCCACAGGTGGCCCGGCTCGATATGGAGCATGGCGACGCCCACGATGCCCCGCTCGACGTTGACCAGGTGCGAGATGACGTTGCGGCTGAAGATCGGCGTGAGGATCAGCTCCAGCACGACGAGGAGGATCACCGGGACCGTCCGCTGTCCCATCAGCGAGGACAGCCCGAGGCCGACGGTGAACCCGATGGTCGCCTCCAGCGCGATCCACAGGCCGACGTCGATCATCAGCGAGGTCGAGGGGACCAGGAAGGTGGCGCGGTAGTCCGCGTAGTTCTGATTGGCCATCGTGACGGCGAATGCCCGGATCTGCGCCTGCGTGGGATGGACGGGGACGACCGTCCCCTGGGGCGTCCTGACGACCGAGTTGGGGCCCGCGGGACCGTTCCCGTTGCCGCACGGCACGTTGGGCGGGACGCTCGGCCCGTTGTAGTTGAAGTTGCAGATGACCTCGTCGGCGTGAGCGGCGACCCAGTTGTCCAGAGCGGGACGCGACAGCCCCTGCGGCACGATCACTCCGTCGTAGCTGAACTGCGTCGGGGCGGCGAACACGCACACCGCGCAGACGATCGTGTAGCCGATCGCCACCATGGCGATGACGATGGCCAGTCCGGCGGGAATTCTGGCCAGGTAGAGGGCCAAGCGGGAACGGCCGGTGATCACGAGGTGGCGGAACATGCCGTCGCTGAGGTCGTCCGACCCGGCCGTGCAGCCGACGACGGCAGCCACGATGAACCCGAAGACGTACATGAAGCCCAGCACCAGACCGGTGAAGATGCTGTAGCCACCGGCTGGTCCGTAGGACTTGGGGTCCACGGCGTGGCCGATGAGCCGCACGGCGAGGATGACGACCGGGATGCCGATGTTGACGGCGATCAGGGCGACCATCAACCCGCGTCGCTTGCGCAGCTCCATGAGGCGCGTGGTGACCATGCCCCACGTCGGGATCATCGAGCCGCGGTGATCGCCCCGCGTCTCCCCCGGAACCGTAGTGGGGGCCGGACCCGGAAGCGGTGCGCCGATATCGGAGATCGTCGTCATTCCGGCGCTCCCAACCGGCTGGTCACGGAGAGGAACCAATCCTCGAGCGAGGCCTGGATGTGCTGGAGCCGATACACCGAGATCCCACCTTCCACCAGCACGCGGTTGATCTCTGCGATGGCATCGCGCCCAGTCCCCTCGGGTAGGGAAACCGCGAGCCCGTCCGGACCGACCTGCACGTGCGCGCCGAACGCCGTCCCCCCGAGCAACCTGCCGGCCCCGTCGGGGTCGGAGCACTCGACCTGCACCTCGAAGGAGGACCCGCCGAGCAGTTGGGAGATCGGTCCCTGCCGAATCACCGTGCCGCGGTCGACGATGGCCACCGCATCGCAGGTGCGCTCGACCTCGTCGAGGAGATGCGACGACAGCACCACGGTGCGACCTTCGGACACGAGCGACTTGATCATGTCGCGCATGTCGAGCATGCCAGCGGGGTCCAGGCCGTTCATTGGCTCGTCGAGGATCAGCAGCTGAGGATCCCCGAGCAGGCAGGCAGCTACGCCCAGCCGTTGACGCATG
>DAIQQK010000173.1:0-5878 GCA_036786835.1 Acidimicrobiales bacterium | reverse complement strand
CGTCTCGAGATGTACTCGCGCAGCTTGATCATCTTGACCTTCGGCGGCGGGACGAACGAGATACAACGAGACCTGATCGCGATCTTCGGCCTGGGAATGCCGCGGTCGCTTCGCTGACACAGCGCGCCCCGAAGCGGCGCGTCGAAACATCCGGCAAAGGAAGCAGGAGAGTCGAGTCACATGGATTTCTCGTTCACAGAGGAGCAGGAGGCCCTCCGAGGGCTCGCGGCGCAGATACTCGGCGACCTCTCGACCTCGGAGCGGCTGAAGGAGGTGGGCGCCGGCGCCGATCGCGTCGACCGGAAGCTGTGGAGTGAGCTCGGCGCCGCCGGAGTTCTGTCGGCGGCCCTGCCGGAGTCGAGGGGCGGGGCCGGCCTCGGGTTCCTCGCCGCGGCGATCGTCGCCGAGGAGGTCGGACGCGTCGCGGCGGCCGTGCCGTTCGGCCCTTCGGTGGTCTGGGCGGCGATGTCGATCGCGCGTTTCGGTACCGACGACCAGTGCAGCCGGTGGCTCGGTGGACTCCTTTCGGGGGACACGATCATCACCGCTGCCCTGAGCGAGCCGGGTGGAGACCCGTTCACGCCTGCGGTCACCGCCAAGAGGGACGGGACGGGCTGGCGCCTCGACGGGACGAAGAGCTACGTGCCGGTGGCGAACGTCGCCGACGCGGTTCTCGTGCCCGCTCGGATAGAGGGTGACGAAGAGGGGATCGGGCTCTTCGTCGTCGAGACGGGTGGGCCGGGCGTTGCGATCTCGAAGCAGGAGGCGACGGACTGGCGGATCGAAGGTGAGCTCGAGCTGTCTGCGACGCAGGTGTCGCCCGAAGGTGTGCTTTGCGCAGGCCCCGATGGACATGCGGCTCTCGGCTGGTTGATCGAGCGTGCTCAGGTGGCGACGTGCCTCGAGATATCCGGGGCGTGTCAGTCGGCGCTGAAGCTGACAGCCGAGTACACCGCCGAGCGCCATCAATTCGGAAAGGCCATCGCGACCTTCCAAGCGGTCGGCCAGCGAGCTGCCGACGCTTACATAGACAACGAAGGCGTGCGGCTGACGGCTTGGCACGCCGCGTGGCGCCTGTCCGAGGAACGCCCGTCGACGAAGGAAGTGGCCGTGGCGAAGTACTGGGCCGACGAAGGCGCTCAGAGGGTCGTGCACGCGGCTCAGCACCTCCACGGCGGGGTGGGCGTCGACCGCGACTACCCGCTGCACAGGTACTTCCTGCTGGTGAAGCACCTCGCTCCGACACTCGGTGGGACGACCCCCAGCCTGCTTCGCCTCGGCGAGTCTCTCGCCACCGAGCCCGCTTGACAGCGGCGGCCGGCCCGACGGCTTCAGGTCCGCTGAACCGCCACTCCGTCGAGCTCGCGCACGAAGTCGGCCCCGAGCGCTCGTGAAGGTGTCCATGCACCAGGTGGGATCTCCCCCGCCTCCATGCGCTTGGCTATCCGCACGACCGAGTCGGCCGTCAGGTCGTAGCCGTTCGGGGTCGTGACCGCGCCGCAAGAGCGGGTTCCGTCACGGGCCACCACCTCACCCCAGACCTCCCCGGGGCTCTCCGCCCGTATCGAGGCGGACGGCCCGCGCACGAGGCCCGCCAAACGCCTCATCGGGGCGTTGACCACCCGGCTGCGAGCGACGGGCCCGACCATCGAGAGCATCCGGACCAGGGGCGCAGCTCCCGCGGGCACGGCCGCGTAGACGGTGATGTCATCTATCCCCGTCGAGTGATATGCGGTCGAGACGTCCCCCCAGGCGATCGCAACGGTCTTGGAGGTGCCGGAGACAAATGGCACGGTCCTGCGCCTGCGGTCCGAGGGCACGGGGACTATCGCCCCGGCGACACGTGCACGCCCGGGGTCGCCCAGTGATTCGATCATCGTCCTCGCGGTGCCGGGGCTCGCCCCACCCGGCATGCGTATGGCAAGCGTGAGGGTTTCGGCGCCGGGGAGGGCGTGGGAAAGCATCGCTGCCAGACAGTCCGAGGGGACGACGTCGAATCCCGCGCCCGGCAGGAGCGCAAGTCCGGCTGCTTCGGCCTCCTTCTCCAGGCCGAGGACGTACTCGAACACGTCGATCTCGCCCGTGATGTCGAGGTAGTTGGTTCCCGTCGCCAGGCATCCCTCGACCATCGGACGTGCCGTGGAGGAGAACGGTCCGGCGCAGTGGGCTACGACTTGGACATCGCTCAGTCCTTCGCGCACGGACTCGGCGCTCGACAGGTCGAAGGCGCGATGCTCGAGCCCTAGGTGCTCTCCCAGCGCTGCCAGCTGTCGCTCGTCGCGACCAGCCAGCAGAGGGCGCTCGCCACGGCGGGTCGCGACCTCAGCTACGAGCCTCCCTGTGTAGCCGTAGGCGCCGTAGACCATCCACGTCATTCAGCAGCCGCCCTTCCCAAAGATCTGGTGCCCCGACTCAAAGCGTGAGCACACCTCGCGCCAGCTTCCCGGCTTCCATGTCTTCGATGATCTCCCTGAACCCCTCGAGTGGACGCGTCTCGGTCACGAGCTCGTCCAGCATCAGTCGTCCCTGGAGATAGAGCTCGACCATGAGCGGTATGTCGTGCGCAGGACGAGCCGAGCCGTATCGGCAGCCGATCAGGCCGCGGTCCACGTAGGCGAGGTTGTTCACGTCCACAGCCACCTCGGTGCCGCGCGGCGGCACCCCGATCGCAACGGCCGTGCCTCCCCAGTCGAGGCAGTCGATGGCGGCGCGCAGCGCCTGTGGATGCCCCACGCACTCGAAGGCCCACTTCACGCCCCCCGGACCCAGCGCGTTCGCCACCGACCGAGGGCCATGAGGGACGATCCGGCGAACCTCCTCGACGACCTCGGCGTTCGAAGCGTCGACGAAGTGGGTGGCACCGAACTGGCGCGCCAGGTCCTCCTTGGCGGCGATCGTGTCGATGGCGATGATCCGGCTCGCTCCCGACAGGCGCAGGCCCTGTATGACGTTCAAACCGACCCCGCCGACTCCGAAGACCGCAGAGGTGTCGCCGGGTGCGACCTGGGCCCGGTTGAGGACGGCGCCCACTCCGGTCAGCACCCCGCACCCGATGAGGGCCGCGGAGGTCATCGGCACTTCCGGCGAGATCGGAACGGCCTGCACCGCCGAGACGATCGTGTACTCGGAGAAGACCGAAGCGGCTGCGAAATTGGACGCCGGCTCGCCGCGGAAGGTGAAGGGTTCGGACGACCGCCCGAGGGTGTGCACGCACATGGTCGGGTGACCGGTGTTGCATGCCCTGCACGTGCCGCAATTCGCGAGAGTCGCGATCACGACGTGGTCCCCGGGCTTGACGTTGCGCACCTCCGAGCCCACTTGCTCGACGACTCCGGCACCCTCGTGCCCGAGCACCGACGGGGCTTTCCACGGGATCGTCCCATTGATCACAGAGAGGTCCGAGTGACAGACACCGGCCGCGGCGATCTTCACCTTGACCTCGGTGGGCCCCGGATCTGCGATCTCGAGCTCGTCGGTGACCAATGCGTCGTTGCCGGTGAAGACGATTCCGCGCACCCTGCTCCTTTCCGCTCCCCCCGGTCGGCAATTAGTTAGATGTGGCAACCGGCGAAAGCAAGACAGGGTAGCGGCGAAGACGGCTCCCCGCCCGACCGCTCCTGAAGGGCAGATGTGTCGGCCACCTCCTAGACGTACGAAGGGCCGTTCCCCTCCACCTTTGGGCCGAAGTCCCCTTTCCACGGGACCCGCCGCGGCGCGAGAACGGTAGTCAACAAGACCCGCGGAGGACACCATGAGCGTCAGCACCGCGCAGACCCCGGTGCACGACCGTGCGGGTTTGTTGGCGCCTCTGGTGGTGCCTCTGTCTCACCGAGTGGCGACCGAACGCGTGGCACCCGTCTTTCGGCGGGACCCGGAGACCATCCGCCGGCACCTGACGCTGATTTCCCGCTTGGCGACCTACTTCTCCCCGGAGGTGCTGGGCCTCGAGAACCTCCCCGAGAGCGGACCCGTCCTGGTCGTCGGGAACCACTCCTGTCTCCTCTACATGCCCGACGCGTGGGTGACCGGCCTCTCCATCCTCCGCCGTCGCGGGATCGACGAGCCCGAGTACACGCTGATCTACGACCTCCTGCTGGCGATGCCCGGGATCGGCTCGTACCTGCGTCGAATCGGCGCCATCCCGGCCGGGGGCAACGAAGCCGAGGGCGCGCTCGAGCAAGGTGCTGCGGTCCTCGTCTACCCCGGAGGTGACCTCGATGCTTGCCGTCCTTGGACCGCCCGCGACCGCGTGGACTTCGGAGGGCGTAAGGGTTTCGTTCGCCTGGCACTTCACTCCGGTGTTCCGGTGGTCCCGGTCGTCACTCACGGGTCGCACAACTCGGTTGTCGTGCTGGCTCGCGGCGAGCAGATAGCGCGGGTTCTCGGACTGGGGCGGATTCGGGTGAACGTCTTTCCGATCGTCCTCGGTCCCTTCGGCGTGACGTCGATGCTGACGCCGCCTCTGCCGATGCCGACGTCGATGCAGATCGAGTTCCTCCCGCCCATCGACTGGAGCTCGCTCGGAGGGGACTCGGCCACCGACAGGAAGACGGTCGAAGCGTGCTACGACGAGATCACGGGGGTGATGCAGTCCGCACTCGACCGTCTGGCAGCGGCACACCCGCATCCGGTCCTCAGCGGCTTGTCTCGCCTCATACGCCGGGACTTCGTGCACCTCGAGGTCCCGGCATGACCCGGATCGACGTCGCCCCGCCGGCCTCGACGAGCCTTCCCGCCGATGGCCTCGGGTCCGGCCCGCCCGAGTCCCCACACAAGCGTGCGTCGTTTCGGCACCGCCACCGCAAGTTGCTCATAGTTCTCGCTTGCCTGCTCGTGATCCTCGTCTCCGGGATCGGCATATTCCTCTACATGTGGAACAACAACGGGCCGCAGCAGCTGTCGAGCAACACGGCGTACCAGCGCTTCAAGTCCGCTCACGACCCCTCGGCCCAAGCCGGAACCTTGCGCCCGCACCAAGGCGTGTACTCCTACGTCGGCCGGGCGAACGAGCACATCTCACTGCCGCCGAAGTCCGAGACGGAGGGACCCGGCATGCCGGGGACCGTCACCTACAACGCCGACGGCTGCTGGGTTTGGCGGCTGGACCTCTCCGACAGCCATTGGCAGAGCTCGACCTACTGCCCTAGCAGCGGTGACCTGGTCTCTCCCGGACGTGCAGGCTGGTACCGCTGGGACTTCGTCGTGATGACGATCTCGGATACTGCGACCTTTCAGTGCTCGACCCCGGAAGTCGTTCTCCCCGAGATCTTCCGCCAAGGCGAGCGGTTCGCGTTCTCGTGCACCGGCACGAACGATCCGATCAACACCGGAGCGGTAGTCATGACCGGCTACAACCAGTACGTGGGAACACAGACGTTCACCATCGGAGGGCAGAAGGTCGAGACGCTTCATTTCCGGGAGGTCACGACGTTCAGCGGCGGACAGACCGGGACGAACACCTCCGACCTGTGGTACTCGACGGCCAACGCTCTGCCGGTGCACGGAACATGGAACACCAAAGTGTCGAGCCCGACCGTGGTCGGAACGTCCACGTTGACTGCGAAGGCGAGCTTCACCGTCTCGTCGCTCACCCCGAGATCCTGAGCCGAGCCGCTATTCCCCAGCGGTACCCACCTCTGTCCCCGCCTTCCGAGAGCCCGCCAAGCCGGTGAAGCTCGAGCGAAGCTCGGTCTTCAGCACCTTGCCGCTCGCGTTGACAGGGAGCGACTCGACGATCTCGACGTGTCGGGGCACCTTGTAATTGGCGATCCGGTCGCGCGCCCACCCGATCAGCTCGTCTCCCAAGGTCCCGACCGCCACGCCGGGAGCCGGCACGACGAAAGCGCACGAAGCGCTGCTCGCCACGAGTCCGCCGATC
>DAIQQK010000172.1:0-5894 GCA_036786835.1 Acidimicrobiales bacterium | reverse complement strand
CACGGTGCTGGCCGACGAGAGGACGGCATCCGGCACGTCCTCCCTGACACTGATCGTGCGCTTCTCCACGACCCCGTTCGAGAGCACGACCACGGCCATCGCCGTGCGTGCGGAGAGACGCGCAATGAGCGCCGAACGCACGACAAGCGCCTCGTGGGCCGGGCTCACGACAACGGCGGCGCAGTCGGTCAGTCGGGCGAGCAGGCGCGATGTGTCTTGGAGGACCCGTTCCAACTCGCCGTGCGCCCTCGAGAAGAAGACCTGCACCTGCTCGTGCTCGGCCCGGGCGAGCGGATGTGGGTTGCCGAGGTGATCGACGAAGAATCGGTAGCCCTTGTCGGTCGGGATCCGCCCAGCGCTGGTGTGCGGGTGCGTCAAGTAGCCCTCCCGCTCGAGGGCCGCCATGTCGGCTCGCACGGTTGCCGGTGAGACCTCGATCACGGGATCGCGTGCGACCTGCGACGACCCGACCGGTTGAGCAGTCTCGACGTAACCCGTGACGACGGACTTCAAGATCGCCGCCTTGCGGTCGTCGAGCTGGTCGTGGTCACTGCGCGTCGGCATCTGGTCAGGCTCCTCCTCCGTGATTCTACTTGGGGTGCCCCGATCCGACGGCAACGCCGAGCTCGACCGCTCGTCCCTTGACTATCAGGCTTCCCTGAGAAAAACTGTAAGGTAGGCCTTACAGAGAGTCGCCGGGAATCCGGGGCCGAGTGAACGAGTCGACTACCGGCGGGACGAGGTCGGGAGAACCATTGCTGGCGACGTTCGTGATCTTCCTCCGGGAGGGCATCGAGGCGAGCATGATCGTCGCCATCCTGCTCGCCTACCTGGATCGGATCGGGAAGCGGCAACACTTCCATGACGTCTTCATCGGGGTGGTCCTGGCCGTCGTCCTCGCCGCTGGCGGTGGCGTTGCCGCGTACTACTTCATTGGCTCCTACGACGGCTCGAACGTTCAGACGATCTTCGAGACCTTCACCTTCGTCGTCGCAGCCACGATCCTCACCTACATGACGTTTTGGATGCTCCGGAACGCCCGGACCATCTCCGCCGACCTGCAGGAGCGGGCCGAACGGGCGATGAGCCGGGGCGAGCGCCTGGGCCTTGGCCTGCTGTCGTTCCAGGCGGTAGGGCGAGAGGGACTCGAAACGGCCGTGTTCACGCTCGCCATCGTGTTCGCCGCTCAACATCGAGGCGCTCGGGGGTTTGCCGCTTCGCCACAGGGCGAGCTCGTCGGGGCGGCGCTGGGGCTGACGGCAGCGCTGTGCCTCGCGTACGCCATGTACCACCTCGGCAAGCGCATCAACCTCGGTCGTTTCTTCACGTGCCTCGGGGCGCTGCTCATGCTCTTCGCCGCCGGGCTCGTCGCCGATACCGTCGAGAACTTGCAACAGCTCGGCTGGGTCACGTTGGGCAACCAGATCCTGTGGAACACGAGCCACCAGCTCTCGGAGGCCTCGAGCATCGGCGACGTGTTCCACAGCCTGTTCGGCTACGCCGATCGCCCGACCGTGCTCCAGATCATCTGTTATGTCACCTACCTCGTCGTCGCGCTCGGGGCATTCCTGATGATGAGCCGCCGCAACCGCAGCCGCAGCCGTAGGTCCGGTCCGCGGCGGCCGGCTGTGGTCACCACCGGAGCCAAGGCGAGCGTGACGTCCGATGCGAGTGCTGTGGGCGGTCTCGCAGCACCAGGACCGCCGGGGTCCGTCATTCCTCCAGCTTCAGTGCGCTGATGAAAGCCTCCTGAGGGATCTCGACCCGCCCGATCGACTTCATGCGCTTCTTGCCCTCCTTCTGCTTCTCGAGCAGCTTGCGCTTCCGCGTGATGTCACCGCCGTAGCACTTGGCCAGGACGTCCTTCCGTTTGGCCTTGACCGTCTCACGGGCGATGATGCGCCCGCCGATCGCGGCCTGGATCGGGACATCGAAGAGCTGCCGAGGGATGAGCTCACGCAGTTTGGCCGTCATCTTCCGCCCGTAGTCCTCGGCCTTCGAACGGTGCACGATCGTCGAGAATGCGTCGACGGGCTGACCGGCGAGAAGGACGTCAACCTTGACGAGATTGTCGGTCTGGGTCCCTGCAGGCTCGTAGTCGAGGCTCGCGTAGCCTTTGGTCCGGCTCTTCAGAACGTCGAAGAAGTCGAGTACGACCTCGGCGAGCGGGAGCTCGTAGATGAGCTCGACGCGCTCAGGCGAGAGGTACTCCATCCTTTCCATCCGGCCCCGCCGAGCTTGGCTGAGATCCATGATCGTCCCGGTGTACTCGGCTGGGCTGATGATCGTGAGCTTCAGCAACGGCTCGTCGATGTGGTCGATGAACTGCGGCTCGGGCATAGCCGAGGGATTGTCGACGAGAAGGCTCTCGCCGTTGGTGAGATGGGCGATGTACTCGACCGACGGAGCGGTGGCGATCAGCGAGAGGCCGAACTCGCGCTCGAGGCGCTCACGGACGATCTCCATGTGGAGCAAACCGAGGAACCCGCAGCGAAAGCCGAAACCGAGCGCCGCGCTCGTTTCCGGCTCGTAGGTGACGCTCGAGTCGTTGAGCTTGAGCTTCTCGAGAGCGTCGCGCAGGTCCGGGAACTCGTCGCCGTCGATCGGGTACAGACCGCAGAACACCATCGGCTTGGGGTTCTGGTAGCCCTCGAGCGGTATCGAGGCCGGCCGAGAGACCTCGGTGACTGTCTCGCCGACGCGCGCCTCGCCGACGTCCTTGATACCTGCGATGAGGTAACCGACTTCGCCCGGGCCTAGCGCGTCGACTTCCAACGGCGCCGGAGTGCGAATGCCCACTTCTTCGGCCTCGTGGGTCGAGCCTGCTTGCAGGAAACGCAGCCTTGCACCCGAGCGCAGCGTCCCGTCCACCACGCGGACGGCGCTGACCACCCCTCGGTACTGGTCGTAGTAGGAGTCGAACAGCAATGCACGAAGTGGATCGCCCGGATCACCTTTCGGGGCGGGGATGCGGCGTACGACCTCGTCGAGGAGCTCCTCGACGCCTTCACCCGTCTTGGCGGAGACACGCAGGATCTGGTCGGCAGGAAGCCCCAGCACGCGCTCGATCTCGTCGGCGTATCGGTCGGGATCGGCAGCGGGCAGGTCGATCTTGTTGAGGGCAGCCACGATCTCGAGGTCGTGCTCGATTGCGAGATAGCAGTTGGCCAGGGTCTGGGCTTCGATGCCCTGCGATGCGTCGACGAGGAGCACGACCCCTTCGCATGCAGCGAGACTCCGGGAGACCTCGTAGCCGAAGTCGACGTGGCCCGGGGTGTCGATCAGCTGCAAAACGTGGTCCCGCCACTGGACTCGCACGTTCTGCGCCTTGATCGTGATGCCGCGCTCCCGCTCGAGGTCCATCGAGTCGAGAAACTGGGCCCTCATGTCGCGAGGGTCGACGGCCTTGGTCAGCTCCAAGATGCGATCGGACAGGGTCGACTTCCCATGGTCGACGTGGCTGATGATCGAGAAATTGCGAATGACCTCGGGGGTGACCACACCGTCCATCGTGCCATCTCGACAGCGTTTCGCCGGTCAGCGCGGGTTGCTGGTACTGTCGTGGATCCCGGAGGCTCCGCGCCTCCTGTCCGTACGCGTCGAGGGACGAATGGCGAATATCAAGAGTCAGATCAAGCGCAACCGCCAAAACGAGCGACGCCGCCTCAAGAACAAAGCCGTGCGCTCGGAGTTGAAGACGCGCACGAAGAACGCACTCATCGCTGCTGAGACCGGGGCCGAGGACTCGGCCGAGCGTCTTCGTGAGGCCGTGAAGCGGATCGACAAGGCGGCAGCCAAGGGCGTGATCCACGCGAACCAGGCTTCGCGGCGCAAGTCGCGCCTCGTCCGGCGCATTGCCCTGCTCACCTACGAGACCGACGAGACGGACGAGACCAGCTGATCCCGGCGGGCCGGTCATGGGTCACTCGCTATGGCGAGGCGGCCTCATCCGTTAGCGAGCGGAAGTTTCACAGGCGGTCTGCCGCCCAGCAGCGCGGCGGTGATCGCGGCGCTGCCACCCGACATCCCGAGTTCCCAGACGCCGACGCCGGCGCAGTCGAACTCGGTCGCGAGGGCGGACTTGAGGGCGATGGAAACGGGATCGTCGAACCAGGTCTGGTGCCATTTGCCATCTCTTAGGAACACCGTCCAGGGTGTCTCGGTGACGGGATCCCAGCGCGGCGGGCGGCCCGCGGCCACGATCTCCGCATACGTGACGGCGAGCGGAGGGCCAGTCGTGTACGCACCGTCGAACTTGCTCGTGGCAGGAAAGTCGTAGCCGTAGAGCGGTATGCCGAGCACGATTCGACGCGCCGGGATCACCGAGGCGTATTCGGCGAGCGTCATGGCGTCGTTCAAGGAGGCATTCGTCAATGGCGCTGTCGCCGAAGGACTATCGGGGTCCTGCATGTCGTAAGCCATCACGAACAGCTGGTCGACATGGGGCATGAGCGCCTTGATGTCGAAGTAACCGAGGGGATCGAAGGCCGACGTCGGATACGTGTTCAGCATGATCGACCATTTGGGGCTCAGTGATTTGAGAGCGCTCGAGAACGAGGCAACGAAGCGGACGAAGCCACCCCGGTCCGCGGTGCTGGTGCCTTCGAGGTCGAGATCGACCCCGTCGAAGCCTCCGGCAGAAAGCAGGGCCGAAGCGTCTTCGGCCATCCGGTGGCCGGCGGTCGACGGAGAGGCGGCGACCGAGTGGAGGACGGAGACGCTCTCCGAGAAGATCGTGAGCAGCACTCGATCGCCGGCCAGGTGCGCTTGGCGGATGTCAAGAGCAAGATCGGCATTTGTGAGCTCCGACCAGCCCGGGCCGCTATGGGCAATCGCGCCACCGTTTGCCAGGGTGAGCGACCAGTAGACGAGCGTCGTCAGGTTGTGGTAGTCGGGCGTGAACGCGCCAACCTCCCAATACGGGAGGAAGCCGACAACCTGGTGGGCGCGGAGAGGCCGAGCGAAGGCCCCCGGCGGCAGCGTCGGCGCCGGCCGCCCCGGCGCCGTGGGTAGATGAACCGCGACCGCAGCCTCGGCCTTGGCAACTGCGGCCTGCGCGACGGGAATGAGGAGCTCGGCCGGGTTCGGTGCCTGCGTTGTTGTCGTCCTGCCTGAGGAGCCGATGACACCGCAGGCCGAGCAACCGAACGCGCCGAATGCCGCCGAGAACAGGGCGAGGACGAGGCGTGCGGCGGCGGGGCGCCGCGTTGAGGCCATGACGGGCCGAGCGTACCTGCCGATGCCCCGTTCGGGGCGCAAGGGCCGTCTCCGTGCCCCGCCACGGCCCTCTCCGTGCCCCGCCACGGCCCTCTCCGTGCCCCGCCAGCGCCCACTCTTCGTGCCCCGCCAGCGCCCCCTCTTCGTGCCCCGCCAGCGACGCCAGGCGCCCCTCCCGCCCCCTCCCGTGCCTCGCCCCTCTCGAGGGTTTCGCGCCCGCTGTGGAGCCTGCTGGCGATTCGACCGAAACTCCACCAGGCGGTTCGCGGTTCCCTTGCCGGGAGAATGCTCCTACGCTCTTCCGGAGTGGTTTTCGTCGAGATCCTCCGTCTCTTCATCGCGGTCTGCGGTGCGCTGGTCGGCCTGGCGGCCGGCAACCACTACGCCGCGACAGCGGTGGGTCGCGCCACCGGGGCGGCCATCGGTGTCCTGGTCGGCTACGTGGTCGGTGGCGTCGCCGGTCGTCTGACGGACCGAGGCGTGCACGAGGCCACGCGGTCGCTTCGTGACGTCCCGGCACCAGAGCTGCTCGCGGGGATGCTGCTCGGCAGCGTCGGGTTCCTGATAGGCGTCGTACTTTGCATTCCCTTGTTCGTCTTCGTTCGGGAAGATTTCGATTACTTCATCGCAGCGGCAGTGGCATGGGTGCTGGGCACGCTCGGCTTGAAGCTGGGGAT
>DAIQQK010000044.1:0-22972 GCA_036786835.1 Acidimicrobiales bacterium | reverse complement strand
GCGCCTCGCAGTTCACCGTTCAGGTCAGCGGCAAGACCATCTACCTGCCGGATCCGGCGGTTCTGCCGGTGCACAATGTTCCGGTCGTCCAGATCCACCACGAGACGTGCTGGCCCTTCAGCGTGGCCAAGTGGGCGTTCGGTATCACGACCGCCGCCATGACGGCGAAGAGGATGATGAACACGAAGGACAGGTAGCGAAACGCCTTGGTGATCGTGGCGTGACCGAGGAAGGGCATGATGAACTGGACCCCGACCGCCAGGACCAGGATGATCGCCTTCCATCCGGCGTTCACGCTCAACCCCTCGTGGTTGAACATGGCGATCACGATGAGGACGACGAGCACCATGCCCTCGATCTCGAAGCCGACCTGCGTCATCCAGTTGAAGAGGGACGGGGCGCGGTTTCCGTTTCGGCCGAAGGGGGCCCGGCTGACCATGAAGGCAGTGGTCCCCGTCTCCGGACCGGGAAGGCTCGCCCAGCCGAGGAATGCGTAGACGAGGTTGCCCGCTAGGATCGCGATGACCGCCTGGTTGAACGAGAGCCCGAAGGACATGATGAGAGCGCCGTAGACGAGGAACTCGACGTTCCATATGCCGCCCGCCCACATCCAGAACAGGCCCGAGGGTTTCATGGGCCGCTCGGACTCGGGGATCAGCTCGATTCCTCGCTGCTCGAGCTTGAAGGCCTCGTAGGCCTCCGAGCTCGGGGCGGCGTCGAGGCTCAGGGTGTCGCTTCCGGTGCCTCCCGAAGCGCCTCCGTCGCCAGGAGTGGTGGTTACGTCGGTCATCGCCAGACCTCCCTCCCCAAGTGCCCCCTAAGGGACCTGGCCGGACGATACTACGGAGCATGGCGCGAAGAACGGTTTTTCGCGGCGCGCGTTGGCCGGGTGATATCGCGATCGAGAACGGACGGATAGTCGCGATCGGCGAGATCGAATCCTCGGCGGACGACATCGTCGTCTCTTGCCATGGCGACATAATCACCGCCGGGCTCGTCAACACACATCACCACCTCTACCAGTGGATGACTCGCGGTCGTGCCACCGGTTGTGACCTCTTCAGTTGGCTGACGGAGCTGTATCCAGTCTGGGGTCGCCTCTCGGTCGAAGACGTGTCGGTCGCGGCACTCGTCGGCTTGTCGGAGCTCGCCATGAGCGGAGCGACGACGGTGTCGGACCATCACTACGTGGTCCCCGGAGGCGACGACTCGGTCTTCGACGCGATAGCCGCGGCGGCGCGTCAGGTCGGTGTGCGTTTGCACCTGAGCCGCGGCTCGATGGACCTCGGCGAGAGTGCGGGGGGGCTTCCTCCGGATTCGATCGTGGAGAGCATCGACGCGATCCTCGCCTCCACCGAGGCGGTCTTCTCGCGCCTGCACGACGGCGAGCGGGTCACCGTCGTCGTCGCCCCGTGCAGCCCGTTCTCGGTCACCACGGACCTGATGCGCGAGTCCGCGGCCCTGGCGCGAAGCCTGGGGCTGCGCCTCCACACGCACCTGGCGGAGACCCTCGAAGAGGAGCGTGACTGCCTGGCCCGCTTCGGGCGCAGGCCGCTCGAGCTCGTCGAGGACCTCGGGTGGCTGGGGGACGACGTGTGGTTCGCGCACGGGATCCACTTCGACGCCTCCGAGGTCCGCCGGATCGGCGGAGCAGGGACCGGGGTGGCCCATTGCCCGAGCTCGAACGCCCGGCTGGCTGCGGGGATCTGCCCCGTGAGGGATCTTCTCGACGCCGGAGCTCCGGTTGGCCTCGGCGTGGACGGTCCCGCGTCGAACGAGATGGGAGTGCTGCTGCCGGAGTTGCGCCAGGCCCTCTACTTCGCGCGCCAGCGCTCAGGGCGCCCCGACGCCTTGAGCTCGGCGGAGGCATTCGAGCTCGGGACCTTCCGGGGGGCAACGTGCCTGGGTCGGCCCGACCTCGGACGGCTCGAGGTCGGAGCGCCCGCGGACCTCGCGGTATGGCCTGCCCAGGACGTGACCGACATTCGCGATGCCGCCGACGCGCTCGTCTTGGGCCCCGACCGCCGCGTCCGCCATCTCGTGGTCGCAGGCGAGGATGTAGTGAGGGACGGTGCGCTCGTGAACGTTGACCTCGCCACAGCCCACGCCGACCTCGCGCGCCACGCCGAGGGGCTTTGGGATTGACGAGAGCCCGTGGGCCCTCGAGCCTGTGAGTGGGCGGACTCGGTGACCTCAGACTGCGCCGACGTCGGTGAGCGAGAAGGTGGTCACGTCCACGAGGCCCCGGTCGGTGATCCGCAGCTCGGGGATGACCGAGAGACCGAGGAAGCTCAGCTGCATGAACGGGGCATCGATGGTCACCCCGAGCCCGCTCGAAGCGGCTTCGGCCAGACGCCGTACTTCTTCCGCGACCTCGCGGGCACTCCTGCCGCTCATGAGCCCGCCGATCGGCAGACGCACCTCGCCGATCACGCGACCATCGAGCACTGCGACCTGCCCGCCGCCGATCTCCGCCAAACGCGCAACTCCGGCCGCCATCTCGGCCGGCCCGGAGGGACCGATGGCGCCGACCACCATGCAGTTGTGGGCATCGTGCGCGACAGTCGAGGCGATTGCACCTCGACCGAGCCCGAACCCCGTGACATAACCGAGGCCCACCCGCCCCGTGTGCCTGTGGCGCTCCACGACCCCGATGCGGGCGACATCCGCACTGGGATCGGTAACGTCCATCACCAAGTCCTTCGTCGACAAAGACCGCGACTCGACCCCGATCACGCGAGCTCGTCCCGCACGAGGTGGCGACAGTTCGAAAGCCTCGGCTCCAGGCGGCTGCTCCAAGTGGACCGAGTGAAGCATCCACTGTGGAGCCGGGTCGTCTCCTACTGCACCCGGGACGACCCTGCCGTTCATCGCCACGAGCCGCCCCGCCTGCCATACGCGGGCGGGTTCGAAGCTCGAGATGTCGTCGAAGCACAAGATGTCAGCCTGGTATCCGGGGGCGAGCCAACCGAGGTGGTCAAAGCGGTGGTAGTCGGCGGGGTTCGACGTCGCCATCACGAGTGCGTCTTCGAGCCTGACCCCTGCGGCCACAGCGAGACGGACGCAGTCGTTCATATGTCCCTCGTGCAGCAGCGTGTCCGGCTCGCGGTCGTCGGTGCACAGGGCGACGCGGTCGGTGCCGTGCCGCAGCACGGTCGGCACCAGGGTGGCGAGATTGCGCGAAGCAGAACCTTCGCGAACGAAGATCCACATGCCCTTGCGCCTCTTCTCCTCTGCCTCTTCGAGCTCGGTGCACTCGTGGTCGGACTCGACACCCGCCGTTAGATAGGCATCGAGCTGGCGGCCGAGTATCCCCGGGGCGTGTCCGTCCACTCGACGGCTCCCGGCAGTGGAGATCTTCGCCAGGACTTCGGGGTCTCCGTTGATGACGCCGGGGAAGTTCATCACCTCCGCGATCCCGATCGCCCCGTGCTCGTCGAGAAGCTCGGCGAGATCCTCGTGGTCCAGCTCCGCGCCCGGGCTCTCGAAAGGAGAGGCAGGCACGCAACTCGAGGCGCAGATCCCGAAGGTGAACGGCAACCGGCTCGCAGCCTCTGCGAGCGCCACCACGCCGGGCACCCCGAAGACGTTCGCGATCTCATGAGGGTCGGCAGCGACAGCGGTGGTCCCGTGCGGGAGCACAGTTCGCACGAACTCGTCGACCCACAGCTTCGTCGATTCGAGGTGCATGTGGGGATCGACGAAGGCAGCCGTGAGCGAGGCGCCTTCGACGTCCACGACCTCTGCCGCGTCGCGGGGCCCCCAGCCTGCGATCACCCCGTCGGCTACGGCGAGTTCGGTGAGCACCCACTCACGGGTGCCGGGCACGAAGATGCGACCCCCTTTGATCAGCAGATCTGCGGGCTCGTCACCGCGTGCGACAGCGAGAGTCCTTTGCGTTCCTCGCCTAGGCGGCACCTCCCCAGTCTACGGCTGATCGCGATCGGCCCCCTCGGGGCATCCGCGTCGACGGGGTCAAGCAGTGACGTAGAGGAAGCCGGAGGATTCGTCTTTGAAATCGATTCCCGCTCCGCGCAAGGCCTCGTCCCAATCCCCGACGACTTCCGGGTCGCTCTGCTCCATCCCGTGATCCGAGACGAGCACGAACGCAGCCTCCTCGAACGCTCCAGACCTCTCGACGGCGTCGATGAGCTCTCCGATTCGACCGTCGGTGTCGCGCACGGCTGCCTCGGCTATCGCCGAATGGGGCCCGCCTGCGTGGGAAGCCGAGTCCGTCAACGAGAAGCTGACCCAGCTGAAATCGGGCCTCGGGTAATCGACGCCCAGGTGGCTTCCCTCCCAGATCGCGCTGAACTGCGTAAGCGCGACGGTGTCTGCGAAGCTCCACCAGCCGTACTTATCGTCGGTCTCTGCGAACGGCCTCGTCGTGTGGGGCGGTAGCACGGACATGTCCGGCACTAGCAGGTCCGCCTTTCCCTCACGGAAGAGCTCGAAGGTCGAGTAGTCCGCTCCCCGATCGGCAGCTTCGTTCACCGACACCGACACACTGGAGGGTCGCGACCGCTTCAGCGCCTCGTGCACCGTCTCGATCCCGGGTCTCATCCACCTCATCGCCTCCTGCCATGTGGCGGGGGACTCGGTGACGACCTCGCAGTCGAGGCTGCGGTCGTACCAGGCGTTGTGGAGGATCCCGTGATGTCCCGGATGACATCCGGTGAGGAGGCTCGTGTGGTTCGCCAGCGTCACCGTGGGCAGCGATGCCATGGCTCCGTGGGCGAAGGCACTGCCCATCGACATCAGCCGGGCGACGTTCTGCGCCTCCCCGGACCCGGCCATGTCATAGAGCACATTCGGGTTGCAGCCGTCGAGGAGGATCGCGACCACGTGCTGCGCGCCGCCAGGTTGGACGAGATCGAGGAGCGGCTCGCCGTCCTGGCGTGACAAGAACACGTCGTCTCGCTCGGCGCCGTTGGCCCCGTTTCCGGGCGCCGTCTCGACCCCGAGAAGGGCCAGGATCGTCGGTGCGACGTCGATCAAGCGGCAGTGACGTTCGAGCGTTCCCAGCTTTCGCACACCGGCTCCCGCGACCACGAGAGGGGCGCGCGCCTGCACAGCGTCCATCGAGCCGTGCTGGCCGATGTTCCCTCCGTAGCAGTGTGCGGCGCTGTGCACGACGAGCAGGTCGGGCGCACAAGGATGGTCGAAGACCTGAGCAACGTGCTCGAATGCGAACGGATAGCTGTTCGCGTCCCGGGCAGGCCGCAACGACCGCATCTCCTCCCTCAATGGCGAGAAGCTCGACGGATCCTGAATACCGAGTGGATTGCGTCCCGTGGTAGCGATCGTCTCGAACGTCCAACCGGTCCGCACCGGGCTCCTGCGGAACGAGACCGCCCCGTCGGCTGATCGTGCCTCGTAGGTGTCGGGCTCGGGCGACGTGACGACCAGTTCGACTATCTCCTCGAGCTGCGAGCCGAGGAGAACCTCGGCGGCTCTTTCACGAGCGGTCTCGAGGCGAGCCCCGTTTTCTCCTGAGCCGCTGCGGATGCTCATTCGATCGTGTCCTCGATACTCCCCGGACGCAGGTAGGCCGAGACCGTTCCCACGTGCCCGACGCTACTCGCGCGGCCGAATCGCGCCGACCTCCTTCGTTGCAGGATCGCAATGCGGCTCGTGGTCAGAGCGTCGGCTCTGTATGAACCATTGGAGGAAGGCCCGGCGCGCCGCGTCGCGTACCCGCGGACCACGCGCTGTGTATTGAGAGCGAGGGGTTCAGGCGATCGTGTCTCGCACGACACAAACAGGAAGGACTCTCGGTCGCGGCGCAACTGGGGCACCACCACGTCCTCTAGCTCGTCGTACAGAAGCGGGAGTCGTCATCGTCCCTCGAAGAGGACGAAGTCATCGGTCGTACGGAGTGCAGAGATCCGAGTCGCCTTCAGCACTCAGCGAGGTCGTTCAGTTCTCACGCTGAGAGAGCAACGTGCGGGCACGATCTGCCTGGTGCAGCACTGAGCGAGGTCGCTGTGTGGTGACGGAGAGAAGTATCCACAACTCCGAGCTATCCCCGGGACAAATTGCGCGTCTGGACAGGACAATTGGCCCTTTCCCACAACATTTGCCGTCGATATCATGAGCACATGACGATGACCCCTTCTGTCACGATGGCCCCTTTCGCCACATTGTCGACAGAGCAAGTCGCGGGCTCCGACTCGGCGGTTCCCGATCTGGCCCCTATGATCTACCGCCAGCGTCTCGTGATCGAAGGCACCTGCGTCACCCCCATCACGGACTCTGACATCCGCAGATACCTCTCGGAGCTGTCGGACGTGTGCGGGATGCGCACCCTGATCGAGCCCGTGACGCACAAGTCGGACCGCTACGGCTGGGCGGGCTGGATCCACTGGGAGACCTCGGGCGCGCACTTCTACGCCTGGGAGACACCCAAACTGTTCTTCAGCGTGGACATCTACACCTGCAAAGCATTCGACCCCGAGGTGGCGATCGAGTTCACGAGGGCTTTCTTCGACGCTCCGGAGGTCGTGGCGAAGGCCTTTTGACAGATGGGCGGAACAGAAGACCTCAACGATGCCGAGCTCAGGCGCCTTACGCAGCAGGTGATCGCGCCCGGGGCTTCTGAGCCCTTCGGCATCTACGTGTTCCGAGCGGGTGACGCCGGCGCGGTGCTCGGTCGTCACGTCGAGCGAGCTGTGTTCCTCGAATCGTTCGGCAACTCTCCCGACCTGCTGACCAAGGAGTACGAGCCCTACGAGCCGTCGAGCGTGTTCATCTGCGTGGTCGACCAAATGCGGCGGCTTCCGGCGGGGGTCATGCGGGTTCTGCTTCCGTCGAATTCCGGGTTCAAGAGCTTCAACGACCTCGAGTCCGTGTGGGGAGAGCGGATCGACGCGATGACCGACCGCACCGGGATCCAGATCGACCCGCTGAAGACGTGGGACATCGCCACGCTGGCAGTGGCGGAGGAGTATCGGGGGAAGGCGACGATGGGCCTCGTGAGCATGGGCCTGTACCAGGCGCTCACGATGTCGGCACTGAACTGCGGCGTGGGCTGGTTCGTGGCGATCCTCGACATGCCCGTGTTCCGGATGATCCGCTGGAAGCTGCACATGATCTTCGCCGGCTACAAGGGTGTCCCGGCCATGCCCTACCTGGGTTCGGCAGCGAGCATCCCTGCGTGGTGCGACGTGATCGAAGCCGAGAAGCGGTTGACCTCGGACCCCGATCTCTACTCGATCCTCGTCAAGGGCATCGGGCTCGAGCCCGCCCTCAGGCCCCTGGACATGAGCACCGCTCAGGTCCTGGTGGCGTGAGGTCCGAGCACACGAGCTGAAACGCAGCGAAGGGCAGGGCTTCGTCGTCCCAGAGCCCGTCGGGGCCCGTCGATCCGGTCAGACTGCTGTGGCCTGCAGACCCTTGGTCCACTGAGAACCGACGAATTCGGCGAGGGTGTCGGAGCGCACGGGGCGGGAGTAGAGGTACCCCTGGACCGAGTCGCAGCCGAGCTCGAGCAGGCGCTTGGATTGGATCGCGTGCTCGACCCCCTCGGCGACCGTGTTCATCCCCAAGGCCTTCGACATCGCCACTATCGCCGAGATCAAGGTGGCGTCCGAAGTGTCCCCCTGCACGAGGCTGTCGACGAAAGACTTGTCGATCTTCAGGCACGTCACCGGGAAACGCTTCAAGTAGGCCAACGACGAGTACTCCGTGCCGAAGTCGTCGATCGCCAATCGAGCGCCTAAGCGCCTGAGCTGAGTGAGGATCTCTGCCGCAGCTATCGGATCCTCCATGACGACCGACTCGGTGAGCTCGAGGCACAGAGCAGAGCCCTCTATCCCGTTGACAGTGAGGGCCTCGGCCACTCGCTCGACCAGGCGTTCGTCGTGGAGCTGGGCGCCCGAGAGGTTGACCGAGACGTACATGTTCTCCATCTCAGGAGATTGACGTCTCCACGCTGCCAGCTGGCCGACTGCCTCTTCGAGCACCCATGCACCGATCTCGGTTATCAGGCCGCTCTCCTCGGCCAGCGGGATGAACTTGGCCGGGGACAGAACTCCCTGGGTGGGGTGCGCCCAGCGAACGAGCGCCTCGACGCCTTCGATCGGTCCCTGAGGGAGGTGGACGATCGGCTGGTAGACGAGGTGCAGCTGGTTCAGCGCAACCGCGTTGCGCAAGTCGTGCTCGAGCTCGACGCGCTCGGAGACCCGAGTCCGCATCGACATGTCGAACACTGCGACGGCGTCACGCCCCGCGTCCTTCGCCTGGTTCATCGCCGTGTCGGCGTCTCGGACGAGCACCTCCGCCGTGGCCTCGGGATCGTCACCAGACGCAAAGGCGAGACCGATGCTCGCCGAGACGTAGAACTCCATGTCGTTGACGACGAACGGGGCGCGCAGGCTGAAGCGCAGCCGGTTGGCCAGATCCAGTGCCTGGGAGACGCTGACGACGTGACCCAGAACGATCATGAACTCGTCTCCGCCGATGCGGGTGACGAGGTCGCTGGGACGAACGTGTGAACGCAAGCGCTGGGCGACCTTGATGAGCAGCTCGTCCCCATGGCTGTGGCCGAGTGTGTCGTTCACGAGCTTGAACCGGTCTAGGTCCAGGAACAGGAGCGCGACGTGGGTGTCGTCGATCGGCGCCTGCTCCAGCAGCCGCGACAAATGCTGCTCCATCATTCGCCTGTTCGGAAGCCCCGTCAGGGTGTCGTGAGTGGCCTGGAACGCCAGGCGGGCCTCAGAGCGCTCGGCGGTGTAGAGGGCCTGGATGATCCGCAGAACAGCGGTCGCGGTGAGGGCGGCGATGATCACGAACAGGGCGACTCGGTCGCTCGTCGGCATGCTCCGCTGCTGGAACGTGAGGAAGGCCGGGATGAACAAGGCAACGCCGACGAGGGCTATACGACCTCTCGAGGTGCTCGTGCGCCGCTGACGCGCGAGCTCGGTCAAGTTGCGCATCGACGGGTGCAGCACGGTCGCGCCGGCGCTCAACAAAGCGAGCCCGTACGGGAGGTCGAGGAATCGGCCCGGCACGTGGATCACGTTGATGTCGGCGAACATGTAGATGACGTCGCCGATGAACATGAACGTCATTCCCGCTACGAGGAACCAGTAAGCCGGCACTCGCTCCTGCTCGGGGTTGAACGCGATGCGAAGGGTGACTACGACGAGGAAGATGGACACCGAGGGATAGGCGGTGAGGACCAGCCTCACCGTCAGGGGCATGTGGTGGTGGGCAAGAACCGGTTGGACGGCGAACACCCACGCGAGCGCCCCCAGCGCCAGGGCCGCGATGAGGCCGTCGAGGATCACGCTCGAGTGACGGTGGGGACCCCGCACGCGTGACCGCGAGAATCCGAGAAGCCCTGCTGCCAGGAGCGCGTAGCCCGGAAGCGCCAAGAGGTCTGGCACGAGCGAGCGAGTCCCGGAGAGGTTGCCGAGCGTATGCAGCGCGCTCCTCGCGTACTCGTCCCCGAGGAACAGCGTCAGGGCTCCGCCGATCGCGATCCAGGGCCAGACGAGAGAGGGCTTGCGCCGAAGGATCGAGGCCGGGAACGCGAGGATGGCCATGAGACCTATGACCGAGACAGCCGTTGGTTCGTAGGACCCGAGGATGCCGCTCGCCGCGACCGCCGCGATGACGAGCCCGATCGACAGGAACATCACCACGGCCGGGGGCCGGCGCAGACGCTTTCGAGGCGCGATGAGATCGGCCTCGGCCTCTGCGTCGAGGAGTGTCTCTTCGATGATCGGTGCTTCGACGAGTGTGGTCAATGTGGCACCTGTGGTTGCCCCCGCGAACGCTTCTAATGTCGCTCTGGGTCCGGGAGTCAACACGCGGTCAATTCTTCGGCAAGTCACACCCTTTCCACAAGGGGCAATTGTCTCTTTCACCGCAGGTGGTAGTATTATAACCACGGAAAGTGACCTAACGATGGGCATATGCACCGAAGGGGCTCCCTGAGGCGGTCCCAGGGAGGTGCCAAACCCAGGTCTTCAGGCTCGAGCAGCTCCCTCGGGCCGGCGGGTCGCACGCTTGGCCGTCTTCCGCCCTGGCGCCACTCCGACCGGGGTGGGGGGCGCGAGGCCGGCCGACTCGAGAAGCTCCTCGAGGGCTACCGGAACGTTGGCGGCTATGTCGGTGACCTTCGGGACGGTCTCGGCACACGCGATCAGGCCCCAGTTGAGGACGCTCCGATAGCTCATGACGGTCAGGTTCAGCCCCGCCCCGTCCATGACGGGCCCGAGGGGGAAGCCCGCCACGAGCTCCGCCCCGGCGAGGTACAGCGGGAAGTCGGGACCGGGAACGTTCGAGATCACGAGGCTATGGATCGGGCGGTGGCGCTCCGCGAGCTTCAGCCGGGTGTACGTGCGCGCTGCCGCAGAGAAGACGTTCGGGGTCGCGTGCTCGGTCCAGTCGAGGAGCACCTCGGCCCCGAGCGCTGCGTGCTCCTCCTTGGCACCCTTGGTGTTGTCCTTGATCGAGAGCAGCCTCTTGAGCGGGTGGCCCTCCTGGGTCGGAAGTGCCACCCACATCGCGGAGACCTTGTTGGCGCCTCGGCGGGGGACCTTCGGCGCAACCGACACTGGAACCGTGGCGACGAGCGGTTGGTCCGGCAGCTCGTTGCCGTCGATCAACCATCGGCGAAGCGCCCCGGCACAGATGGCAAGAACCACGTCGTTAACCGTGGTCCCTACCTCGTTCTTGAGGCGCTTCACGTCGTCGAGGCTGATCGACGAGAACGCAACCTTGCGATGCGGTGTGATAGCAGCGTTCAGGGAAGTGCGGGGCGTTGTGAGCGGTAGCGCGGCCTTGGACTGTGAAGGCCCTTGACGCACCCGGCGGACGTCGAGAACGGCGCGACCTGTCTTCCAGGCGAGCCTCGTCACGTCGAGAGGCTGTCGCAGCCGTGAGAGGAGCGCGCGCCCGACCAGCTCCACATCCGAAGGCGTCCGATCGGAGCCCGAAACGGCCTCGTCTGTTGCATCTGCCGGTTCGGGGTCAGGCTCGAGGTCGAACAGCTTGGCGAGCAGCTCGGCCCCTGAGACGCCGTCGATCGTGGAGTGGTGGATCTTGCTGACGAGGGCGATGTTCCCGTCGCGCAGGCCCTCGACCACGTACATCTCCCACAGAGGCTTGGTCCTGTCCAGCTGCCTGCTGCATACGTCGCCGACGAACTCTGCAAGCTCGTCCATCCCCCCCGGGGCGGGCAGCGCCGCCCGGCGCATGTGGTAGTCGAGGTCGAAGTGGTGGTCGTCCACCCAGTAGGGGTGCCCGAGGCGGAAGGGGACCTCGACCAGCCGTCGGCGGAAGATGGGAGCAAGCACGAGCCGGGATCCGACGAGCTCCCTCAGCCTTTCCCACGAATAGCCGCCCGGGACCGTCGAACGGTCGAAGACGGCAGCCATGGAGACGTGCATGTGCAAGCTGGGCGTCTCCAGATAGAGGAACGTCGCATCGAGGCCCGTGAGCTGCTCCACCCCAACCTCCCTGGTCAGTTGAGACAACCGGCGAGAACGGACCCCCCGTGGCGACCAACCCGTGGATCGCCCTCCTCCAGTTCTGGTGAATCCTTCCACGTATCCGCGAGGATGTTCCCATGGCTTGGTCATGGGCGTACTTGGCGGTCAGCCTCCTCGGAGCGGCGTTCGTGGTCAACGCGTTCCGTCCTTTCAGAAATGCGATCCTCGCGGTCCCGAGTTTCTTCGCCGGCTGGTACACGGGCGAGCTTCCGGTGTGGCACATCGTCTGGCAGGCGGCGGCCACAGTGGCCTTCGGCCTCGCGGGGGCGTTCGGACACTGGCCCGGTTGGGTGGGACTCGGAGTAGCCCTTGTGTCGTGGGCGGGGCTGGGGGTGCTCCACTTCGCGGGGCAAGGCGCTCGTGGAGCTCTCGCTCGAGCAGAAGAGGAAGTGCCCCTTCCGGCTGCGCACGATCTGGATCTCCCCGCGCACGGCGGGGAGACGATGTGGCGTTTCCCCAGGCTCGCCTATCCGTTGCCGCGGCCGGTGCGATCTGCCGAGGTCTTTCGCAACATCGACTACGTAGGCGACGGCAGGCGTTCGCATCGGCTCGACGTGATACGCCGGCGCGCACAACCGCCGAAGGGCGCGCCGGTCCTCTTGCACCTCCACGGCGGGGCTTGGATCATCGGCGACAAGCGCGAACAGGGCTTTCCCCTCATGTTCGAGCTCGCCCGACGCGGGTGGGTCTGCGTCACGATCAATTACGGGTTGAGCCCACGCGCGACATGGCCCGAGCACGTGGTCGACTGCAAACGTGCGCTCGTGTGGACGCGCGCCCACATCGCAGAGTACGGGGGTGACCCAGAGTTCATCGCGGTGACCGGAGGTTCTGCAGGCGGTCACCTGAGCGCCCTCGTAGCGCTGACGGCCGGAGACCCTGCCTTCCAGCCCGGCTTCGAGTCCGAAGACACTTCGGTCGAGGCGTGTGTACCCCTCTATGGCGTCTACGACATGACCGCCGGGCGCGGGAGCTTGCGCTCGGCGACTGCCAAATACGACGAAGGGTTGCAACGGCTTCTCGAGAGGCAGGTCTTCAAGCGTTCCATCGACGACGATCCGAAAGTCTTCGAGGAAGCGTCGCCGACGTACAGGGTCCATCCGGAAGCCCCCCCGTTCTTCGTCATACACGGGTCGAACGACACCCTCGTTCCGGTCGCGACCGCGAGACAGTTCGTCGAGGCGCTGCGCTCGGTCTCGAAGTCGCCTGTGATCTATGCCGAGCTGCCCGTCACTCAACATGCCTTCGACGTGTTGCCGAGCGTCAGGTCGGCTCACACCGTGGCGGCGATCGTCCGGTTTCTCGAAGGAGCGCGCCATCGGACTCTGTCGATCGGCGAAGGAGAAGGCTCGTCGACGGCCCCGTCGCTTGGAGGCGACCGCACGGCTACCGCATAGCTCTCAGGCTCCTGTCCCCGACCGGCGCCTGCTCGCCCCAGGGGCCCGATGCTCGGAAGACCCTCGGGGTCGGCCTCGCGCCGATTCCGCCGCTCCACCCGCCTACCATTTGCCCATTGCTAGGACCTGTTCTGATTGCTAGAACGTGTTCTTGCGGCGGGCTCCTGGGCATGGCGGGGGGCGAGGCACGGCGGTGCAAGCGGGCAACGAGGAGGGGGGAGCAGTGGTCACACGCAGAGAGCTGCCTCACGCGGAGGCGCGCCGGACTTGGCGGTGGACCCTCGGTGCGAGACATCGTCACCGCACATCCGTCGGATTCGTCGCTTCGCTCGGGCTCCTCGCGGTCCTCGGTGCCTGCTCCTCGGGTGCTTCGACCTCGACCACGTCGTCCAGCGCAACCAGTTCGGCCAACTCCGGCACGACCCCGTCGTCTTCTGCGTCTCCAGGGGTCACCTCCACGACGATCACCGTCGGACAGGTCGACGACCTCACGTCGCCCGTCGCCGGTCTGTTCAAGGGCGCCGAGGACGGCACACGCGCGTACTTCGACTACGTAAACAGCCAGGGAGGGGTCGACGGGCGCAAGATCGTCCTCGACGCCCAGGACAGCGCCTACCAGGGCGGGGTGGTCGCCTCTGCCACGACGAACATGATCCAGAACGACTTCGCTCTGGTCGGAGGGTTCTCGCTTCTCGACGCGGCCCAGCTACCCCTCATCAACGCTGCCCACATGCCCGACGTCGCCTATCCCCTCAGCGTCCCGCTTGCCAACTCCCCGTACGTCTACAGCGCGGCCCCGAACACCACGGAGGACTTCCCGATCGGGTTCATGGAGTACTTGAAGCAGACCTATCCGAACGCGATCAAGCACGTCGGGATCCTGTGGGCGAGCGCCACGCCGGCCACGCAGGCCGCCGAGACTGCCTTCGAGCACGCGATGAACTCCCTCGGCTTCAAGATCGTCTACGACCGGGGATTCAGCCCTGGCGAGACGACCTATCTGTCGGACGTGCTGGCCATGAAGGCAAAGGGGGTTCAGCTCTTCTACTCACAGCAGATGATCGACGTGTACGCCGGCAACCTCGCGAAGGAGATGCAGCAACAGAACTTCAACCCGATAGTGATCCAGGGAGCGGCGTACTCCCCGAATCTCGTCTCCGACACTGGGCCTGCCGGGAACGGCATGTACATCGAGCAGTCCTATCCTCTCTACCTCCCGGGCCAGGACTCGAAGAACGTTCCCGCGGCATCGCTCTTCGACCACTGGATGAACGAAGCCAGTTCGAGCCCCAACTTCGAGATCGAGTCCATCTACGGGTGGATCTCGGCCGAGCTGTTCGTGCAGGCGCTCAAGGACGCAGGTTCACCGCCGACGCGTGAAGGCTTGCTCGCGGCCCTGGACAAGGTCACGAGCTTCGATGCCGGAGGGATGATCCCGACAGCGGACCCTGCCGCGAACGTGCCGTTCACCTGCTGGTTGCTCGCTCAGATCAAGAACGGCCAGATCGTCCGGGTGCCTCCTAGCCCGAAGAGCGGCTTCGTGTGCAGCCCGGGCGGGCTGCTCGCCTCGAACGGGTTCAAGCCTGAGGTACGTCCCTCGCCGAGCTCCTGACCCGAGGGGTTAGGTCGCCCTCATGAACGAGTTCATAAGCCTGGTGATCGCAGGCATCGTCACCGGGTCGATCTATGCCGTTAGCGCCACCGGGCTCGTGGTCACTTACAACACGACGGGGATCTTCAACTTCGCCCACGGGGCAATCGGCATGGTCCTTGCATATCTCTTCTGGCAGCTCTGGCAGGGATGGCACCTGCCGGCTCTGGCTGCGCTCGCCATCGTGCTGCTCGTGGCCGCTCCAGTGCTCGGCGCACTGTTGGAGCGGGTCGTAATGCGACCGCTCTACGGCGCGTCCACCAACATCCGGCTCGCCGTCACCTTGGGGCTGCTGCTGCTCCTGGTCGGAGCGGGCGGGGCCATATGGAACCAGTCGAACTCCTACAACCTGCCCGAATTCTTCAACGGTCACCAAGTCTCTGTCGGCGGGGTGAACCTTAGCTACGAGCAGCTGATCACCATTGCGATCGCGGTGGGGGGCGCCCTGCTGCTGCGTCTGTTCTTCAAGCGCACCCGCACCGGAGTCGCCATGCGAGCGGTGGTCGACGACCCGGCACTCGCGTCGCTTGCCGGAGCTCCGTCGGGTCGGATCGCCTCCTACGCGTGGATGCTCGGCGTCATGTTCGCAGCCCTCGCGGGCATCCTCCTCGCCCCCTCGACCATGGTTCAGCTCAACCTCACCGAGCTCGTGATCTCCGGGTACGCCGCTGCGGTCGTCGGGCGCCTACGAAGCCTTCCGCTCACCTTCCTCGGAGCGATGGTCCTCGGCATCTCCTACTCCCTGGCCACTGGCTACGTGCCCGCCGGCGCCGTGAGCGACGTCACGCTCGCGCTGCCGATGGCGATGCTCTTCGTAGCCCTGCTCGTGATACCCGAGGCTCGCATCGCGATCAGCCGCGTCGCGCGCTTTCGTCCGATGCGCCCCGCGAGCACGAGGAGCACGGCAGCCGGAGCGGCCTTCGTCGTCGCCGCCACGGTGTTTCTTTCGTTCATCCTGGGGGGCAACAACCTGCTGACCCTCGGAAACATGCTCGTGTTCAGTCTGCTTGCGTTGAGCCTCGTACCCCTCTCGGGCTATGGGGGCCAGATCTCGCTGTGCCAGTTCACCTTTCTCGGGCTCGGCGCGTTGGCGATGCACTGGGTCGGCGGAGGTTCGGTGCTCGGGATCTTGGCGGCCGTCGGGCTCTGTGCAGTGGTGGGTGCAGTGCTGGCGGCTCCGGTGCTTCGCCTCCGGGGCCTCTACCTGGCGCTGGCGACCCTTGCCTTCGCGGTGCTGACGGACAACATCTTCTTCTCCTCGGGATCGATCATGAGCAGCGGCGGCACGATCGCCGTCTCGCGACCGGACATCTTCGGGATGCGCTTCGCGACCAACCGGTCGTTCGACATCCTCTTGGGGATCGTGTTGGCGGTGTGCGTCTTCGGCGTAGGAGCGCTTCGCCGAAGCGCGTTCGGGCGCAGGCTCGTCGGGATGAACGACTCACCCGCGGCGTGCAGCACGGTCGGCATGAGCCTCACGGTCACCAAGCTCGCATCGTTCTCGTTCTCGGCGGCCCTTGCCGGGCTGGCTGGTGCGCTTTACGGCGGCCTGCAGACGACGGTCGGAGCGGCCCAGTTCCAGTTCCTCTACAGCATCGTGATCTTCGTCTCGGTGACCCTCGCGGGCACGAGCCTTCTCACGGGAGCGGTCCTGGCCGGCCTGTTCCTCGCCGTCGGACCGGTCGTCGGGGCCCACGTGCCTCAGGTCCCCGACTTCACCGAGCTGCTGGTGGGAGTCGGAATCGTCGCGATCGGCCGCAACCCGATAGGGATCGGCAAGCTCTACGTGGAGGTCACCGAACGCTGGGCCCGAAGGCGCTCGCAGGTGGGGAGGCCCGAAGGTGGGCCGGCGGCGCCGGCGACGTCCGAACCCGCCTCGAAGGCGCCCACCGGGGCCATCGGCGCAAGGGCCCACTGACGTGGAGCGGCTCCACATCGACAAGGTGTCGGTGCGTTTCGGTGGCGTGTTGGCTCTCGACGCAGTCGAACTCGAGATCGTCGCGGGTCGTGTGAGCGGGTTGATCGGCCCCAACGGTGCGGGCAAGACGACCTTGTTCAACGTCGTGACCGGTCTGCAGGTGCCGACGCACGGGAAGGTCGTCCTCGACGGGCGCGACATCACGTCGCTCGCGCCCCACCGGCGCTCCCGTCTCGGCCTTGCGAGGACCTTCCAGCGCCTCGAGCTCTTCGGGACCCTGACCGCGCGCGAGAACGTCCTGATGGCTGCGGAGGCGCAGCGTCGAAAGCTTCCCTCGGGCTCCACCCCGAGGAGCATCACCGAGCAGCTCCTGCGGAGAGTGGGACTCGAGCAAGTGGCCGACGAACCGGCTGACGTCCTGCCGACCGGCCTCGCCAGGCTCGTCGAGCTCGCACGATCCTTGGCGACCTCGCCCTCGGTGTTGCTGCTCGACGAGCCGAGCGCAGGCTTGGACCCGACGGAGACGGGCAACCTGGGCGAGGTCTTGAAGAGCCTGTCCGTCGAGGGCCTGGCAGTCATGCTCGTCGAGCACGACATGAGTCTCGTCATGGGCGTCTGTGACGAGGTGACCGTTCTCGACTTCGGGGAGGTCATCGCCCATGGCGACCCGGAATCGGTTCGCTCCGACGAGGCCGTCCAACAGGCCTACTTGGGCACGGCGGGATCCGAGTCGGGCTCGAAGCTCGAGACGGCACCCGAGCCCGGCCCCTCGTCTTTGCCGCGGCCGCCGGTCGATCGCAGCGGAGCAACCGCCGATCCCGGAGTGCCTGCGCCGGCAGCTCTCGAGCTCGAGGACGTGCGCGCAGCCTACGGTCGCATCGAGGTCGTACACGGAGTCTCCGTCGAAGTGCATGAGGGGGAGGTGCTCGCGGTCCTAGGTCCCAACGGTGCCGGCAAGACCACTCTGCTCCGGGTGGTCAGCGGGCAGTTGGAGCCGACCGGAGGCGTGGTGCGCTTCCACGGAGAGCCGCAGAGCCGATCTGGGTCCGATCATCTGGCTCGGCGCGGCCTGTGCGCCTTGCTCGAGGGGCGCGGGGTGTTCCCCAACCTGACGGTCTCGGAGAACCTGCTCATGTACACCTACAGGGGGAAGGACGTTTCGTTCGATGAGCTGCAAGAGCGCAGCTTCAGCCGGTTCCCCGTGTTGGGGTCGCGCCGCCGTCAGCTCGCCGGTCACCTCTCGGGCGGTGAGCAGCAGATGCTCGCTCTCGCACGCGCGTTCTTCACCGAACCGAGGATCCTTCTGTTGGACGAGCTTTCGATGGGGCTTGCACCGCGCATCGTCGCAGACCTCTACGCGCTCGTGGCGCAAGCGGTACGCGAGGAGCATCTCACGGTCGTGGTGGTAGAGCAGTTCGCTCAGACCGCTCTGGCTCTCGCGGATCGAGCGGTGGTGATGGTGAACGGGCGGATCGTCCGAAGCGGGACTCCCGACGAGGTGGGGGACGAGCTGATGCGCACCTACATGGGTGAGGCCAGCTGAGTCAGCCGCCGCCTTGCACTCCGGCCTTGCTCACCAGATCCTCGCTGACTTCCCAGAGCCGATCCGCCGCCGCGTCGTCCCTCGCCGCTTTCGACGGTCGGCGCTGCTTGCACTTCACGAAGTACTTTCCGGTCACCTGGGACACCTCGGGTGAGGACGCCAAGTAGATCGAAGTCCGTGCCCCTTTCTCGGCTGTGAGGAAGAAGGGTGACGCGATCTTGATGCCGAACGCGAGCATCCCTTTGGCGTCGCCGTCGCGGCCGTATCCGGTGGCGACGGTCCCCGGATGGAGGCAGTTGACTGTGACCCCGGTGCTCGCGAGGCGACGAGCAAGCGCGGTGGTGAAGTGGATGTTCGCGAGCTTGGACTTGGAGTAGACCTGCATCCCCGAGTACCTCCGGGACGACTGGAGGTCGTCGAAATCGAGCCCGCGCCGTGCGCCCTTGTGGGCTGTCGACGCCACGTTCACGATGCGCGCGGGCGCGCTTTGCTTGACGCGTTCCAAGAGCAGTGTCGTCAGCAGGAACGGCCCGAGGTGGTTGATCGCGAAGGTCGACTCGAAACCGTCGGGCGTCTCATGACGTTCGGAGAGGACGAGACCGGCGTTGTTCACGAGGACGTCGATCCGGTCGCACAACGCCAGCAACTGCGACGCGCCTGAACGCACCGAGGCCATGTCGGCGAGGTCGAAGACCGCAACCTCGATCTGCTCGTTCCCGCTGGCCGACCGGATAGCCGAAACAGCCGCATCGCCCCTGCTCGCATCGCGTGCGGTGATTACCACCCGCGCCCCCGCCGTGGCGAGCGCGAGAGCCGTCTCCCTGCCAATTCCCGAGTTGCCGCCCGTGACGACGACGGTCTTGCCGGTCATGTCGGCAACGTCCATGTCGTTACCTCCTTCGGAGCCAAACTCTAGGCATACCTCGCAGCGTGTCCCATTGCCCGTGGGGCGTGGGGCGTGGGGCGTGGGGCGTGGGGCGTGGGGACTACTCGGCTCCGAGCTCCACCGTGATCGCGCTGGCTCCGGCGGACTTCACGATCTCGAGCACGTTGCCCGCCTGGCGCAGATCCGCTTCGGCTTGCTCGAGCAGAGTGAGCCGAGAGGGGTCGTCGACGACCGTCAGCCTTTGCACAGGAGCACGCATCGAGCGCTTCGCGGTGGTCTTCGCCTTTCGTATCTCCCCGAGGGCGCAGGACGCCATGTCGAGAACTGCAGTCGACGCAGTGCCTTGGTCGGCCCCGGGGAACAGCTCGGCGACCTCGGGCCAAGGTTCTCGATGGATCGACCCGTCGTGCCACCAGGACCAGACCTCCTCGGTGACGAACGGCAGGAAGGGAGCGAGCAGACGCAACAGCACCGACAACGCCGTCCCCAGGGCCGCGCGAGCCGAGACGGGCCCCTGGCGTTCCTCGGCGTCGTAGGCGCGGGTCTTCACGAGCTCGAGGTAGTCGTCGCAGAAGGCCCAGAAGAACGCCTCCGTGCGCTCGAGCGCCCGCGCGTAGTCGTAGGCCTCAAATGCGGTCGTCGCCTCTGTGAGGACACTCGCCAACCCCGACAACATCGCGCGATCGATCGGTTCGGCGACTTTCTCCACCCCCGGGACCTCGCCCCCAGCCAGGCGGCTCAGCGCAAAGCGCGAGGCGTTCAGGGTCTTGATGGCCAGCCGGCGGCCCACCTTTATCTGGGCGTCCTCGAACGCGGTGTCGACCCCGGGACGTCCCGAAGCTGCCCAGTAACGCACAGCATCGCTTCCGTGCTCCTCGAGCAGCCCGATCGGCGTGACGACGTTGCCCTTGGACTTGGACATCTTCTTGCGCTCGGGGTCCAGCACCCATCCCGAGATCGCCACGTCCGACCACGGGAGAGTGCCGTGCTCCAGCTCTGCGCGCACCAAGGTGGAGAAGAGCCACGTCCGGATGATCTCGTGGGCCTGGGGGCGAAGGTCCATCGGGAAGACGCGAGAGAAGAGGTCGGGGTCGTCCTCCCAGTGCCCCGCGATCTGGGGCGTGAGCGACGAGGTCGCCCATGTGTCCATGACGTCGGGGTCGGCGACGAACCCGCCCGGCACGTCGCGCTGGTCCTCGCTGTAGCCAGCGGGCACGTCGCTCGACGGGTCGACCGGAAGTTCGCTCTCGTGGGGCGTCAAGGGGTGGTCCCGGTCTGCCGAGCCGTCTGCCTCCACCGGGTACCACACGGGGAACGGAACACCGAAGAAGCGTTGGCGGCTTATGTTCCAGTCTCCGTTCAGGCCCTCCACCCATGCGTCGAAACGATGCACCATGTGAGCCGGGTGCCAGCGCAGCTGCCCACCGAGCTCCAAGAGGCGCGCGCGAAGTCCGAGGGTCCGCACGTACCACTGACGGCTCGAGACGATCTCGAGCGGCCTCTCCCCGCGCTCGTAGAACTTCACGGGATGGGTGATCGTGCGCGGCTCGCCCACTATGGCCCCTGCTTCGGTCAACAACTCCACCGTGCGGGCGCGCGCACGCACCACGGTGCGGCCTGCGAGCTCGGCATAGGAGGATTCCGCAGCTCGGGGATCTTCGGACTCGAACGCTCCTTCTCCCCAGGCAACCGGCAGTAGCCGCCCGTCACGGCCGACGATCGTGCGGGTCGGCAACGACAGCTCTCGCCACCAGGTGACGTCCGTGATGTCGCCGAACGTGCAGATCATCGCGATCCCCGATCCCTTCTCGGGGTCGGCGAGCGGGTGGGCCAGGACGGGAACGCGCGCACGGAAGAGAGGCGTCACGACCTCGGTTCCGAACATGGCCCGGTAGCGCTCGTCCTCGGGATGGGCCACGAGCGCTACGCAAGCAGCCAGGAGCTCGGGTCGCGTGGTCTCGATTTCCACTGTTTCTCTCACCGCTACCCGGTCGAATCGGATCCGGTGATAGGAGCCTGGGATCTCGCGGTCCTCCATCTCCGCCTGCGAGACGGCAGTCTGGAAGTCGACGTCCCACATCGTGGGCGCTTCCGACGAGTACGCGTGCCCCCCTCGCAAGAGGCGCAGAAAGCCTCTCTGGCTCGCGCGGCGGGCCTCGTTCGAGATGGTCGTGTAACCCAAGCTCCAGTCGACGGACAGACCCAACCGGCGCCAGGTCTCCTCGAACACCCGCTCGTCCTCGGCCGTGAGCTCGTGGCAAAGCGCTATGAAAGCCGGCCTGGAGACCGGCACCTGCTCTGCACCGGGCTTCTCGGGAGGCACGAAGCCGGGATCGTGCTGCAAGGTCGGGTCGCAGCGCACCCCGTAGTAGTTCTGGACGCGCCGTTCGGTGGCGAGCCCGTTGTCGTCCCAACCCATCGGGTAGAAGACCGTCTTGCCGCGTGCGCGGTGGTAGCGGGCGACGGCGTCGGTGTGGGTGTAGGAGAAAACGTGGCCGATGTGGAGGGACCCGGACACCGTCGGCGGCGGGGTGTCGATGGCGAACACTTGATCGCGATCAGCCGAGCGGTCGAAGCGGTAGGTCCTTTCCTTCTCCCACCGAACAGACCACTTGTCCTCCAGGCCGTCGAGGCTCGGGCGTTCGGGCACCACCGGCGACTTGGGTGGCTCGAGAGGGCTCACAGTCGCGTTACCGTACCGGAGTGCTGCGGCTTCACGACACGGCCAGCGGTTCCGTTCGTCCGCTGACGCTGCGCGAGCCCGGCCGGGTGTCGATGTACGTGTGCGGCCCCACGGTCTACGACGTGCCCCACATCGGTCACGGGCGCTTTGCGCTTGCCTTCGACGTGCTGCGGCGTTACCTCGAGTTCTGCGGCCTCGAGGTCGACTACGTATCCAACGTCACCGACATCGACGACAAGATCATCGCCAGGGCGAACGCCGAGGGCCGCTCTTCCTCGGAGGTGGCCTCGGAGTTCGAGGCGGCATGGTGGGAGGCGGTCGACGCCCTCGACGTGGCCCGCCCCACCCACGATCCCCATGCCACCGCCTACGTGGCCCAGATGGTCGAGACGATCTCAGAGCTCGTGGACAGAGGGGTCGCCTACGAGACCTCGGACGGGGTCTACCTGTCGGTCGAAAAGGTCCCGGGCTACGGGCTTCTCGCTCGTCAGAGCCTCGAGTCGCTTCGCGCCGGCGAGCGCGTCGAGCCGGGAGAGGAAAAGCGCTCGCCGCTCGACTTCGCGTTGTGGAAGAAGGCCAAGCCCGGCGAGCCCACTTGGGATTCGCACTGGGGCCCCGGACGGCCTGGCTGGCACACCGAGTGCGTCGTGATGTCGCTAGATCTGCTCGGCGACGGCTTCGACATACACGGCGGCGGCATCGATCTCTCTTTTCCCCACCACGAGAACGAGCGCGCGCAGGCCGTTGCTCTGGGAAGGGAGTTCGCACAGCACTGGGTCCACAACGGCCACGTGAGGGTCGGCGAGGCGAAGATGTCGAAGTCACTCGGGAACTTCACCTCTCTCACGGAACTCTTGGAGAGCACCGACGGGCGTGCCTACCGGCTGCTCCTGTTGCGCAGCAACTACCGATCTCCCGTCGAGGTCACCCCCGAGACGATCGCCGACGCCGAAGAGGCCCTCGCACGTCTCGACTCGCTGGCTCGCCGTTTCGGGCTCGGCTCGGAGGTCGCCTCTACGAAGCTCGCCGACGCCGAGGCTGCGGGAGCGGATCCGGTCGCCCTTTCCGCCTTCGTGGAGCACATGGACGACGATCTGGACACGCCCGCGGCTCTGGCAGACATCTTCGATATGGTCCGCCGCGCCAATACCTCGGCCGATCGAGGCGACGAGGCTGGCGCGGACACTGCAGCGATCACGGTCACGGTGCTCTGCGGGGCGCTGGGCCTCAAGTTGCGGGGAGGCCGCGAAGAGATCGACCCCGACAGCGCCGTCCTCGTGCGAGAGCGCGACGCGGCGCGAGCAAGCGGTGACTGGTCCAGAGCGGACTTGATCCGCGAGCAGCTCCAGGGCGCCGGGTGGTGCCGTCCCGCTCTTCAACAACTGCCACAAAG
>DAIQQK010000043.1:0-23007 GCA_036786835.1 Acidimicrobiales bacterium | reverse complement strand
CTCGGACCGCGCATCTCGAACCTCGTCAGCGAAGAACATCGTCTCGAGCGCCAAGACGGCGTCGGAGGGTCGAATCGCCACCAGGTACTCCTTGTTGCGCATCACGAAGGTGGCGATCCCCACCTTCTTCGTCTCAGCCATCACCTCGAGGAGGAGGGCATACGCGCGCCGTGCCTGCTCGCCCTGGGGCGCGAGATAGTACGTGCGCTGGAAGTAGATCGGGTCGATCTCGCCGAGGTCGACGAAGTCGGTCACGTCGATCATGCGCGTCTTCTCGGGCTCTGCGGCCTCGAGCTCTTCGGGGGTGACGGTCACGTACTCCCCCGGGCCCACCTCGTAGCCCTTCACGACGTCCCGGTAGTCGACCTCCTCCCCCGTGCGCTCGTTGACGCGGCGATTCCGGACCCGGTCTGCGGTCCCTGCCTGAAGCTGGTTGAAATGGACGGTCTTGTCCTCGGTCGCCGAGTAGAGCCCGACGGGCACGCTCACGAGTCCAAAGCTGAGCGAGCCTGTCCAGATGGCGCGTGCCATTGAGCACCTCCCAGGATGGCTGACAACAAGTATGTACCCGCAAACGACCCCACGGCAACGCCCTGACCAGGCATAGCGCCCAGTCCACCACTCCGACACACCCTCTTGCGACACTGGCTCGAGGAGGTTGGACGGTGCGCCAGGAACACACGCTTGCCGAGGAGCAACGGCTAGAAGAGGGAGATGGCGCTCGGGAATTCGCCCGTTGCGCTGGACTGGGGCTCGCGGGCTACGAGGTCTGCGACCTGGCCGGTGGCAATCTGACGTTGATCTTCGCTTTGAGCGCATGGCTTCGCTCGAGCCGGATCGGGACGCTCGACGCGTGCTCGAGCATGCTGGGGCTCCGCGGGGCGCTGCTGGAAGCCTCGGAGCTCGACTCGCCGAGCGAGCCCGTCCCGTTGCTCGCCGGAGACGCTCGCAACGCCCTCATCAGTCTGTCGATCTACGTGCACGGTCTCATCTGCCGGTCGGCCAACTATTCGCGTCGTTCGCCTGCTGCTCTCGTCGAGGAGGCACTCCAGCTCCTCGGATGAGGCACCGGGGCTGCGCTCGGCGAGCCGTCCCTGTCAGTGCCACATAGCTTGGAAGAGTGTCCGTTCTCATCGGCACGTCCGGATGGCAGTACCCCCACTGGCGAAATCGGTTCTATCCCACCGGTGTGCCTCAGGCCCGCTGGTTGGAGCATTACGCGGCGCGCTTCGCGACAGTCGAGTTGAACAACGCCTTCTACCGCCTTCCGGAATCACAGACGTTCGAGGCCTGGAGGAGCCGCACTCCCGAAGACTTCGTGATGGCGGTGAAGGCGAGCCGCTACATCACGCATATCAAGCGCCTGCGCGACCCGGCCGAGCCCGTGAAGAGATTACTGGAGAGATCTCGTGGACTCGGGCCGAAGCTCGGCCCTGTGCTGCTGCAGCTTCCCCCGAACCTCGGCGTCGACATTCCTGCGTTGGAAGACGTCCTCGAGCAGTTCCCAGCCGACGTAAAGGTGGCTGTCGAGCCGCGTCACCGGTCCTGGTTCGAAACCGACGACACGCATAGTGCGCTTTCGCGCCATGGCGCAGCCCTCTGTCTGAGTGACAGCCCCGAGCGCAAGACTCCCCATTGGCGGACCGCATCGTGGGGCTACGTCCGCTTCCATGCAGGCAAGGCGCTTCCGCACCCCTGTTACGGAAGGGCCGCTCTTCGCACGTGGGCCGAGCGTCTCGCAGAGATGTGGCCGAGATCGGCGAACGTCTACGTTTACTTCAACAACGACGAATCCGGCTGTGCGCTGCGCGACGCACGAGTCTTCGCCAGAGAGATCGAGAAGGCCGGGCTCGTTCCGACACGGGTGCCTGCGGCGCGCGATGTCTCAGTGGGATGACTCACTTCTCGTTCCCGGCGAGGCCTGTCGTTGTGTCGAGGACCGGCGTCGGCTCTATCTTGCGTGACTCGCCGTCCATTCCAAGAGCTTCGTCATCGGCCACGTGTTGACCACCCGTTCGAACGGCGCCTCTGCCTCCACGGCTTGCTCGCAACCGTTTCCGAGCCATTCCAGCTGGCCCGGCGCATGTGCATCGGTGTCGATCGCAAGCACGCACCCCGTTTCCACTGCCTTTCGGAGAAGCTGCAGAGGAGGGTCTCGGCGTTCGGGACGCGAGTTGATCTCGACGGCCGTTCCGGTTCGCGCGCACGCCTCGAAGATTCGGTCGGCGTCGAATCGAGACTCGGGACGACCCCGTCCAACGAGGATCCTTCCCGTGCAGTGCCCGAGGATGTCGGTGTGGGGACTGTCGATCGCTCGGAGCATCCGTCTCGTCATCTCAGCCGGGTCCATCTTGAGTTTCGAGTGGACGCTGGCGACGACGACGTCGAGTCGCGACAGGATCTCATCCTCCTGATCGAGAGATCCATCTTCGAGAATGTCGACTTCGATCCCGGTGAGGATCCGAAACGGCGCCATCTCCGCGTTGATCTGTGCCACCACCTCGATCTGGCTCAACAAACGTTCTTTGTCCAGCCCGTGCGCGACCGTCAGCCTCGGGCTGTGGTCCGTGAGAGCCAGGTACCGGTGACCGAGGTCGCGAGCGGCTCCCGCCATCTCTGCGATGGGACTTCCCCCATCGGACCAATCCGAGTGGCTGTGGCAATCTCCGACCAGCTGCTTCTTGAGCTCGTTCGCATGGTCGCCGATCTCGGCGTGCGATCGACCCTCGAGCGCAGCCAGGTACGAGGGGGCCTCTCCCCAGAGGGCCTCGACGACCGCTTTTGCGGTGGTGTCTCCGATCCCGGGGAGTCGGCGCAACCCGCCCGTCGCCGCAAGCCTGCGCAATTCCTCCGGGTCGATCTGCGAGATCGCATCTGCAGCGCGGCGGAAGGCTCTCACCTTGTAGGACTCCGCCCGGTCGCGCTCGAGCAGATACCCGATCCTTCGCAGCGCTTCGACGGGGTCCACGCACAAACGCTAACCAGTTCGGGCCGCTTCGATTGCGTCCCGGTCGCCGGATCGACGTGACAACATCTTCGAGTGCCCAAGGGTGCTCCGCCGGTAGACATCGAGGTCGATGGCCACACGGTACGGGTGTCGAATCCGGACAAGGTGTTCTTCTCGGCACGCGGCGAGACCAAGCTCGACCTCGTCCGCTACTACCACTCGGTCGGCGACGGTGCCCTGCGCGGCGTGCGGGAGAGGCCGACCGTCCTAAAGCGCTATCCCGACGGCGCAGAGGGACCGTTCTTCTATCAGAAGCGCGTCCCGAGCAGCCGTCCGGAATGGATCCAAACTGTGACGGTCCACTTTCCGAGCGGGCGGAGCGCCACCGAGCTGTGCCCGGTCGACGTGGCTCACATCCTCTGGGCGGCGAACCTCGGATGCCTCGATCTGAACCCCTGGCCGGTTCGAAGAGGCGACGTCGACCATCCGGACGAGCTGCGGATCGATCTCGATCCCCAGCCCGACGTCCCCTTCGACGCGGTGAGGGTGACGGCGCTCGAGGCCCGTCTCGTGCTCGACGAGTACGGACTCGTGGGCTTCCCCAAGACCTCTGGGTCTCGAGGGATGCACGTGAACGTTCCGATCGAGCCTCGGTGGGGGTTCACCGACGTTCGCAGGGCTGCGCTGGCCCTGGCCCGAGAGGTGGAGCGCAGGTTGCCCGACGTCGCCACCTCGGCATGGTGGAAGGAGCAGCGTGGGGCGCGCGTCTTCATCGACTACAACCAGAACGCACGAGATCGCACCGTGGCGTCCGCTTACTCGGTGAGGTCGAATCCCGAGGGGCGGGTCTCCTGCCCCCTCGAGTGGGACGAGGTCCTCGACGTGGACCCTGGCGACCTCACGATCGCGACCGTCCCCGGTCGCTTCGACGCCATCGGTGATCCGGCGCGCGGAATCGACGACCGCCGATACGACCTTTCGCCGCTGCTCGAGCTCGCCGAGCGCGACCAGGCCGAGGGGCTCGGAGATGCGCCCTGGCCGCCCCACTTCGCCAAGCAGAGAGGTGAACCGCGCCGGGTGGCGCCGAGCCGGGCGCGACGAGAGCCCGACTGATCCTGGCCGTCTTCAGGCTCCGAAGACGGCCTCCAACACCTCGGGCACCACGACCTCGAGCTGCGAGTACCTGCAACTCTGCGGCTCGCGGTCGCTCCTCCATCGGCGAAAGGTCGTGGCATGCCGAAATCGATCCCCCTGAAGATGGTCGTAGGCGACCTCGGCCACGAGCTTTGGGACGAGCGGCTCGAAACTCAGGTCCTTGGTGGCGTTCCAACGAGAAGGTGCTCCCGGCCTTCTGCCTTGCCGGTTCGAGCCTTCGGGCTCGGCCCATCCTTCCCAAGGGTGCCCGTCGATCGACTGCAGGCGGTACGGCGCGATCTCGTCGAGCAGCTCGCGCCGGCGTGCAGTGGTGAACGACGCTGCCACCCCCACGTGGTGAAGGTTCCCTGCGTCGTCGTAAAGCCCTAGCAGCAACGAGCCGACGACACCGCCCGACTTGTGCCAACGAAACCCGGCGACGACACAGTCCGCCGTGCGCTCGTGCTTCACCTTCACCATCACCCTCTCGTCCTCCCGGTAAGCGAGACCGGTGCTCTTTGCGATCACTCCGTCGAGACCCGCTCCCTCGAATCGGGAGAACCACTCGCTCGCCTTCACCGGATCTTTCGTCGCCGGTGTGAGATGCACGGGGGGACGAGCATCCGACAGGCATTCCTCCAGCAATGCCCTCCTGTCCCCGAACGGAACGGTCCGCAGGTCTCGGTCGCCGAGCGCCAGGATGTCGAAAGCAACGAAGGACGCCGGCGTGGTGGCGGCGAGCGAGGCGACCCGTGACTCCGCGGGATGGATGCGCTGGAGCAGTGCCACGAAGTCGAGCCCGCTCGGTCCGGCGATCACCACTTCGCCGTCGAGCACGACCTTCTCGGGTAGGCAACTGCGAAGAGGATCCATCAATTCTGGGAAGTAGCGGGTGAGTGGCCGTTCGTTCCGGCTCCCGAGCTCCACCTCCTCCCCGTCACGGAACACGACACATCTAAACCCGTCCCATTTGGGCTCGTAGACCAGGTCGTCGCCGACAGGCATCTCCCGCGCGAGCTTGGCGAGCATGGGTGAGACAGGGGGCATCACCGGCAGGTTCACGTCATCAAGCTCGCATGTCCGGCATGACGATGGACAGTCGAGCGGCTCACGACCCGCTCCTGCTACTCGAACCTCGACCGCGGGCACTCGTGAGCTCGAGCACGGGGACGTCGGCCGGTGCGAATCCCAAGACCTGTCCGTAGAAGGAAAGCTCGGCCTCGAGCGCCCGCTCGATGTTTTCGGCTCGACGAAACCCGTGCTGCTCGCCTTCGAAGAGGATGTAAGCGTGTGGGATCCCTTTTCTCGTCAATGCGTCACGGAACATCTCGGCCTGCCGAGGAGGAACGATCTTGTCCTCCGATCCCTGCAGGAGGAGGATCGGACACTCGAGCTCGTCGACGTGGGACAAGGGGGATCTCTCGTTGTAGACCTCGCGCGCCTCCGGGAGAGGACCCACCAGCCCGTCGATGTAGCGCGACTCGAAGTCGTGCGTGTCCTCCACGAGCCCTATGAGGTCGCCGACGCCGTAGTAGGAAGTGCCTCCTGCGAAGGCCTTGCTGCGTGTCAGCGCTGCGAGCACCGTCCAACCGCCGGCGCTGCCACCTCGAACCACGAGCCGTCTGGCATCAGCATCCCCGCGCTCGACGAGGCCGTTTACAGCCGCGACGACGTCCTCGACATCGACGATCCCCCACTGACCGCGAAGCCGGTTCCGGTATTCGCGTCCGTATCCGCTGGAGCCGCCGTAGTCGACGTCGACAATTCCGATGCCGCGGCTCGTGAAGTAGGCGACAGTCAGGTCCAACACGGGTGAGCTCTGCGCCGTCGGACCACCATGGACGAACGCGACATAAGGAGGCAGCTCGTCTTCTGGTGCACTGAACTCCGGGTTCTTGGGCGCGTACACGAAAGCGTGGACCTCTCGGCCTCCTTGACTTCTGAACTGCTCGGCCCGTGCCTCCGGCAGGTAGCTGGGATCGGGGACGTTCTCGATGCTCGGCCTCAGGACCTCGAGCGCCCCACTCCGGGTGTCGACGGTCAACAGAGAGTCAGGAGTGCTCGGGCCACCGCCGATGACGGCGACCGTTCCGCCTCGCACGGAGACTGTGGGCTCGAAATAAGTGATCTTCTCTGCCAGGTCCGGGCTTGCCGGGACGAGGGTGCGCTCCTCGGGATCGAACAAGCTGAGGCTCCAGGTTCCCGTGCCGTGTAGAACCGCGAGACGACCGTCGTCCAGCTTTCCGTAAGTCGACATGCCGAAGACCCACTGTGGCCACCCAAATTCTTGGGCCGATCCGTAAAGGGCCTCGAGCCCGCCGCGGAGGTCGACCTTGTAGAGATTCCACCATCCGCTCCTGTCGGAAACGGCATACAGAGCGTCCGAGGTCGCCCACTCTGGCTGGAAGACGGACTCTTCTTCTCCACCGACGAGCGTCCGAGATCCCCGAACGGATCCGTCGGTCGCGATCTCGCCGACCCTGAGCTCTGTACCGTCCCAAGGCATCCTGGGGTGGTCCCACGCGAGCCATGACAAGTGCTCTCCGTCAGGAGAGAGCCTCGGATTAGAAAGGAAGTGGCGATCCACGAGCAAGGTACGAACCGCCAAGCTCCCGTCCAAAGCGACGGCGACGATGTCGCGGGTGACAGAAGGAATGCCCTCCACGTCCCGCTCGCGCACACAGATCACCTCGCGCCCGTCCCGGGACAGCACGAGGTCGGCATACCGGTCGCCTTGGGGTTTCGACGGCTCAGGGGTCAGCGCCACGGGGTCGGCGTAGCCACCGGCACTCCCGGAGACATCGCTGTCGACCCGGTAGAGGCGCTGGTCCTCCCAATTGGCGAAGACCAGGACACCTCGGCCGACTGGGATCCATGCCCGACCGCCGTACTCGTGAACCCTCGTACGTGCGTTCCATCTTGCAGGCAGGACCTCGACAGGCAGCCCGACTTCGTCGCGTCGCATCACCACCGTGCGGCCACCTTCGCTGGGCCGGGATTCGGCCCACCACACGTTTCCGTCGGCGTCGAAATCGGGCCTGCTCAGTCGCACGCCGCCACGAGCGACGTCGCGTGCGGCAATCGGTGATCGCCATTCTCCGTAAGGCGCTACGACCATCGGCACAAAGCTACTGTGACCCGCAAAAGTCCCCACGAACCGGCCACGGGAGGAGTTCGATGCAAGGAGACTCGATCAGTGTGGAACGTCTCATCCCGGCTTCGCCTGACGCGATCTTCGCTCTCTTGGCGGACGCATCGAGACACCCCGACATAGACGGGTCCGGATCTGTCGTCCGGCTCAAGTCGGACTCGCCAACGAGGCTGTCGCTCGGCTCCACCTTCGGGATGTCCATGAAGATCGGAGTGGGATATTCGATGACGAACGAGGTCATCGAGTTCACCGAAGGACGTCGCATCGCGTGGCAAGCCCGACCGCCAGGGTTCTTGGGCAAGTTCGCCGGCGGACGAATCTGGCGCTACGAGCTCGAGCCTGTCGACGGCGGAACCCGGGTGCGCGAGACATGGGATCTGTCGAAGGACCACCAGAGGTTCTTGTTGAGACTCGGACCCCTTCCTTCCCAGACACGCAGGTCGATGGAGAGGACGCTCGAGCGCATCGAGGAGATCACCGGCTCAGCCGGCGGGAGAAGCTCCGCTCAGTAGAGGGGTGACCAACTCGACGTCCGAAGGAGCTTGCTCTCCCAGCGATCCCGGTACTGCAGCGCGTCGTACATGAACTGACCGGGAACGCGGAATTCTTTTGGAGTCTCGTTCGTGAGCAGCCGCAGAAGCCCATCGTCGCTCTGGATCTTCTGCATCAGGATTGCCTCCTTGTGGCGACCCGTGCCGAACGCGATCTGAAAGACAGCCTGAATATCCAGAAGGCTCGCAGCGCGCTCTCGCATCGGCAGGTAGTAGTTCGTCTCCCAGAAGGAGATGTAGTCGTCGACCGCGGCGTGGGGCCACCCGGTGTCCTCCATGTAGATCGAGAGCTCGTGTGTGGAACCGTCGGCGGGAACGCTGTCCAGGTCGACCTCCTGCATGGGCGACCATGTGACGGGAAGCATGATCTTGGACTCGACGCCATGCCGAGCGTCGTCCAGTTCGCGCGCCCAATTCTGAAGGTCGCCGCGCTGGACACGCGCCGCAAGCTCCTCCCAAGCGGAGCCGTCACGGACGGCCGTGATCGTCACGACGTGGTAAGCGGGACCGCTTCCGTGGGCATGGTTGCAATACCAGAGGAGCCGGCCTTCCCCAGTCTTGGCGAGCATGGGCATCCATCCGTCGCGATATGCGGCTTCGAACTCCTCCTCTCGGGCGCCCCGAACGTGATGGACCTCGTGAAGGAAGAGCATCGACAACCCTTTCGCTAGAAGTGCTTCGCTCATCGATGACTCCCCAGAGCATACGTAGGACGCTGCGTTTGATCAGCCCGTAGCGGGGTATTCCCGGTCGGTGAGCTCCAGAAGTGCGCGGCGAGTCGAGCGCTCGACTCAGACGTCTCCCCGAGGTGCACGCCGGTCAAGGTGTGTCCTCGCGGCAGTGGGAGCCTTGTCGGCCGGTATGTGGGCCGGGATGACCGCGGGTGACCCTGGAGCCGCAGCTTCACCGGTGCCTGCATCCTCGAGCTGTGATCGATACGCAGTCTTGCCGGTCTCCGGCGGTTCGTACGACGTGCAGGAGAACGAGTGGAACTCGACTGCGATGCAGTGCATCAGCACTGACGGTGGGCCCGACTTTACGGTGACGCAATCGGAGATCCAGACGGCCGGCCCAGACCCCGGCGGATATCCCTCCATCTATCGGGGGTGCAACTGGGGAACTTGCACCCAGCGGAGCGGCCTTCCGATCGAGGCCTCGGACTTGACCGATCCCACCGTCGACTGGTCGACCACCCAACCCCAGGCGGGTACCTACGACGTCGCCCTCGATGTCTGGTTCAACGACTCCCCGCGCACGACCGGCGCCCCTCACGGAACCGAGATGATGGTCTGGCTCAACTCGAGAGGAGGAGCCCATCCTGCGGGCCGCCGAGTTGGCGCAGCGCTGCTGGACGGATTCCAGTTCGGCGTCTGGCACGACGGATCCCCGGGCTCGGAATACGTCGCCTATTCCCTCGATGCGGGAAGAACCTCCGTGAAGGACTTAGATCTCGGCGCGCTGGTGGTCGATGCCGAGAGCCGCGGCTATCTCCTGTCTGACTACTACCTCACTGCCGTCGAAGGTGGCTTCGAAGTGTGGCAGGGAGGCTCTGGTCTGGCCACCGACACCTTCTCCTTCGAGCCGGGTCCGACCGTCGGCCTCGCTTCGTCCATCGGTCCTTCCGGCGCCGTGATGTCGACCTTCTTCGCTGATCCGCTTCGAACATGCTGATAACCCCGGCCTCACATTCGACCCCGAGGATGGGTCCATCAGCGCCTGGACCCTCAACGAGGAGGTCGAGAAGTGAAGAGCATCGCCAATAGGGGTTGGAAGTGGTTCTCGTCGGCAAGCGTCGCCACAAAGGCGTGGACCCTGTGCGTGGTCACGGTCGCTGTCGCTGCGACGTCACTGACGATCACCTCTGCTGTCGCCGAGACCGACCACCCGTCGGAATCGTCACACGCAGTTGCGGGATCTCCTCAAGGCATGTCCGGGGAGGGCTCAGGGAGCATGTCGGCGACAGGCAGCGGATCTAGCTCGTCCTCCACCATGCCGTCCATGGCTGGTGGGGATGGTTCGTCATCCACCATGCCGAGTATGTCGCAAGGCTCGAACAGCGCCGCTGACGCGGGCGACATCTGCCCCAACGTGACCGGAGGCTCTGTCATGCCGAATGGCATGGAGATGGCGCCCGTTCCGAGCGGAGCGCCGACGGCGGCACAACGGGCAGCCGCAGAGCAGCTTGTGTCAGAGACCTCGGCCGACATCCAGAAGTACTCGAGCTTGTCGGCGGCCGAGGCCGCCGGGTACATGCCGATCACGCCGGGAAAAGGCCCGATGACCCACTACGCCAATTGGTCCCTGGTGCGCCCGGACAACGTCTTGAACCCTGAGGCGCCACCGTCGCTCATGTACGCCAACACGGTCGACGGCCCGGTCCTGATCGGTGCCATGTACTTCGGCCCGGAACCCTGCCAGCCCGGACCCGACATCGGCGGCCCGCTCACCGACTGGCACGCACACTCCAATCTGTGCGTCGACTCCCAGCATCAGGTCGTGGGGAACACGGATGCCACGGGCGGTTGCGCGAACGGTGTCCACAACACCCAGACCTTGTTCATGCTCCACGTATGGACGGCGCCCCAACTGGCGGCTCAGTACCAGTTCCAAGCCGACTTGCCGCCCGGTGCGCTCTCTCAGATCGTTAGGACAGGTCAACCATGACCTCTGTTGCGACGCTGTCCGAGTCGCCGAGGGCTCTTCTTTGCCCTGCGACTCGACATGGTCATTCCCTGCAGCCACGCAGGCGGGGTTGGCGTGAGGCCCTCTCCAGCGCCTTGAACATTCGCTCACTTCAGTTGGCGATCGGTGCTGTCTGGCTGCTCGACGGGTTGCTCCAGCTTCAACCGCACATGTTCACGAGCTCCTTCGTGACCCAAGTTCTCGAACCGTCGTCCCAAGGTCAGGCGGGCTGGATCTCCTGGCTCGTCGGCGCGAACGCTCATCTGGTGAGCACGAACGTCGTTGCGTGGAACACCCTGTTCGCCTGCGCTCAGCTGCTGATCGGCCTGGGCCTGATGTTCCGCCAAACGGTGAAGGCCGCGCTCGCGTTGTCGTTTGCATGGTCCCTGGGCGTATGGGCCCTGGGCGAGGGATTCGGGATGATCTTCACCGGCAATGCCTCGCCTCTGATGGGCGCGCCCGGAGCCGCAGTGCTCTACGCAGTGATCGGCCTCATCGCGTGGCCCACAAACCCCGAGCGCTTGGGCTCGAGGTCGGCGGGCTCACGCAGCGACGACAGCATCTTCCCAAGCGTCGGGCTTCGCGACAGGTCGTCATCAGCAGCCTCGTCGGGGATGCTGGGTGACTTGGGTGGGCTGATCGCCTGGGGTGGACTCTGGACGTTCTACGCCGTTTTGTGGCTGCTCCCCGCGAACACCGCCCGCGGCGCAGTCGGTAGGCAGATCTCCTCGATGGCGACAGGCGAGCCGTCGTGGCTCTCGCACCTACTGGGATCAGCCGGGCGACTCTTCGCCTCCACGACCACTGCGAACGCGATCTCTCTCGCAGCCGTGTCGCTGATCATCGGTCTAGGCCCTCTCGTGTCGCGGCGTGCCGCGCCATACCTGTTCGCCGGTGGGGCCTTGTCTCTGCTCTTCTGGGTCTTCGGGCAAGCCTTCGGAGGGATCCTCACCGGGCCGATCTCGGGAACGGCCACCGATCCCAACGCGGGTCCGCTCGTCCTGTTGATGGCGCTGTCGCTCTTGCCCGCGACCCGCAGAGGCGATCGGGATCTGCTCGCGACAAGCGGCTATCCGCAAACCCCGACGAAGGTGTAGCCGGCGGCCCGGGCGCCGTTGATTATGGCCGGAAGCGCTGCAACGGTCTGCGACCGGTCACCGCCACCGTCGTGCAGAATGACGATCGCTCCTGGATGCAAGGCGTTCAGGACCCTCTGCGCGATGACGGACGCCCCGGGGCGGGCGTAGTCGGAAGGATCGACGTCCCACATCAGCTCGCCCAAGCCCCGTTGCGCGAGCTGTGAGATCACCGAGCCGTTTGTGTATCCGTAGGGAGGTCTCACGCACGCCACAGGACGACCGGTGATCGATTCGATCAGATTGCTCGTTCGATCGACCTCCGCGACCCAGCCCGAGGGGCTCGTCCGGGTTAGGTCGACGTGGTCCCAAGTGTGGTTCGCAAGACCGAAGCCGGCTGTGAATTCCTGCTCGAGCAGGTTGGGGTACTGCGCTCCCTGCGAGCCAACTATCTCGAAGGTGGCCGGCACCCGGTAGGTCTCGAGGATCTGCAAGATCTGAGGTGTGTATGCAGGCGAGGGGCCGTCGTCGAAGGTGAGCGACACCACGTTGGCCGTCCCGTAACTCGTATCGGGGACCGAACTGGAGTGGGAGATCGCCAGACCTCCGATCGGCACGGGCCCACCCACGAAAACGTGGATGGCCCGTCCTAGCTCCAGGGCACTGGAGCCGGATCCGATTGAGGGACCACCCGCCCCGGAACTCAAGTCGTATGCGTTCCAAACTCGTCCGTTCGCGTGGTCGGCAATGTACTCCATGAGGTCATTGTCGGATGCTCGCACGTAGACGTGGATGAGGTCCTGGTCCGGGAGGTAGACGGCATCGGGGGTGCCCGATACGAACGTCCCTCCGCCCGCGTAGATGCTTTGGTCGTAGGCGTTCCACACCCTTCCATTCGCGTGGTCGGCTATGTACTCGACCAGGTCGCCGTCGGAGGCTTCCACGTAGACGTGGATGAGGTCCTGGGATGTGTCGTAAACGGCCGAGGGTGTCGCAAGAATGGACGATCCACCACCGGCGTTCACGCTCTGGTCGTAGACGTTCCACGTCCGGCCGTTCGCGTGGTCGGCTATGTACTCGACCAGGTCGCCGTCGGAGGCTTCCGCGTAGACGTGGATGAGGTCCTGGGATGTGTCGTAAACGGCCGAGGGTGTCCCCGAGACCGGGCCTCCACCTGCGGAAACACTTTGGTCGTAGGCGTTCCATGCGCGCCCGTTGGCGCCGTCCGCGAGATACTCGACCAGATCGCCGTTCGGCCCTGCCGCGTAGACGTGGACGAGGCTCTGCGCTGTGTCGTAGACGGCTGCGGGTGCGCTCGAAACCGGCCCGCTTCCGGCCGCGGTGCTCAGGTCCCAGGCGTTCCATACTCGGCCGGCAGCGTGGTCGGGTACGTACTCCATGAGATCGCCGTTCGATGCCTCGACGTAGACGATCACCATGCCCAGAGCGTCGTCGTAGATGGCGGTGGGAGAGCCGGAGACAGGCCCACCCCCTCCGGCATCTACGCTCAAGTCGTAGGCGTTCCACACCCGTCCGTTGTCGTGGTCGGGTATGTATTCGACGAGGTCACCGTTCGCTCCCTCCGCATAGACGTGGGCGAGGCCCTGTGAGGTGTAGTAGACCGCGCTCGGTGTCCCGAGGATCGGAGGACCCGCCGAACCTTGGGATTGGTCGTAGGAATTCCAGATCCGACCGTTGGCGTGATCCGAGACGAACTCCTGAAGCGGGGTCGCCGCTGTCGGGCCTACAGACGAGGAAAGGGACAGACCGGTCCTGTGAGGCGTCGGACCCACAAGCAACGCAATCGGCAGGCTCAGGGCCATGACAGCTGATCCGAACGGGCGCACTGCCACCTCCCTGGCACAGACCTGGCCGACACTTTGAGGCCTGGGCCTCCGCCAGTCAAGGGTCTCTCGTCACGCCCTCACCCCAGGATCGCTCCTCTATGGTTCTCGAGCCTTTGCCCGTGGTCTTCGGCTGCCTTCACGTTTACGCTCTGCTGAACCTGATGGAACGCTGCGGCCCGCCAGAGTGCTCATGACGATCTACGAGCGGCGCAGCGGCGCCTCGACCTCTAGATCTGCCACCCGTCTGAAGGCGACATCTTTCAGGCTCTCCATCCTCGGGTCGCTGATCGCGATCGCGCTCGTGGCGTCTCTCGGAGCAGTGATGTTCCCTCTGCGCAGCCACATCAGCGTTGCCACGAGCGCCCTGGTCCTGGTGGTTCCCGTCGTGGTCGGTGTGGCGGTGGGTGGGTTGTTCGCGGGCATCGTGGCAATCGGAGTCGGATTCCTGGTCTACGACATCGTCTTCATCCCGCCCTATTACACATTGGACGTCGGTGCGCCTCAGAACTGGACGGCGCTCGGGGTGTACGTGGTGGTAATGCTCGTGGTGTCCCAGGTCGTCAACCAGGTGAGCACCGCGCGAGCCGAGGCACAACGACGAGCAATGGAGGTTCGTCGCCTCTTCGACTTGTCCGAGCTTCTCGTTCGCGATTCCCCGATGACTCAGCTCTTCGAGACGATCGTCAACTCGGTTCTCCAGGCGTTCGACGTCGAAGGAGTGGCACTCCTCGTTCCGGTCGACGGAAGGCTTGAAATCGTCGCGTCGGCGGGCGCGCCCTTGTCGGCGCTCGAACGATCACAACTCTCTGCAGATGCACGCGTGCCGGTCAGCTTGGAGACAGGGCGGGTGTCGCACAGTGGGATCCGCGCAGTCGCGTTGGCCATCTCCGGGCGTGGAGTCGGCCTCCTCGCCCTCCGTGACCCGCTCCCCGCTCGTAGGGACCCCGATCTCCTCCAGGCATTCGCCAACCATCTCGCTTTGGCTCTCGAGCGCGGACAGCTTCGCGAACAGGGCCTTCGCGCACAGCTCCTCGAAGAGACCGATCGGCTACAGCGGTCTCTGCTCGGCGCTGTGTCGCACGACCTCCGAACCCCGTTGGCGACCATCAAAGTCTCGACGTCCACGCTGCTCAACCCGAACGCCGACCTCAGCCAAACGGACAGGGACGAACTGTTGAGTCTCGTCGATGTCCAGGCCGACCGGCTCAACCGTCTGGTGGCGAACCTGCTCGACATGACGAGGATCGATTCGGGGACACTCGAGTTGCGCAAGCACCCGGTCAGCTTGGCCGAACTCGTCGACGAGGCACTTGCAGTCCTCGGCTCCTCCACCAATCTGAAGCGCGTGAAATGGCAAGGGGCTCTGGACCTTCCCAATGTCGACGTCGATCGCGTTCTCGTGTGCCAAGTGCTCGCCAACCTCATCGACAACGCCACTCGGTACTCCGCCGAAGAGGCACCCGTCGAGATAAATGCCAGGCACAAGCCGGACGGGTGGATCGAGGTAGAGGTGTCGGACAAAGGCCCGGGTGTGGCCGTCGAGGAGCGGGCAAGCATCTTCCAGATGCTCAACAAGCGCGAGGCCGGCGGACGCGGGGGTCTGGGGCTTGCGATCGCCAAGGCATTCGTCGAGGTGCATGGAGGTCAGATCTGGGTCGAGGCCGGCGACTCCGGGCAAGGTGCACGCTTCACGTTCAGCATTCCGGTCGCCGACTCCCCGAGCGGCGGGCAGGTGGTCGCAGCTCGTTCCGGCTCGTCACGGCCATGGGCTCGAGTGAGGCCAGAGCCGGGAGACACCTGAAGAGCCGTCTACCACCGAATCAGCTTGGTGCGTCCACTTCGGGTACCTCGGCGCCGGCGATCAACTCGTACTCCGGGTTGAGGATGGCCAAGGAACCCTCCCAGGCTCCGACGGTTCCTTGTGCGACCAGCTTGGCTCCGTGCTGAATTCCGGGAATTCGGCGGCGACCTTGGAACACGAGCAAGATCGCACCGGTCCCATCGATCAAGGTGCACTCCAGGTTCGCAGTTCCCGCACCTGTCGGAACACGAATTGACCGCACCCTGCCCGCGACCTTGACCCTGTCTCTCCACCGGACTTCTGCAATGGGGGTAGAGCCCGCGACGCTGGGAGTCAGGTCGCTTTCCTGCCGAGCTTCCCCTCTGGGACGGCGCGGCGTCATTCGATCGAGACTGCGAGTCTTGAGCCTCGGAGTCGCGCCGGTCAATTGGAACGGGACGATCGTCGCGTTGGCGTGAGGCAGATTCGACACGGCGGCTGCGATTCGGTCGGCCGTCCTGTCGTGGAGGATCCTGCGCCACCCGGTGGTGAAGCCGCGCCTCGGAAGAAGTATCGACAACTCGGTGTCTCCCTGCGCCAGAGCCTCGGCTGCCAGCTCCAATGCGGCACGTGCGATCCTGCGATCAGGGCAGTCGACGATGTCGAGTGGGAGGCGAGAGAGCCCGAGGCGGCTCCATTCGGCCTCCAACTCCCCCGCCTCTTGTGGGTCGACCGCAAAGTGGACGGCGCGCAGGGCGTCAGGTGCGAGGGTACGCGCGTACTGCACCGCTCGCGCCGTCGCGAGGTCAAGGTGATCGACGAGGACGATCACCACATGCCGGCGTAACACCGGGGCCTCACAGGCTTGAGCTGCCTCGACCTCGAGCTCGGCCGTTTCATTGGTGTATTGACGATGCAGCCGAAGCAGCACCATGTAGAGGATCGGCCCTGCCACCACGACGAGCCAGGCGCCCTCGACGAACTTGAAGACCGCGAAGATCAGGACGACGACCGCTGACAAGATCGCCGCGACAGCATTGATCACTTGGCGATAGGCCCACCCTGGCTCGCGCACGGTTCGGTGGTGTTTCACCATTCCGGCACCCGCCATGGTGAAACCCGTGAAGACCCCTATCGCGTACAGAGCAACCAGAGCGGTCAGATTCGCCTTCGTTCCGACGACCAGTGCGATCCCCACGACCGCGAGGACGATGATGCCGTTCGAGAATGCAAGCCTGTGACCGCGTTGGGTGAGTTGACGCGGAAGGAACGAATCCCCCGCAACGAAGCTGGCCAGGTAGGGAAACCCGTTGAAGCTCGTGTTTCCCCCCGTGAAGAGGATCGCGGTCGTGGCGATGAGCACGATGTCTTTCAGCACCACTCCGATGCCGTGGGAACCGAACACCCAGCCCGTCACCTGGGCCACGACCGTCGGAGATCCTGCCGAATACGGTGTTGCATGAGACCAGTGAGCCAGAAGTGTCACGCCTAGCACCAGGAACCCGAGAACGGAGCTCATGATCACAAGGGTTATTCGGCCGTTTCGCGCCTCAGGTCTCTTGAACGCTCCGACGGAGTTCGAAATCGCTTCGAGCCCGGTGAGCGACGAGCCCCCGTTCGCGATTCCTCTGAGGATCGCGGTGATAGCCGCAAACTCGATCAACCCACTGTGGTTGCCGAACACGAGCATTCCCGCATGTTTGGGCAGCTGCGCAGGAAGGTCTCCCAGGGCTTCACGTATCAAACCCACAACGACGACCGACCCGAGTCCGAAGACGAACAGATAGGTCGGCAGCGCGAAGACCTTGGCACCTTCCCGAATGCCGCGCAGATTCCCGTAACAGAGGATCACGATGACCGCGACAGTGATCGGAACCGTATAAGGCGTCAACCTCGGGATCAGCGACGTCAGAGCGTCGGTCCCGGCCGTGCACTGCACGGCGACGGTCACCGTATAGTCGATGAGCAGCGCGACTGCCGCCACCTGCGCGATGCGCGGACCGAAGTTGTCTCGCGCCACTACGTACGACCCGCCCGCCTTCGTGTACGCCTTGATCACCTCGAGGTACGACAGGGTGACGAAGACCAGCACCCCGAGGATCACGAGCGTCACCGGCACGAGGAGTGAGAAGGCGGCCACACCGAACCATGGAACAAGCTGGGTGAGCATCTCCTCGGTTCCGTATGCCGAGGAGGAGATCATGTCGGGAGCCAGGACTCCCAGCCCGGCGACCTTCCCCAAGCGCTCGAAGTCTTGGCGCTCGCTCGCAATCGGAGGGCCGAGGAGAGCGTTCTTCACCCGATACCGGACTGTCTCGGGAAGAGTCAGCGCATCTGGGCCCGGAAGCGCCTCAGGGGCGAACCTACGGTCCGCAGGTGCCTGTTCGGGTGCCGGGACTTCCATTTGCTCGGGCTCGGGTTCGGTCTTCACCGCGGCATCGTTCCTCACCTAATCACGTTTTCTCGGCCCCCATGGTGACGCCCGGGTAGCAGGGCTGCGACCAGGTGGCTCCCTGGAGCTTCCGCCGACTCTCGCTCGCCGGGCGCGGAGTTGTCACATGGGCGGACGCCGTGTTGCATGGTGGCGATGCATGTAGTCGTCGTGGGATGCGGCCGTGTGGGATCCGGGCTCGCCACAGGGCTCGTCGACGGCGGACACACCGTTTCGATCATCGACAAGTCCGCTACGGCCTTCCGGCGACTCCCCCCGTCCTGGGCCGGTGAGGCGATCGTCGGCTCGGGCTTCGACCGCGAGATGCTCGACAAGGCCGGGGCCGACCACGCTGGGGCGCTCGCCGCGGTGACGAGCGGTGACAATTCCAACATCCTGACCGCACGCATTGCTCGAGAGGCATACGGCATACCCAACGTCGTCGCTCGTATCTACGACCCTCGCCGAGCGGAGATCTATCAACGCCTCGGAATACCGACGGTTGCCACTGTCACGTGGACGATCGATCAGGTCCTGCGGAGGTTGATGCCCGAGGCTGTCGTAGGTGAATGGACCGATTCGAGCGGCCTCATGGTGCTCCTAGAGCGCCAGCTGCCAGAGTCCTGGGCCGGCAAGCGGCTACGAGACCTCGGAATGGTCGGGAGGACTCGCCTGATCGCAGTCACTCGTGCGGGAGTCCCGCGGCTCGATACGTCGGAGCTGGTGGGTCAAGAAGGCGACATCCTTCATTTCGCCGTGCTCAAGGACGCGGTGTCCGAGCTCGAGCACCGTCTCGGTGGATCGAGCGGCGGGGGCTCGCCATGAAGGTCGCAATCGCCGGCGCAGGAAACGTGGGCACGTCCATCGCCAGGGACCTCTGCGCAAATGGGCACGACGTCCTGCTCATAGAGAAGGACCCGGACCTCGTTGAGAGGCTGCGGCCGCAACTGAGCGCGAAGATCGTCGCGGCGGACGCCTGCGAGGTCAGCTCGCTCGTCATGGCGGGGATGGGTGACGTCGATGTCGCCGTGGCCGCAACCGGGGACGACGAGGACAATCTCGTTATCTCCCTCCTTTCGAAGCAGGAATTCGCAGTGCCCCGAGTTGTGGCAAGGGTCAACAACCCCGGCAACCAGTGGCTGTTCAACGATTCGTGGGGCGTCGACATATCCGTTTCGACGCCACAGCTCATGACGGCCCTCGTCGAGGAAGCCGTCTCGGTTGGGTCGCTGGTTCGCCTGCTCCAGTTGGGTGGCGGCACCGCAAACCTCGTCGAGGTGACGTTGGCGGAGGGATCCCCCGCTGAGGGACTTGCCCTTTCCGACCTCGAACTACCTCGCGATGCAACGATCGTGGCGATAGTCCGACATGACCGCCTCGTGGTGCCCAGAGGCGACACCGTGTTGAGCATCGGGGACGAGGTGCTGGCTCTGGTCATCGGTGATTCAGAGTCACAGGTCAGGAGGCTGTTGGTCAGCGATTGAACGAGGGGCCGCAAAAGGCCTTCTAGGCCCCGATCAGAGGTCGCATTGGACCTTTGATGGTTCCTAATTCGAGTTTGCCTCGGCTCCGGCGAGAATGGCGCCGATGTCGTTCGCGAGGGCCGATGCGACCAGCCGTCGCTCCAGCGGCACCAGCCTCCCGGGGGTGGGCACCAGGACGAATCGTCCGTAGGCTCGTGACCGATATTCGATTGGGAGGTCCACCTCTCGACCCGGAAGAGAGGGCCACTTCATACCGGCAAGCACGACACTCCCGTCCTGGTTGATGAGTGCGGCCCTCCCTGTCGGAGGAGTGGGTTCGTAGTGGCACTCTCGAAGGTCCAACAGACGCGAGAGCACTGCCTCCACCCTCGCGAGGGCAATCTTCGTCTCGGCTCCCTCCGCCATCATGCGAGCAACCGCATGGAGCTCGTTCAAATATCCGGATTGCTCCACGGTCATCATCCGGTGTTTCTTGCCCCGCGCGGTCAGCTCGGTGACAACGATTCCGACGAGGAACAGAAGGACCGTGGTCTCGATGTCCTGCCTATGACTGATGCTCAGACGGTCATAGGGACGGGTTAGGAAGAAGTCGAACCACAGACCGGCCGACACCGCAGCAAGCAGCCCGCCGACTCGGTCACCGAAGGCGGCGATCGCCACGATGACCACGACCATGACGAGGGCCCCGTCTGTGTTCGAGAACGAAGATCTGAAAGGGCTCAACGCCGCAGCCGTAAACAGGGGGGCTGAAAGACCGGCAACCCTAAGAATCGTCTGTGCATATCTCCGGTGAAACAGACCCATCCCTGTTAGCTCCTGGCCTAATACGGACTCCCTGACGGAATTGTCGCAGCTAGACGCTACTGCTCGGATCGACGCGTCGGAGTGCCGTCGATGAGCCTAAGCCGAGCCGGCCGAGGCCGGAAGCGAATGTCGTCAGCCTCCTTTCGACGCCTTTTTGGGGGCCCGATACGCGATCGTTTCCGATCCCGACAGGAACGACGTCGGGCCGACGAGCCCCATCGACGGGGCTCGGAGGACCTGCGCCCGACCCCATCGCCCACTCCATGAGACCCAGCCAGACGCCTATCCCGACGCCTCGCCTCACACCGGCCGGGTCCCTCCTGGGATGAATGCTTCCACCCGGGCTGCGAATCGTGCAGAATGCCTCCCGTGAATAAACGTGATCTAGCCAAAGCCGTAGCCGTACATTCCGATACCGACCTGGCCACCGTGTCCAAGGTCCTCGAGGGGTTCACAGACGTCGTGACATCTGTGGTGTCCAAGGGTGAGTCCGTGCTGATGACGGGCTTCGCCAAGTTCACGAAGGTCGAGAGGGCCGCACGGATGGGTCGCAATCCCGCGACTGGGGAACAGATCCACATCAAGGCGTCCAAGCGAGCTCGGATCACCCCTGCCAAGACCTTCAAGGACGCCGTGCTGTCATCCAGCGGCGGCCCCAAGCTCGCTCGGGGTACCTGGCCCGTCGACGCAGACGCCGTGAAGCGTGCCGGCAAGGGTGCTGCCGCACCGGCCCCCGCGAAGAAGGCCCCCGCGAAGAAGGCCCCCGCGAAGAAGGCCGCCGCGAAGAAGACGGTTGCGAAGAAGATCGCCCGGAAGGCCCCCGCGAGGAAGGCTGCGGCGAAGAGGGCACCTGCCAGAAAAGCTGCGCCACGGGGCCGGAAGACTGCCGTGCGAAAGGCCGTGAAGAAGACAGTGGCACGGCGTCCAGCCGCCAAGAAGGTAGCCGGGCGCAGGCGGGGTCGTTAGTCCCGCCTAACCCGCGCGCGACAAACGTCGTGCGGCCGGGCGCGCACTACAAAGGAAGCCCGTAGGCGCTGCATGCGGCGGTGACCTTGTCCATCAGAACGAGCGGAGGCACCGGCTTCAGCAGGATCTCCGATACCTGGCCGCGAAGGCGCTCGCGGACTTCGTCGTCCACGAGGGAGCCCGACATCACCATGATCGGGGTTCGACCCTCTAGCGAGGCGATCAGCGACAGTCCGTCTCGCCTGGGCATGCGGAGGTCGAGCAAGATCACGCGTGGGTGGATCTCACGGAGCATCTCGAGGGCCACCTCGCCGTCTTCTGCCTCCGCAACCGAGAGGCCGGCAGCACGAAGGATCTCGGCCCCGCTCTCTCGGACTCCCTCGTCGTCGTCCACGACAAGCACATCGATTTCCAAGACCGGTCCCACGACCACCCTCCAGTTCGATCTGCGGCGACCAGAGAGTCAAAAATGCGTGGTCTGGGCATCCGCCCTCGACATGGAGGGCATCAGAGGTCGGTGCTCACCACCTTAAGACATACACGTGCAGTAGTCACGTGATTACCCTGCGGGTCTGGAGCCCTTCCGCCTAACGCGCCCCGAAGGTTCCGAGATGAGCCCGGTGACGCCTAGGTCCCCCGTGATCACCAAGCCAGCTACTCCGCTCAAGGGGACGCGGTTGTTGCGGGCATACCGTCTGAGCAGGTGGAATGCCTCGTCCACGGCGACGTCCAGCCGCTCGGCCAGGATCCCCTTGGCTTGCTCGATGACGATACGGGCGTTCAGGGCGACCTGAAGCTGGTCGGCGAGGACCGTCGAGTGCTTCGAAGCGCGTTCCTGGAGGACCGTGATGGTGGCGACGTCAGCCAGGGCCTGGGCCAGGGACGCATCGGCTCGGCTCAGCTCTCTCGGTTCGGAGGTGAAGATGTTCAACGCCCCGATGACCTCGTCACGCAGCCTCAGGGGAAGCGCGTGCACCATCCGGAAGCCGGCTTCCAGAGCCCTGGGGGCGAAGACAGGCCAGGGATCCTCCGCACCCTCGAGATGACGGTTGAGCACGGGCTGTCCGGTGTCGTAACAGTCCCGGCAGGGTCCCTCGGAGTTCTGCACCTCGAGCAGCTCGAGAAGTCTCATGCGCTCGGACGATGACGCCATGACCCGCAAATGTCCACCGACGTCGGCGAAGGTGAGCCCCACCTCGGCAAAATCCAGGAGCTCGGCGCACCGTTCGACGAGCATCGAAAGAAGCTCGACGACATCGAAGTCGGCGACCAACGTGTCAGCCAACTCGACAAATGTCCTGGCCACCACTCTTCTCGGTTCTCCATTTCCACCCTCGAGCCAGCACGCCAAGTGACTTCAGGTGGACGACGGGAAGCGAGACCCGGCGACCTTCACGTTGGCGAGGCGACCGTGCAGGATACCTCGGGGCGGGCAGATGATCCGCTTCGGTCGGCTCGCAGTTCTTCGTGGCAAACGGCGACACCATGAGGGCCGCCGTCTGACGAAGGTCCGTCCGGGAAAGACGTCTTATCGTGGTCCAATTGGCGGGTGATAACCGGCCAAGACGTCAACATCGCGATCGGTGGCCGGACTTTGGTCCGAGAAGGAGCGTTCCTGATCGGACGCACGGACAAGGTCGGGCTTGTCGGTCGCAACGGCACTGGCAAGTCCTCCCTTATCTCCTTCATCCTCGGAGATGCCCGAGGTCACCTGCGGGCCTCCGGGGAGGTACGAGCGGAGGGCACGGTCGGGTACGTTCCTCAGTTCCCGGTGCCACATGGACTAGGTATCGATCCCACGGCGTTGTCCCACGTGCTGTCGGCGCGCGGGCTCGATGTTCTCGACGACCGTCTCCACAAGGCGCGACACGCAATGACTGCGTCGCCGACAGAAGAGGCGATCCATGAGTTCACTGCACTCGAGGAGCGTTACCGGCTGGCGGGCGGCTACGAGATGGAAGGACAGATAGCGCGGTTGGCCGATGGTCTGGGTCTTCCTCAGGCAGTGCTCTTCGAAGACGTTGGCGAGCTTTCGGGGGGCCAGCGGCGGCGATTGGACCTCATGAGAGCGCTGTTCCAGGGACCCGACACCTTGGTGCTCGACGAGCCGACCAACCATCTCGACCTCGCGGCCAAGCGGTGGCTCATCGACGA
>DAIQQK010000042.1:0-23035 GCA_036786835.1 Acidimicrobiales bacterium | reverse complement strand
CGCCGCGGGCGAGCGCCTCGACGTCCAGCGGCTGCGCGTACTCCCGGTCGATCCTGTCGCGGACGCGACGCAGCCACGCGAGGTCTCGCAGACGCTGCGCCGTGACGGTCGCCCTGGTCACCCGAAAGATCGTGCCACATATGGCTGTATGTGCAGCCCCGCGACTGCCTCCTCGACCCTGTAGACCACGCCCATTCACCGGTCGGGAGGAGTGGAGGCAGAGGGACGAGTGGAGACAGAGGGACGAGTCGAAACAAATGAGAGCTCTCCTCTCGCCGTGTCCGAATGCGCTCCGTCAGCCTTGGACGTGGGCCGCGCCGGTCACCCCTCTCCCGAGGCCCGAGCACCGGAGCGGGGATCGGTGATCATCGGTCCTGAATCAGCCCGAGGACATTGCCATCGGGGTCGGTGACGGTGGCCACGAGGCGGCCCCCACCGACGTCGTGAGCGGCCTCCTTCAAGGTGGCACCAGCGGCGGTCACCTCGGCCACCTTCGCCTCGATGTCCTGCACGTGCCAGAAGGCCACAGGTGACGTCATGCCTTGCGGTCCGCCGCCAGGCACCAGCCCGATGTGCTGGCCCTCCGCCTCGAACCCGACGTAGTAGGACCCGTCGGTCTGTGGCGGCACGCCGAGCAGTGCGGTGTAAACCTCCTTGGCGGCTGCCACGTCGGACACCGGATGCAGCACGGTCTTGATTCCCTGAGTGGAAGAGCCGGTCATGGTCACTCCTCAAGTTGGGGGTCGTATCGACCCGGTCGGATTGCCGGGCTCGAGACGAAACCGATAGCCCGGAGATTCCCTCGGCCGTCAGCAAGGAAGGCCGAGTGAACCGTTTATGTCCATGACGGTCATGCTAAGTGCGGCCCTCAGACGGGCGCTTCTCGATTCCTGATCGGTCTGGTCGATTGCGAGAAGGATCAGAAGAAGTCGAGAGTCGACAGCTCGGGCACCGCTTTTCGCGCTCGTTCGCGCGCCGCCAGCCAGCGCTCGCGCGTCGATCTCCGCTTGGCATCGCTCCACGTAGGTTCGACGACTCGACCCGGGCTCCAGGCATCGGCGACCTCTTCCTCGTCGGCCCAGATGCCCAGCGACATGCCGGCGAGATAAGCGGCTCCGAGAGTCGTCGCCTCGAGGACGGGGGAGACCTCTATGGATCGGCCTGTGATGTCGGCGAGCGCGGACACGAACGTCTCGTTGGCGCTCATCCCACCGTCGACGCGAAGCCTCTCTATCGCGAGGCCCGTGTCGGTCTCTGCCGCCTCGAGAAGATCCGCTCCTCTGTGCGCTATCCCCTCGAGCACCGCACGCACGATCTCCGGCCGGCCCGTCCCGCGCGTTATCCCTACGAAGGTCGCGCGCGCTCCGAAGTCCCACACGGGTGTGCCCAGCCCGAGCAGAGCCGGGACGAACCAGACATCCCCGGTGTCGGCGCACGACGCAGCGACCTGGTCGGAGCCGGCGGCGGTTTCGATCACCCCGAGGTCGTCGCGCAGCCACTCGACGCACGACCCCGCCGACAGCATGATCGCCTCGACTCCCCAGGTGATCTTCCCCCCTCGCTGCCACGCGCATATCGGGAACGTGCCCCCTTCGCCCCGTCGGGCGAACCCCGGCCGGTCGGGTCCGACGCAACTGTCGAGCATTCCTCCGGTCCCGAACGTGGCCTTTGCCATGCCCGGCCGAGTGCAGCCTTGACCGACGAGCGAAGCCTGCTGGTCTCCGGCGATTCCACAGATCGGTGGGGAGCCTTCGAGCGCGGTCGCCTTCCCGACCAGGCCCGAGGAGTCGACCACCTCGGGCAGCACTTCGATCGGTATGCGCAGCGCCTCCAGGATCCCCGGGTCCCAGCCGGATCCATCTGCAAGGCGAAGCCCGGTAACACCGGCGTTCGTCGAGTCCGTCACGTGCAGCGACCCACCCGAGAGGGTCCAGGCGACCCACGTGTCGACGGTACCGAAGCAAAGGTCGCGCTCTCTCTCGGGGTCGGCCATGTCGAGCAGCATCGCGAGCTTCGTCGCCGACTCGTTGGGGGCGAGGCTCATGCCCTGCGCCTTGAGGGCAAGGCACGTACCGACCGTCCTGAGATCCTGCCATCCGATCCCCGGGCCGACGGGCTCGCCCGTGTGCCGGTCCCAGACGATCGTCGAAGCGCGCTGGTTGGCGATGCCCACCCCTTGGACTTCGTTCGCGTCGTGCAATGCACGCCCAGCGACATCCAGAACTGCGCGGGCGATGGCTCTCGCGTCGAGCTCGACGAACGCTGGAGCAGGCGACGAAGGGAGCACCTCCACGTGGTGGACGTGATCGACGGTCGAGTCGGGGCGCACCACCCCCGCGCGCACTCCCGACGTCCCGACGTCGACGACGAGGATGCTCACGGCCAGGCGACCTCGCCGAAGGGTGAAGGCAGGCCGAGCTTTCCGGGGTTGAGGATGCCGCGCGGGTCCAGAGCCTCCTTGATCGCGCGCATCACCTCCACCCCTTCGCCGAGAGCGGACTCCATGAAGCGCGCCCGGTTCAGGCCGATCCCGTGGTGATGGCTGATGGCGCCCCCGTTCGCGAGCACAGCGTCCATCACCGACTGCCAGGCAGCGCGGTAGTAGCCGTGCGCCCAGACGTCGTGAGCCTCCGAGCCGACCTCGACCCCGCTTTCGGCTCCTGCGTCGCCTGCCGGGGCGTCCGCCGCGCCGCCAAGCCCGGCCGTGTCGGGCATTCTCCCCCCGAAGGTGAAGTAGAGGCACGCTCCGTCGGTATAGGCGTGAGACTGGTGCGCAGAGGCAGCGAGGGTTCCCGGTATCGCCTGCAGCGCGGCGATGCAGTCACGGTAGATGTCGTCCAATGCGGACCACCGTCCCGAGATCTCGATCGTGTCGACGACTATTCCTGCGCGGTAGAGAGGAGCAAGAGCCGACACGTCGTTTCGATGGGTGAGCCACTGCTCGACGAGGGCCAAGTCCATCTCCGAGCCACCGCAACGCCTACACTCGCTGTCGACGATGCCGATCGTCGCGTCGAGCAAAGCCGGATCTGCTTCATCGAGGACGATCAACACGCATCGACTTTCCACCGAGAAGTTGCGCGCCGACTCCACCTCGTCGTAGAGGCGAACCACCGCAGGAGTGGCCCCGCGTCGCATGACCCTGCGGCATGCGTCGAGGCCCTCGTGGAACGAGTCGAACCCGAATGCGCGACGTGCCTCGGCATCGGGAACCGGGCGCAAGCGCAGAAGAGCGTTCGTGATCACCCCGAGCGTGCCTTCCGATCCGACGAAGAGCTGCGTGAGGTCGCCACCGGTGGCGGCGCGAGGGCCGGCACCGCCTGTGCGGAGCATGCTCCCGTCGGCGAGGGCCACCTCGAGGCCCACGACCATGTCCTCGATCTTGCCGTAGCGCGTGGAGTACTGGCCCGCTCCTCTGCATGCGAGCCATCCGCCGACAGTCGAGATGTCCATCGACTGGGGCCAGTGCCCGAGCGTCGTGCCCCGCGCGCGCAGTCCGGCTTCGAGATCGGGGCCGAAGGTGCCCGGCAGCACGTTCGCCAGAAGCGAGGTCTCGTCGAGGTCGGAGATGCCTGTCATCGCGCACATGTCGAGCGCCACTCCGCCGAACGCCGGGATGCTCGAGCCGCATACACCCGAGCGACCCGCCATCGGCGTGACCGGGACCCGCGCTTCGTGGCAACAGCGCAGCACCGCAGCGACCTGCTCGGCCGAGGTGGGCCGCGCGACCACCGCGGGGCGTGCCGGAACCTCCCCGCGCACGGCCCACGAGATCGTGATCGGCCACCAGTCGCGCGCGGCCTCCATGCGCGCCGCATCGCCGACATCGATCCCGTCGCATTCCGAGCGGAGTCGCGCCACGAGCGCGTCGTCGACGGGGACCCTCGGGCCCTTCAGCCTTTCTTCGACCTTGGACGGATCCGAGGCCACCTCGATCGGCGGCACCGGATGTCTCACGCCGGTCCGCCTATCGCCTCGTCCTCGTGAGCAGCTCGACGGGTGGAGATCCGCGACGTGACCCCCGCCTCTTGCATCGCTTCGCGAACGACGGCCTCGAACCTTCTCAGGTCGCCCTCGCGTTGCGCGTCGGTCCGGGCCCATTCGCCGGCCAGCAATTCCTCGACCTGACCCGCCGCTTCGATCGATCCCTGTGCCCTGCGCAGACTGGCGCGCGTGCGCCGCGAGAGCACGTCGTCGAGGGTTAGAGCCATCTCCTGACGCACCGCCCACAGGGCCTCCACTCGCAGCTGTAGCAGCCCTTCGACGAGCGGTTCGAGAAGCTCGCTGCGTCCCGACGCGAGCTCGAGAACGGCCGGAGTCTCCGCTCCGTGGCGACGCACCAGCGCGCGGAAGGTCTCGTCCTCGAGCCCGTAAGCCCGGCCGGCTCCGGGTTCGAGCAGCCGCTCGAACCCCGACGAGCCGCGGATCTTGAGCCGTGCGGTCCGACAGCGCGTCATACCTGCAGGCGCCGACGACCCGAGGATGCGCACGACCTGGTCGACGGTGTCCTCGGCCATCTTGCGGTAGGTGGTGAGCTTGCCTCCGGTCACCGTCACGAGGTTGGTCGGGGAGCTTCGCACGCGATGGCGACGCGAGAGGTCGGCGGTTCGCTCGCTCAGGTGGTGCCGCCCGCTCGGGGCGAGCAAGGGACGCAGGCCCGCCCAGACCCCTGTCACGTCCGATGCCGAGATCGGATCGCTCACCACCGCGTTGACGGCGTTGATCAAGTAGTCGACGTCGCCCGGGAGGCACGCCGGGTCGTCGAGCGGTCCGTCCCAAGCCGTGTCCGTCGTCCCGATGTAGACGTCTGACCCGTCGGGCCACGGCACGACGAAGATCGACCGCCGGTCCTTCGGCACCGGGACGACCGCTGCGATGTCGGCGGGCAGCTTCGAAGCCGGCACCGTCACGTGCACGCCCTTCGCAGGGCGCATCGACTGCGGGTGGGTCCCCTCGTCGAGGGCCCGGACGTCGTCGGCCCACACGCCTGTCGCGTTGACGACGACCGATGCGCGCACATCGAAGGAGGCATCGTGACCACCGTCGAGGGTGGCGCCGTCGGGCACCGACGAGCGCACCCGGGCGCCACTCACCTTGCCCGACGAGTCGCGAAGGAGGCTCTCGACCTCGAGATAGTTCGCGACCGCCGCTCCATAGTCGAGCGCAGCCGTCCGCGCGACGGCGAGTGTGAGGCGCGCGTCGTCGGCCCACGCGTCGTAGTAGTAGAAGCCCGCGACTAGACGGTCGGTGCGAAGAGTGGGCAAGTGAGACAGTGCCTCTGCCCGGTCGATGCGCCGGTGCCGCTTCCCGATGCGCCAACCACCGGTCACGTCGTAGAGCCACAACACCACCGAGTAAGCCCGCGCCACGTTCTTCTGCACCACCCCGTCCCTACCGAAGAGGGGGATCAGGAAGGGGAGGGGAGTGACCAGATGCGGAGCGTTCTCGAGCAGGCGCTGGCGCTCGTGGAGCGACTCGTACACGAGACCGATCTCACGCTGCTGGAGGTAGCGGATCCCGCCGTGGACGAGCTTCGAGGACTTGGACGACGTGCCGGTGGCGAAGTCCCTTCGGTCGACCAGGGCCGTGGAGAGCCCTCGGCTGGCGGCGTCGAGCGCGACGCCGGCTCCGGTTATCCCCGCTCCGATCACGAGGACGTCGAAGCGCTCGTTGGCCAGGCGCTCCAGGGCGGCCGGACGTTCGAAGGTGCCCAGGCCCAGGGCTGCAACCGGGGGGGATTTCGGTCCGGCACGAGGCACGGGCTCAGCCTGCCACAGCTGCCACAACCGCCACAGTTGGGGATAGTCCCTGCTCGTTCCTGCCTTGCTGTCGGGCCGCCCGGTCCGAAGGGCGATCGAACTCGGATACCGGCCGTTTTCGAAGCGGTTTCGCGACTCGCGCCCGCAAGGTACGCGAGAACCGGCGGTTATCCGCTTGGAGCTGCGACCTGGACCCTGTACAGACTCCGGCCCACTCGAAAGCCGCTTCAACCTTCGAGGAGATTCAACGAGCGGCGCTTGACGATTGGGGGGCGGAGGAGCAGCTACTAGATGCGCGTACTCGGCGGCCATGTGTCGCGTGGAACCAAGCAAGGTGTCCGGATCGCAGCCGGTATCGCGATCTCGATTCTCGGCCCGGGCGCCTATCTAACCGCCTCCGCTCTTTCGAGCGGCCCGGCGAGCGGGGCTTCGGCGTACCAGGGGACTGCAACCGCGGATCTCGTGACCGCAGACGCACTCGACGCCCCAGGCACGTTCGACCTCGCCAACGCCCAAGTGGCGCCCGCGAATTCTGCCGTCGACTCCGGAGGTGGGCTGACGAGCGGCTCCACGACAGGCCTCTCGTCGACCGCGCACGCGACGAACCTGAACGTGAACCTGCTGAGCGGCGCGATCCCTCTCGACAACCTGCTCGTGCAGGCGAACCAGACGGCGCCTCCTGACAACGCGAAGCCCGCGACGGACACGTTGCTGTCTCTTCCGGCGAACCCTCTTCTCGACGCGACGGTCGCGTCCGCATCGGCCCACGCTCGATTCATACCCGGTCAGTGCGTGCCCGCCGGGACACCTATCTCGGACGCATCGAGCTTCGTCGCGGACGCCTCGTTGTTGAACGGGGTGATCCCCGGAGGCTCCGCCAAGAGCTCGCTACTATCCGTCGACAACGCGCAGGGAGCGACCGTCTCGAGCCACACGACCGACCAGCTCGTCACCGTCTCCGGCCAGAGCACCGACGGGCTCGAATCGAGCGCCGAGACCCAGCTGACCGGCGTCACCCTTCTCTCGGGCACGCCCAACGCGCTCACCATCAACGTCGTGGCTCCCGACGAGATCAGCGCTTCTGCGACCGGCACCCCCGGCGGCGCGAAGGTCACCTACCAGGAGCCGATCCTCGACGTGGTCCAGGGAGGAAAGGACCTTGGAAGCCTCGACGCTGCCAACCCGAGCATGAGCATCGGACCGCTGAGCGGACCGGGTGGGCTCAACCTGGGCATCATCAGCCTCTCGATCGGCTCTCCCACGAACGTCACGCAGTCCAGTGACGGCACGCACGCCTCGGGCGGCATCTCCCTTCTGCACGTGTCGGTTCCTGCGGTAGCGCTCGGTTCGCCGATACCGCTGCCCGCCGGCGTGCCGACCGTGCTAGATCTCGAGGTCTCCCCGCTCACCGCCTCGGCGACCGTGCCGAGCGGCGGCGTGAGCTGCCCCTCGACTTCAGGTGGATCGAACCCGCTGAGCGAGCTCCACAAGGACCTGAGCTCGTCGGTGGTCTCACCGGGAGGATCGTTCAACTACATCGTCGCGGTACCCAACCGCGGGACTTGCACGCTCACCGCGGTGAACGTCGTCGACACAGTGAGCGGACCATCGGGAAGCACGATCTCGGCAACCTCTCCCACCGCCACCTCCGTGTCGGGGCTGAGCGCAACGTGGAACGACATAGGCCCGATCGCGCCCAACCAGACGAAGGACTTGCTGTTGACCGTCACGGCACCTTCCAGCTTGGCGAACGGGGCGTTGTACTCGAACGACGTAACCGTGAGCGCCGTCTGTAACGGGAGCCCCGTGAGCAACACCGCGTCGATCTCCGGGCCGACGGGGGTGGTCGCTCCTACGGGCTCGTGCAACCTCGCAGGGTCGGACAAGGCGGCGAGCCACCTGCAGGTCACGCCGGGAGAGACCTTCGACTACTACATCCACGTCCTGAACGCCGGCGCGACGCCGTGCGCGGGCACGACCGTCACCGACACGCTCGGCCCGAACGTCACGTTCGTGTCGTGCACGGGCGAGTGCACGAATTCAGGTGGCACGTTGAGTTGGAACGTGGGGAGCCTCGGCCCCGACCAGAGCGAGACCCTGGCCGTGACGGTGTCGTCCTCGTCGAAGTCCGGACCGGATCCGACCGGCACGACCCTCCCGGACCAGGCGACGGTCAACGCGACCGGCATCCCATCGGTGACGGTGCAGACACCTGGACCGACGGTGAGCGGCACCTCCCAGCTCGCCCCGCCGAGCCCGGCCACGCCTCCGACCGCCACCTCACCGGCTAGCGGTTCGACCGGACCGGGCGGCACGCCGACGAGCTCGTCCGGCGGACCCGGCGGGACCGGTACCACGTCGGGGCTTCCGGCGACGGCGGCTTCTTCGGGTGTGGCGCCCGCCACTTCGGCGGCCACCTCACCGACAAATGTTCACACCGGCCTTTGGTTCGCCGGGTCCACGTTGTGGATCGCGCTCATGGTCCTGATGGGCGGACTGCTGCTCGCCTGGCCTCGGATCGGGTCGCTGCTGGCTCCGGCCACCAGAGTGGCGAGAAGGCGAGTGCGCTAAAGGGTCAGTGGGGACGATCCAGTGTCGCAGCGGGGTGTCCGTTAGCGTCCGGACATGGGGGACAATCTCCGCATACGACCTGCGGTGCGCCGAGACGTCGACGAGCTGCGTGCGCTGTATCGAAGGTCGTCCCTCTCGAACGAAGGGGACAGGGCGAACCTGCTCGCGCACCCTGATGCCCTCGAATGGCCCGGCTCGTCGGTCGACGAAGGCAGGACGATCGTCGCCATCGACGCCGGCAGTGGCGGTCGGATCGTCGGCTTCGCCACCACTTTCGACGCCTCGGCGTTCGTGGAGCTCGAAGACCTCTTCGTAGATCCCGAGCGCAAGAGACAGGGAATCGGCCGCGCCTTGGTGGGTGCGGTGCTGGCCGTAGCTCGTGAGCACGGCTTCGAGCGCATAGAGGTGACGGCTAACACACACGCCCTCGCGTTCTACGAGAGCGTGGGATTCGTCGTCGAGGGCGAGACGACGACCAGGTTCGGGACCGCTCCGCGTATGCACCTTCCCGTCTAGGTGAGGCCTCGGATGCATCGCGTGCGTGAGGCAGGCCACCCCGGACCGTTTCCCCTCCATGGCAGCAGGAGAGAACTGGCCCGTCGTGCTCACGAACCACGTCCACCGAGACCGAAGCGGCGCGCTCGTGAGCCACACCCATCGGAACTCGGGCCCGCATTCCCACGCGAACCTCGAGCTCTCCTTGTGCCTCACGACGGCCGAGCAGGCTCTCGAACTGGTGATAGCCAGCGACGCCGAGGATCTCATCGAAGAAGCGAGGCGCATCCTCTCGGCAGTCGCTTGAACGTCACGCCTTCTTTCGGAATTCGAACGCCTGGCCGAACGTTCTCAGGAACGTTCCTTGCCCCTTAGGTTCAGGGCGACAGCTTCACGAATCAGCTTCTTGAGCGCACGTTCGTTGATCTTGTCGTCTTCTTTGATGTCGATGGCACGCCGGACGTTGCCGTCGAGGCTGGAATTGAACAGACCTGAGGGATCGCTCAAAGCAGCACCTTGGAAGAACGTGAGCTTGACAGCGTTCTTGTAGGTCTCACCCGTACAGATACCCCCGTTGTGGTACCAGACCGGTGTCCCGGGGTTCGTGGGCTTCACCCACTTCCACTCCTCGACGACGTCGGGGTCGGCCTCCTTGATGACTGCCCGTACCTTGCTGAGGGTCTTGCCGCGCCAATCTCCGAGCTCGCGAATCCGTTGATCTATCCGACTGGAAGCATCGGTCTTGTCATTTGCCATTTGGATCTCCTATGTGGTCGAAGGCAGCTCAGGCAAGGCCCATGCTGCCAATCGATGCGGTCTCCCACGCAAACCCGTCCGGGTCGGTGAACGCCCCGCCATCGCCGCCGATGACGATCCGGTGGGACCCGGTGCCGTCGGGGGAGACGCCGGCGTCCTTGGCCAGGGCGCGGCGCCCGTAGAGCGCCATCTTGACCTGCGTCGAGGGGGAGTCGAACTCGACGTACTTGCGGCCGAAGCTCCTGGCCACCGCCAGGCCGCGCTCGACGTAGAACCGCCTGCTGGCGCCGACATCGGCAACTCCCAGAAGGAGAACGATCTGGTCGATTTGCCGAGTGGCCGGCCCGGTGTCCTTCTTCGAGGACGTCGCGACCTTCCAGATCGTCCCGTCCGGGGCAGATACCACGCCGCCGTAACCCCAGACTCCCTTCTTCGCGACCTTGAGCGACGTCGCGCCGGCGTCCAGGGCTGCGCCGACGAGTTCGTCGACCGTGGCGGGTTGGGACACGACGAGCGAAAGAGTGAAACCGCGAAATCCACTCGTGGGTTCCGCCGCGGAGCGCAGTCCCAGTCGTGTACCCAAACCGAAAGCGGCGCTGTAGAAGGCGTCGGCGGACGTTGGGTCGGGAACTTCGAGGGTGACGGATTCGATGCAGGTCACCGCAGCTCCTTTCGTGAGGGGGCCTTGGTGCACGGTCTCAGTCTCGATCCCCTGGGTGGAAGAGTCGGTCATTTTCACTCCTGAGGTCCTGGGTCACATCGACCCGGTTGGTTCCGGTCTCGAAATGAGAGTAACACTCTCTTATCGAGAGTAGTACTATCACAAACTATGCCCGGGGATGTCAAGACCCAACGCCCCGACGGTGGACCCGCCCGGCAGGCACGCACCCGCCGTACGCGGGCCGCCGTGGTCGGTTCGGCCAGGACCCTCTTCCTCGAGCGGGGATACGCAGCGACGACCATCGAGGCGATCAGCGACCACTCCGATACGCCGCAGGCGACGGTGTACCGGCTGTTCTCCTCGAAGCTCGGCATCCTCAAGGCCGTGCTCGACGTGTCGATTGTCGGTGACGACGAGGCGGTTCCGATGGCTGACCGCCCGCAGGTCCGTGGGCTCGTCTCGGACCCAGACCCTAAGAACCAGCTGGTGGGTTTTGCCGCGCTACTGCGTGAGGTGATGGCTCGCGTCGCGGGTGTTCATCGCATCCTCGCGGACGCGGCCAGATCCGACGAAGGCGCCGCCTCGTTGCTCGGCGAGATCGCTCGGCAACGTCACGAGGGCCAGCAGCGAATCGCACGTTCACTTGCTCGATCCCATGCCCTGCGTCCTGGCCTCCGAGAGCGCGACGCCGCCGACATCATCCACGCACTTGCGTCTCCCGACGTCTACGGATTGCTCGTGATCGACCGAGGCTGGAGCGGCGAGCGGTACGAGAAGTGGCTGAGCGCGATCCTCGTCGACCAACTTCTTGGATAAGGATCGACGGGTGCACACCCGAGACACCGGAGAAGATCATCGCCCGGGTGGCCGAGTAGGTCCCCTCGGCGGACGGACACGGCGCCGGAATGGTGATGGGGCTCGCCCCCGACCCGCTACCGTGACGCTGTGACCAGTTCGCGAGTGCCCGGTGGGGTGGTGCACAATCTTCCAGGAGACCTGCGCAAGGCGCTGATCGCGAACCCGACGGCACTCGATGCCTGGAAGGACATCACGCCTCTGGCCCGCAACGAATTCATCTGCTGGGTCGAAGATGCCAAGCAGGCCATGACGCGAGAACGTCGCATTCGCCGGACCAAGGAGGAGCTGGAGGAAGGCCAGCGTCGGCCCTGCTGCTGGCCAGGGTGCAATCACCGCGAGCGCAACGGCAGATAGCAGTCGGCCTCCTCACTTGCCTGGACGACGGACGGGTCGCGAAGCATATGGAGATGTCAGGCGACTTGGTCTTCGAGGACGTGACCCCGGTGATCCCGGTGCGAGATCTCGACGCTGCTCTCGAGCGGTACAGGACTCTCGGCTTTGCAGTGAGGGCCTACGGACACGGCACGGGATACGGATTCGCCGACCGAGGAAATGTTTCCCTCCATCTGAGCGAGTGGGACGATCACGATCCCAAGCGAACTGGGTCGGTCTTGTACCTCTATGTGTCCGACGCTGACGCTGTCCACACCGAATGAACAATGTCAGGGGTCGATGGACGTTTCAGCCCGGTCGAGGAGACCGACTACGGAATGAGGGAGTTTGGCTACGTCGACCCCGACGGGACCCTTCATCGAGTCGGATCGCGCGCCGAAACGACGTGACCCGTCCACGCATTCTTCGTGCCGATCTAGACAGTCCCCCAGGCGGCCTCGAACTCCGCCAAGCTCCCCGGGCGCTCCTCCCAGGCCGAGATACGTCCGTCTTCCAAATTCACGGCGTGAGCGGTTAGATAGTCGCGGCGCTCACCGTCCCGGTCGAATTCGTGGTGAAGCATCAAGATGCCGTGTTCGTCGTTGGCGAAGACATCGAGGACGTGCTCCTGAAACGTCCCGCCCGTTTGCCCTAGCACGCCAGTTATCCAGTCCACGAAGGTCGCCTTGGTGAACTTGCCACTGGCCGGAGTGTTGCCGGGAACTCTGAAGGTCACATCGTCGGTGCAGCCGTCCAGGAAGCCCTGAAGGTCACCCTTGGCGAACGTCGCGTATAGGGCGCGGAGACGATCTTCGTTCGGATGGGTCATCGGCACTTCCTCCCTTGAGACGCGTCCTAGAACTCCTGGTGTGCGAGGAGTTCGATCCAGGTGATCGTCGGTTGACCAGTGACTCCGCCCTCGTGCAGCGCTGCACCCAGGCGCTCTTGCATGAACTTCTCTTGTGTTGCCTTCGACTCCCAGACTTCGGCGACAATGAACGTACCGCGGTCGGAAGTTCCCGCCGAGTGAGTGATGAGCCCGTCCGGGAAGTCCCCGGTCTTCTTGTACATGTCGAGTCCGAGGGCGCTGTCTACGGCGTCGTATTCCGTCTTGCCGACGCCGGAGAACTCGAGAATCAGTCCGACTGCCATCGTGGTGCTCTCCTCCTTAGGTGTCTGCCGAATCGTCCGCGAGGAAAGGTAATCGAATCTCGGTCATCACGGGCGACTCGGGCTGCCGATGGCGCTTCTTCGGCGACGCGCCTTGGAAGCCCGGCCGTGCGGCTCGCTCCTTGCTATGGTCGCCGCAGTCCGAGCGAGGGGAAACAGAAATGTCACGCCTACGTACAATCCCGATGGCGATCGTTCTGGCCGCGGCCGCGGCCGGACTGGCGGCCTGCAGCAGCGGCAGCTCGAACAGCAATGCCTCGGGATCGGGCTCGGCGAGCACCAAGTCGGCCTTCTGCTCTGCAAACATCTCGATCGACATGGCCAGCGCCAGCGCCACGTCCGCGGCCGACTTCCTGTCCGTGCTGAAGGCACACCAGGCGGACCTCGACGCCATGGAGGCCAATGCTCCGACGGGCAAGGTGGGGCAGGAGGCGAAGCAGCTGGTGTCTGCGGCCAAGTCCGCCGTCTCTGCCAACAACCCGAACGACCTGAACTCGACCGGCAATGACGGCGCCGACGTGGACACCTACTGCGGGGTCGACGGGAGCGGGAATCCCCTTCCCTCCTACTTCGCGTCGGGCAACGGAAGTGCCTTCTGCTCCGTCAACGCCTCCATCAGCGCGGGGACGAACGCCGCCACAGATGCGGCAGGAGTGCTCGCCTTCCTGGCGTCCCACCAGAGCTTGATCACCCAGTTCGCGTCCGACATCTCGAGCCTCCCCAGCTCCCTACAGGCCGAGGCCCAGACTCTGGTGAGCACTGCTCAGTCTGCGATCGCCAGCAACGACAGCAGCACGCTCGGGACCCAGGCGGTCTCGCAGGACAGCCAGGACATGGACCTCTACTGCGGACAGAACTCCTAGATCTGCGAAGGACCTGAAACACACTGGGCGAAGTGCGTGCCGCGAGCCGGAGCCGAGCCGTCTGAAGGCTCACGCGATCTCGGCAAGTGCCTCGAGGTCTGTGTCACATTCTTCTTCCTGGCCTAACGCTGCCGCGTCATGTTCCGCATTCACTTCTACAGGGGACGACGCGACGCGTCGCCACATCAGGAGGAGTCCGCGCACTGTGAGGATCATCAGCAGTACAAGGATCAAGAAGATGAGGATCAAGTCCACTGCAGTGGAGTCGGGTGGGTAGCCTCCTACGAGGAGGGTGCGGACTCCCCAAACACCTAGGACCACGACTCCTACCGTGGCGATGACCTCCTTGAATGCCCTGGTGACCACGCTGTAGACGCTGGCTATCGCGATGAACAAGATGATGAAGATCGTGAGCGCCTGGAGATAGAGGGGTCTCGAGAGATCCACTGTGGCCGCCAGGGCCACGGCTGCACCTGTGAACTTGTAGTTGCCTATCACCGCCTTAGGGGTCGCGAGATCGAACCTGGGCAGCTGCTCGTCGAGGCTCATGTCCAGCTGGTTGCGTGCGACCGAAGCGGGGACGGAGATCACCTGGCCGTTCGGGGTCGTGTCGGCAAGAGCGAGTCCCAGAACCAAGTGGTAGTTGTCGAACGGGTAGGACCCGAGACCGCCTGAAACGGGGAGATCTACCGACCCGTTGAATTCTCCGTCCGCCGGGACGGAGACATCCTGGGATGGAGGGGCTCCGTCGGATCCCTGTGGATCGGCACGAAGCGAGAAGAACTGGATTACTTGACTCGTTCCACAAGCTGTGGTGCAGCGTCGATCACCCGTGACTTGGAGCGTGACCTTCTGTGAAGTCTCGTCGATTGCGACGAGGCGGACATTGATTGCAGTCGTCGAATCCTGACTCGCGGCGGGGAAAGCAATGTGAAAGGCGTCCGCGGCGACCGGATGCCTCAGGCTGCTCGCCAGAGAGATGAGGGCGAACGGCAACACCAGGATCGCCGCCCCCACCGCGAGGAGGAGAAGGACGAATCCGGCGCGGTCGAGAACGTTGCGCCTCCACACCGTCGCAGCCAGGTTCCTCATGGGCGGTCAATGCCATGGGCTGTCATGGGTCGATTTATCGTCGCTTGGCCACGCGCAATTGAGTGCGGTATGCAAGGTTCCGGCCGCCGCCGAGGTCCACCAGCCGCCGCCGAACGTCAGCTTTCCTGGCGACCTGTCGGCTCACCCACCCTCTGGGCCGACTACCCCTGGGTGACGACGGTTTGCGTTTTGGAGGTGCTGTTCCTACGCGCTCGTCGCGTCTGAGTAGAACTCGGGCGATCCGGCGATCGCGGCGAGCACCTGCTCGTCGGTGGCACCGGAGTCGAGAGCTCCCACCCAGGTAGAAAGCCCACCTGGGTCGGCCGGGCGATTCAGAAGCGTCTGGTAGAAGAACTGCACAGTGTCTGTGCGCGATTCGTTCGAGGTGTCGATGTAGAAAGCGACCTGCGTGCGGCTTAATCCGTCAGCGAGAGCTTGGTTCCACGTGGCGAGCCCGGTGGAGTCAGCCGGTCTGCCGAGCAGGTCCTGGTACACGCTGTTTATGAAGCCGCTGTTGACGCCGCCTGCATCGGAGAAGAACTCAGCCGAGCCGAGTATGCCTGCGTCCACCTGCTCGTCGGTGGCCCCCAAGTTGAAAGCAGAGTGCCAAGTGGAGAGCCCACCAGGGTCGGCCGCTCTTCCGAGGAACGCCTCGTAGTCAGCTTCGATGAAGTCGGTCTGGTACTCGGTGGAGGTGGCCATGCCGTAGGCGATCTGAGTCGGACTCGCCCCAGAGGACATCGCCGCCTGCCAGGAGAGCAGGCCCGCCTGATCCGCGACACGGCCGAGGATGTCCTGGTAGAGCGCACAGATGAAGGCAGCGTTGCCGGTTGCCCCCGAGCACGAAGAAGAGGGAGGCGGAGGCGCCGCCGCGGAAGTGGGGGTGATCGAAACCACGTTCGATGGTGGTGAGGACCCGTAGATGTTCAGCGCCTCGACGTAATAGGAATAGGTGACGCCGGGGATCACGTTCGAGTCCACATATGTCGTCGTCGGCGCAGCGACGGTGGCTACCAGGGCCGCCGACGTGTTCGAGGTGAAACGGAACAATTCGTAGGAGGTGACCGGCGCGGTCCCGGAAGATACCGGAGGGTCCCAGTTCAACGTGATCGGTCCATCTGCGCCAACCAGGTCGACAGGTGCCGAAGGAGTCGCCTGGCCCCCTGTGCCAGCCGAACACGGCGAATAGTTGGCGAAGACGTAGGCGGACCCTGCTCGCGAATTGTGGTTTGGCGCGCCGATAAGAGCGGTACATCCGCCGGCATCGCCTATTGAGGTTGAATTACCAAAGAAGTCCCCGCTCGCCCCGTCGCCGGGCGTGAGCTCCTGCTGTTGGGTCCAGGTGGAGCCAGTGAGTGCAAATACATAGACCACCCCGGTGAGTGAGTTCTTACCGAGAGCGCTGATGAGGGCGGTCGTGCCGTCGGCGTTCAGCGACCCGCCACCGGCACCAAAGAAGTCCCCGCCCGCCCCGTCGTTTGCCATCAGTTCCTGCTGCTGGGTCCAGGTGGTGCCGCTTCGCGTGAACACGTAGGCCACCCCTGTCATCGAGTTCTTACCGGGCGCGCCGATGAGTGCCTGATTGCCGTCTCCGCTTAGCGACCCGAATCCGAAGAGGTCCCCGCTTGCCCCGTCGCTGGCGGTGAGCTTCTGCTGCTGGGTCCATGTGGTGCCGCTTCGCGTGAACACGTAGGCAGCCCCGATGTTCGAGCTCGGGTTTGGATAAGCGCCAACGAGGGCGGTGTTGCCATCGGCGCTCAGCGACACCGAACGTCCGAACGCAAGACCGATTGCACCGTCGCTGGGGTTGAGTTCGACCTGCTGGGTCCAGATGCTGCCGATTCGGATGAACACGAAGGCAGCCTGGAAGCCAGAAGCGGAGCCGACGAGAGCGGTGTTGCCATCGGCGCTCAGTGAGACTGATTCCCCGAACGACAAGTCGATGCCGCCGGGAGTCGGAGTGAGCTCAGCTTGCTGGGTCCAGGTGGTGCCATTTCGTGTGAAAACGTAGGCGGCCCCGTTGAAAGGATTAACCCCGACTGTCTTGTTGAATGCCCCTACCAGAACGGTGTTGCCGTCCTCACTGACGGCCACAGAGCGTCCGAAAGCGTCGTTGGCGGCCCCGTCGCTGGCCGTCAGCTCCTGTTGCTGAATCCAGGAGTTGCCGCTCTTTATGAAGATGTAGACCGCGCCTTGGGTACCAGTGCAGACGCCCGGGGGCGGGGCCCCGCAGGACCCGACGACCGCTGTGCTGCCGTTCCCGCTCAGTGCAACGGATGCTCCGAGCTGCTTCCCAGGCGCTGCATCGCCGGCCGTAAGTTCCTGTTGCTGAGTGCTTGCCGCGCGTTCCGAGGCAGCAGCATGAGGAAGGGGACCCGTCACGACGGCGGTCAACGGTCCAAGAAGGCAAGCCAACCCAGATCCGATTGCCGCTATTGACCGAGTGAAGGGTGCTCTCATGCCCTCGGGACGGACGGTCCGCGGCGGAGCCACCTCGACAGGATAGTCACCCAAGTTCCGACGAACTGGTCTGGTCCGCAACATCCGGCGCAGCGCGCGATGCACAACCGACACGACCTTTTAGTGTGAGGTGATCGGGTCGAGTTGCGGGATCGACTCCCCGGCGAACTTGGAAGCGGTGTCACGTGTCTTGCGCGCCACTGATGTGCTGCCTCCGTTGGCGGTAACCAAAGCCTGGTAAGTGGCGCTCAGCGTTGCGTCGATCGCCGACTGGAGCCCTCGAACCCGCCTCCGTAGGCGACGGTCGTGCGACGGAGCTTCTGGGCCGGACGCGCAGGGCCTGCCTCACACCCTGGTCAGCGGCGATTTCGACACTGATTGTCAATCAACAATCGGTGGTGTTACCTTCCCCGCCGTGAAGTCGGTCGAGGAGCTCACGGTGCTGTTCCGGGACCAAGGCCGCAAGGTCACACCCCAGCGCCAGTGCATCTTCCGTGTGCTGCAGGGCGACGCCAGTCACCCCACCGCGGAGTCGGTGCACGATGCGGCTCGGGCGGTGATGGAGACGATCTCGTTGAAGACGGTGTACCAGACACTGAACGAGCTGGCATCGATGGGTGAGGTGGCGGCGCTCGACCTGGGGACGGGGACGACGAGGTTCGACCCGAACGTCGAGAGCGCGCACCACCACCTCGTTTGCCGAACCTGCGGGAAGGTGCGGGATCTGCACGCCGACTACACCTCGGTCACCGTGCCGGCGGGCTCCGACGAGGGTTTCGATGTCGGAGAAGCCGAAGTTGTGTTCCGGGGAACCTGCGGTGATTGTCGCCGCAGTTCGACGAGCAGCGTTCGATAGAGACAGCGTTCGATAGAGCCAGCGTTCGAGGAAACAGAGAAAGAGAAGGAAGGGAAAGACACGTGCCTGCACTGAAGGGATCCCAGACCGAGGCCAACCTGAAGACAGCGTTCGCCGGCGAGAGCCAGGCGAACCGCCGCTACCTCTACTTCGCTCAGAAGGCGGATGTCGAGGGCTACCCGGACGTGGCCGCCCTCTTCCGCTCAGTCGCCGAGGGTGAGACCGGCCACGCTTTCGGGCATTTCGACTTCCTGCGTGAGGTCGGCGACCCCGTCACCGGAGTGCCGGTGGGCCCCACCACCGACAATCTGAAGTCCGCGATCGAGGGCGAGACGTACGAGTACACCGAGATGTACCCGGGCTTCGCCCGCACTGCGCGTGACGAGGGCTTCGTGGAGGTCGCCGAGTGGCTCGAGACCCTCGCGAGGGCCGAGAAGAGCCACGCCGGGAGGTTCACCGAGGGCCTCAAGTCTGTCTCCTGAGCGTGACCCAGTAAGCAGGGGCGCTGCTTCGAGGCGCCACCTGAGGCTCGAGGACATCGAGGGTCTGCGCGCCTACGAACGCGGACGCGTCGCATTTCGCGACGAGATCATCGAGCTGAAGCGCAAGCGGCGCGTCCCCGTCGGGCCGCTCGTCACGGTTCTGTTCGAGAACCGAGAGACGATCCGCTTCCAGGTCCAGGAGATGGTCCGGGTCGAGAAGATGCTCAGCGACGAGCAGGTGCAAGGGGAGCTCGACGTCTACAACCCCTTGATCCCCGAGCCAGGGGAGCTGTCGGCGACCCTCTTCATAGAGCTCACGAGTGAGGCGGCGCTTCGTGAGTGGCTCGGAAAGCTCGTCGGCATCGAGCGGGCGGCCGAGCTGAGACTGGGCGGTTCCACCCCCACAGGAACCTTTGACGTCGTCCACAGCGTGCCCGAGTCGGCCCACGAGGAGGCCCTGACCCGCGAGGCGATCACGTCGTCGGTGCACTACGTGAGGTTCAGCCTGACCCCGGAGCAAGTCGAGCTGTTCGCAAACGGACCGGTGCGCCTCGCGATCGCGCACCGCTCCTACGACGAGGAGACCACTCTCTCCGAGGAGACCAGACAGGAGCTGCTAGGCGACCTCCGGCCCTGAGACGGCCGCCCGCAGCCAATCCCGGTGGAGGCGGTCTTTACAGGGGTCGCACCCTGAGCCATACTGTTCCTTCCGCTGTTTTTCCTTTGGGGGGGACCATTGTCCCTGCTCACAGGGTTTAACCAGCGGAAATGACTACAAGAGACTAGGTACGACAGCGCACAGAATGCTTGAGGAAGTGACTCCGATGACCGCCCTTACGACGACCGCCAGCTGGCGCAAGCGAGCCGCCTGCCGGGGTATCGACCCCGAGGTCTTCTTCCCGGTGACCGACGAGGAAGCCGAAGAGGCCAAGGCGATCTGCGCTATTTGCCCGGTACGCCAGGCTTGCCTCGAGCACGCCCTGGCCAACCGCGAGCGGGAAGGGGTATGGGGCGGAGCCACGGAGCGCGAGCGCCGTCGCATCGTCCGCCAGCGCCGCAAGTCGGCCTGACGAGAGAGCTCGTCAGGCGCTCGACTCCCCGGCGGTCGTGACGCCGGGGTTGTGTGTGGCTTCGGCCGCCGAGTCCAGATCGGACCCGGCGATCCAGGCTCCGAACATCTCGGCGTAGCGTCCCTGCCTCGAGAGCAGCTCGGCGTGCGAGCCGGTCTCGACGACGCGGCCGTCGTCGATCACGACGATTCGGTCCGCCTTCATCGCCGTGGACAGCCTGTGGGCGATGAGGACCGCGGTGCGCGCCTCGAGCAGCGCGTCCAGAGCGGCTTCGACGCGGGTCTCCGACTGAAGGTCGAGGTTCGACGTGGCTTCGTCGAGGACCAGCACGCGCGGATGTGCCAGGAACGCCCGGCCGAGCGCGATCAACTGCCGTTCTCCCGACGACAGCGACTGCCCGCGCTCGTGGACGACTGTATCGACGCCGTCGGGGAAGCGGTCGATCAGCTCGCCGAGCCCGACCACCCGGACGGCCTCGGCGACGTCCTCGTCCGAGGCGGACGGGCGGGCGAACGCGAGGTTGTCGCGGATCGTGCCGGCGAACAGGAAGGGCTCTTGGGGCACAACGCCGAGCTGGCGGCGAAGCGACTCGAGCGTGACGTCCTGTATGTCGTGTCCGTCGACGAGCACGTGCCCCGAGGTGGGGTCGTAGAAGCGGATGATGAGCTTCGCGATCGTGGACTTCCCGGCGCCGGTCGGCCCGACGAAGGCGACCGTCTCCCCGGGGGCTATCGCCAAGTCGACGTGGTGGAGGACCGGCGCGCCCGGCTCGTAGCCGAACGTGACGTCGTCGAAGACGATCTCACCTTCTATGGGAGGGAGCTCGTGGGCGTCGAGCGCCTCGGTGACGCTCGGCTCGGTCTCGAGCAAGGTTCGGAGCTTGAAAATCGAGGCCTGGCCCTGCTGGAACCCGTTGTACTGCTGCACCAGGAGCTGGATCGGAGCGAAGAAGCGGTTCAGGTACAAGAAGAACGCGACGAGCGCGCCGATCGAGAGCGAATGGCGCACGACCATGTCGCCTCCGATGGCGAGCAGCGCGGCCTGGCCGAGCCAGCCGACGAGCTGCGTTCCCGGGCCGTAGACGGCGTTTATCTTGGCCGTGTAGAGGTTCGCGTCGCGATAGCTCCCCACGACGTTGCGGTGATGGACGATGTTGTGCTGCTGGCGGTTGTGCGAGGTCACGACACGGACTCCGTGCAGGCTCTCGGAGAGGTCCGACATCACGTCGGCGATTCCGTCGCGCACACGGTCGTATCCGCGTTCGGAGGCGACCCTGAACCACAGCGACATGACGAAGAGCACGGGGACGACCAAGAGCACGGTGACGAGCGCAAGGAAGACGTTGGTCGTGAAGAGGATCACCGTGATGATGATCATCGTGAGTGCCTGGACGGCGAACTGGGCCAAGCCGTCCTGGAGGAGCTGTTGGAGGTTCTCGATGTCGCTCGTCATGCGCGTCATCACCACGCCCGCCTTCTCGGCCGTGAAGTAGTCGAGCGACAGACGCTGGAGGTGGGAGAACACCTCGACCCTCAGGTCGTTCATCACCCAGGCAGCGAGCCTGCCGGTCACCCGTACCAACGCCCGCTGCGTGACCGACGAGAACGCGACGAACGCGAGGAAGATGCCTGCGACCAAGAGCACGACACCCAGGTGGTGATGCCCGGGGAGCATGCCGTCGTTGATGGCGATCTCGGTCAGCTTCGGGCCCGCCTGGAGGGAGGCACTCGTGACCACGACGAGGACCGCGGAAGCGACCAGCATCCACGGGTACTCGAGCAGCAACCGCCACAAGCTCAGACGGCTGCGCTCTCTGGCGCTGCGGTGCTGGGAGAAGGCGGCCTTCGGCTCGCCGTGGTCGGGCTCCCCCGCCAGGAGCGAGTCCACGCCGTCCTGGAGCTCGGGAGGGATGCCGCCGAACGGGAGCCCCGGTGCCGCGGGCGAGCCGGGACGGACCCCGCCGCCGAAGATCGGCCCGCCCCAGCCGCCACCGAAGCCCATCAGAGGTCCCCGATCTCGGTTCGCTCAGGCGAGGTGAGCCCCTCACCGTCGTCTCGAGCACCGACGAGGTTGTCGGACTCCTGCATGGATGCCGCGACCGCAGCCATCGCGTCGCGCTCGACCTGGGCGAGGACCTCTGCGTACTGCGGAGTGCTCTCGAGGAGCTCGGCGTGGGTGCCGTCCGCCACGATGCGCCCGTCCTCGAGGAGCACGACCCGGTCCGCCAGAGCGATCGTCGAAAGGCGATGCGCCACGATGAGCGTCGTGCGGCCCTCCATCAGCACCCGAAGCGCATCGTGGATCTGCTGTTCGACTTGAACGTCGATGGCGCTGGTTGCGTCGTCGAGCACGAGGATCGGCGGGTTCACGAGAAGGGTGCGGGCGATCGAGATGCGCTGGCGCTGTCCGCCCGAGAGGGTGTAGCCGCGCTCGCCGACGACGGTGTCGTAGCCCTCGGGCAGCTGGCGGATGAACTCGTCCGCGCCTGCAGCACGTGCCGCAGCTTCTATGTCGGCGAGATCGGCATCGGGACGGCCATAGGCGATGTTGTCCCTGATCGACACAGAGAACAGGAACGCCTCGTCGAGCACGACCCCGACGTGCTCACGAAGGCTCTCGAGGGTGAGGTCGCGCACGTCGTGTCCGTCCACGAGAAAGCGTCCTTCGGTCACGTCGTAGAAGCGGGGGATGAGCCGGGCGACCGACGACTTGCCCGATCCGGTGCGCCCGACCAGGGCGACCGTATCTCCGGGGCGCAGATGCAGGTCGAAGTGCGACAGAACCACCGGAAGTCCGGGACCGTAGGCGAAGGAGACGTCCTCGAACCGCACGTCGCCCCGGCAATCTGGGAGCTCCGTGGCGCCGGGGCGGTCTTCCACGGCGGGCGGGGTGTCGAGGATCTCGTAGATCCGCTCGGCCGAGGCAGCCGCGCGCTGGCCCATCATGATGATCATCCCGAGCATCATGAAGGGCGCCTGGAGCATCAGAAGGTACGCGTTGAACGCGAGGATCGAGCCGACCCCGAGGTGACCCTGGATCACCATGTAGCCGCCGAACCCGAGCACGAGAGCAAGGCCGACCTGAGGCAGGTTCTGCACCGCGGGAGTCCACCGGGCGCGCAGGTCCGCGTCCTTCACGTAACCCCACTGCAGCTTCTGGGCGGCCTTGGAGAGGGAGCGCAGCTGCGTGCCCTCGGCGGCGAAGGACTTCACGACCCTCACCCCGTTCACGTTCTCGTCGACGATCGTCGCCACATCCGCTAGGCGGGCCTGGATCAGCCAGGAGACCGGGAACATGGACTTGCGCATGCGGTGACCGACGACGAACACGAACGGCATGGTCACCATCGCCACGAAAGCGAGGGGTACGTCGATCGAGAGCATGTAGCCGAACGCGACCACGGCGATCGAGCACTGCACGAGGATCATCGGCGCGAACGTCATATACATCTGGACCGACCGGATGTCGGAATTGGCTCGCGAGATGAGTTGTCCCGATTGGACCCGGTCGTAGAAGGAGAACGACATCTTCGTGAGGTGCTCGTAGATGATCGTCCGCAAGTCGAACTCG